>JAYUZL010000192.1:0-63057 GCA_043751875.1 Ferruginibacter sp.
TTCCAAACTTTCAAAGAACTTATGTTTCTCTTTTTTATTTCCACTTTTCTGAAGCGGCTGCAAAAGTATAAAACTATTTTTTATTTACCTAATTTATTAATTAAATTAGTCCTGTATTTCTAACTTATCTCTTTAGATAATTTCACCCCTTTTTTCTTGCGGAATGCAAAGGTAGGGATGTATATTTCCGTAGCCAAACTTTTTAAAAGTATTTTTTAAAATACTTTTAAAATTTAAAAATCGTTTTCTCTATAACTCAACGATAGCGGGTATTGTAGCGGAATTAAAAAAATAACAAAATTGATAAATAAAAAAATGCAGCCGTTCAAAGCTGCATTTTTTGCTAAAGATTAATCAAAATAATTTATCTAATTAAGCCACTTTTAGCATACTTAATTTACTGGTATTAAATTTACGTTGTGCATATTCCAGTGTCACATTAAATGACTTTACTTTCTGGCTGGGTAATTCATACATTGCATCAGTTAAGATACTTTCACAGATACTTCTTAATCCTCTTGCACCAAGTTTATATTCAAGAGCTTTTTGTACCATAAAATCGAGAACAGGTTTTTCAATGTTTAAGGCAATACCTTCTATCTCAAACAATTTCGTAAACTGCTTTATTAAAGAGTTTTTGGGCTCTGTTAAAATATTTTTTAAGGTTTCAGCATCCAATGGATTTAAATAGGTAACAATCGGTAAACGTCCTAAAAGTTCAGGAATCAGTCCGAAGGTTTTTAAGTCGGGTGCACTGATATACTGAAGTAAATTATCTTCCTGAAATTGCTGTAAATCTTTGTTTACATTGAAACCTATAGCGTTGGTATTTACTCTGCGCGCAATTATTTTATCAACACCGCTAAATGCACCTCCACAAATAAAAAGAATGTTTTGGGTATTTACTTTTACGAGTTTCTGCTCCGGGTGCTTTCGGCCACCTTGAGGGGGAACCAATACTTCGCTGCCTTCCAATAGTTTTAATAAACCTTGTTGAACACCTTCTCCGCTTACATCCCGTGTAATGCTTGGATTATCGCTTTTACGGGCAACTTTATCAATTTCATCAATAAAAACAATTCCTTTTTCTGCTGCAGCTACATCATAGTTACAAGCTTGCAGTAAACGGCTAAGCATACTTTCTACATCTTCTCCTACATACCCTGCTTCGGTAAAAACAGTTGCATCTACAATTGCAAAGGGTACATTCAGCATTCTTGCTATTGTTTTGGCAAGAAGTGTTTTTCCCGTCCCGGTTTCGCCAACCATGATAATATTACTTTTCTCGATCTCAACATCATTGTCAAATTTTTGGTTAAGCCTTTTATAATGGTTGTAAACAGCAACAGCGAGTATTTTTTTTGCATCATTCTGACCTACTACATACTCATCTAAAAATTTTTTAATTTCCATTGGCTTCTTCACTGACAGCTTGTAAGAAGATGTTGCCTTTTCTTGAACAGGTTCTCCAATTTCCTGACCAATAATATCCTTTGCATGGTCTACACAATTTTCGCAAATATGACCATCCTGACCTGCAATTAATATTTTTACTTCATCTCTACTCCTTCCACAAAAAGAGCAATGAAGAATGGGTTGTTTAGCCATAATTTTTTATTTAATTTTCCGTAATTCTCACTTAACACAATTTGCAAATATACGAAGCTACTTATGCATTGTTATGACAATAAATTTGAAAGTATAGTTGCATATTGCGAAGTTGTATTAAAAAAAAGGGTTTGCAAAACACCTCTGCTTTGCAAACCCCTATAATAATTGCAGAATTATAACTTCTCTATCAGCCCATCAACAATACCATAAGCCAAAGATTCTTTTGCATCCATCCAATAATCACGATCGAAATCTTTCATGATTTGCACTTTGGTTTTTCCGCAATTCTTTGCCAATATTTCCGCCCCCAATTCTTTTACTTTTTGCATTTGAATAGCCATAATTTCCAGGTCGGCACTCACGCCCTGGCCACCACCACTTGGCTGGTGAATCATTACTTCGCCATTGGGGAAAATAAAACGTTTTCCTTTTTCGCCGCCACTTAGTAAAATACTTCCCATACTTGCTGCCATCCCCATACACACAGTACTTACAGGCGATGATATCATTTGCATGGTATCGTAAATTACCATTCCACTGGTTACGACACCACCAGGACTATTAATGTAAAATGTAATTTCTTTCCCCGGATCAATTGCCTCCAAATACATTAATCTATTGGTAATATCTTTCGCAGATTTATCATCTACAGCGCCCCACAAGAAGATTTTGCGTTGCTCGATAAATTTTTTGTCAAACTGCCAGCCTGACATCATTTTTTCCATCGGGCTTTCTGGCAAATCTTTTGGATTTTCTTCTTCATCATCTTGACGAATATTTCTATTATATAAATTCATTTTAAAAATGGCTTTTAGTAGTAATACTTTTTGTAATGCATCTATTAAGATCAATAATGGTATGCCGTACAAGTGAGTGACACAACGATGTTGACTATAGCTGCTGTTTTTGTTTGGCTAAAAAGCAACGCTTTTATGCCAAATAGTTTAATCTTTCTTTTGTTTACGGGCATTTATAAGTAATACCTCATCTATCAAACCATATTCCTTTGCTTCTGTTGAAGTCATCCATTTATCTCTTTGGCAATCTTCAGCTATTTTTTCGATAGTTTGTCCCGTGTGCAAAGAAATAATGCTGTACAATTCGTGCTTTACTTTTTTTACTTCATTAACCGTAATTTCTACATCACTGGCTTGACCCATTGCACCGGCACTTGGTTGGTGCATCATAATACGACTATGCTTTAGGGCTGTTCTTTTCCCCTTTGCGCCTGCACACATTAATACCTGACCCATACTTGCAGCCATACCTGTACAAATTGTTGCAATATCTGGTGTAATAAATTGCATTGTATCATACATACCCATGCCAGCATAAACACCACCGCCAGGGCAATTAATGTACATTTGAATATCTCTAACTCTATCTGTGCTTTCTAAAAATAACAATTGTGCGGTTACAATATTTGCAACTTCATCATTGATTGGGTAACCTAAAAATATGATACGATCCATCATCAAACGGCTGTAAACATCCATTATAGCGACATTCATAGGGCGCTCCTCTATAATATTTGGAGTTAAATTAGTAACGTTGTGTTTAATGTATCCGTCGAGTGTATTACTGCTTATTCCTTTATGCTTCACTGCATAATTTTCAAATTCTTTTCCAAAGTTCATGTTGAATAAATTAGTTAAGCAAATATATTTGTTTAATTACTTTTTTTATTGTGAGACTAGTAAATAGTCAAAAACTATTCCCTTAAAATATACATGACATAATTGCGTAAATTTTTTATAATAAAAAAACCCTCCGTAAAAGAGGGTCTTGGTAAACTTTATGATTGCAAATGCAAATAGTTTAAATATTATTTTTTTGAACCGTGCTCATCAGAAACAGAAAGCTTATGACGCCCTTTTGCTCTGCGACTAGCTAAAACCTTGCGGCCATTAGCTGTAGACATACGCTCACGAAAACCATGTACAGATTTTCTGCGACGTGTATGGGGTTGGTAGGTTCTTTTTTTTCCTGGCATTTTCTAGTTTTTTTCCCTTTACAAAAATTGTTTATTTATTATCGCAGGCAAGGCACCATCCCAACCGCTTGTGAAAGGAGGGCAAAAGTAGTAGTTTATGTTTAAATAGTTGCCTTTTTTTTAAAAGTAATTACAGTTTTATTTTACCGGCAATTACATCATCTCCAAAAAATAAACTTGCATGCCTGTTAAAATCTATTTCGTTTCCTGTTGTGAAAAATCGTCTGCGTGCATTTTTACTGCATTTAATATCAATCTCACTATGATTTTCTAAATACCCTTTTAAACTTTTTGCTACAATCTCTCCCTGAGAAATAATATTAATATTTTGCGGAACAAACTGTTTTATTTTATTAAGTAAAAGAGGATAATGCGTACAAGCCAGCAAAATACAATCAATATTTTTATCCATAGAAAGCAGATTTTCAATATGCATTTTTACAGGCACATCAGCTTCTTTGGTATTTTGCTTTCCGTTTTCTACCAATTCTACCCATTCAGGTGAAGCCTGTTGTGAAACGACTATTTCAGGATGAAACTTTTGAATTTCCAATAAATAAGAAGCGGATTGAACAGTGCCGACAGTAGCTAAAATACCGATATGGTTTGAATTGGTATACGCATTAATAATTTCAGATGTTGGTCTTATTACCCCCAAAACTCTTTTTGAAGAATTTAAATTAGGCAAATCGTTTTGCTGAATAGTTCTAAGTGCTTTTGCTGAAGCGGTATTACATGCTAAAATTACCAGTGGGCAATCGTGCTCATTAAAAAACCATTTTACAGCCTCTAAAGTATATTTATACACGGTTTGAAACGACAATGGGCCATAAGGAGCTCTTGCATTATCGCCTAAATAAATAAAATCATATTCCGGCAACAACTCACAAATCTCCTTTAAAACTGTAAGACCACCATATCCACTATCGAAAATACCAATAGAATTCTTCTTCATTTCAAATGTAAATTATTAAATCATGCGCAGAAAAAATCCCGAGCAAGAAAACTTGATCGGGATTTTATTATCAATAAGTTATAAGGATTCTATAATTATTGAATTTTATTTTTATTAAAGAAAGTGAAGGCTGTAAAATACTAACACTTTTTTTAACTACACTTTACTAATTATTAATTTTTTATAAATTCCAAACTAATACCATTTCCATTTTGTATTAATCTAATAATATAAGTTCCTTTTACAAGAGAATCTAATTGATTCGAAATATTTAAAGCGTATTGACCTGAACTTTGATTTGCATTAAATAAGTTCCTCACAACTTTACCATTTGCGCCTATGACAGTTAAACCTACTGTTCCGTTTCCGGGTACGAGATAATCAATTACGCCCGAAGACTGAAAAGGGTTTGGTGTAAGTCTCAATCCGAATCCTTTCTTAATATTTGTGATTGTACTGTTTCTAGAACTTGTACTAAATGTTGCTATACCAGAAACAGTTCCACCTCCTAATGCGCTGCAATTGGCATACACTCTATAATTATAAGAGGCGCCACGTATAAGATTACTTATGGTGATGGAGTTGGCTGTGATGCCTGTTGCAGCTATAATCCAAGTAGTTGCTGTCGAAATTTTATACTCAATTGTATAAAAGTTTGCAGCAGCCCCTATCCAGTTAAGCAATGCACTCGTTTCAGTAATATTGGTTGCATTTAAATTTGTGACAGCTAAAGGTGTAGCTGCAATGTTTACAACTATAGCAGCTCTTGCACCTTCACCACAACTATTTGTTTGAGCCACATAATAGGTAACTGAACCTGCTACAAGTGTGCTTGGTATCGGCGCCATTGTAACGCCTACTCCACCCGTTGCATTTGTAAACCATAATAAACCGGCACCGGTGGCTGTTAAAGCAGTAGCTGCAGTTCCCTGACAATAAGCAATTGGGCTAACAACCGTTGGGGCTGTTAGCAAAGCTGTTACTGTTACTACTATTGCAGCTCTTTGCCCTTCGCATGCACCTGTTGTTTGACTCACATAATAAGTCATGCTACCGGCTGTTGCTGTACTTGGTGTAGGTGCTGTTGGGGAACCTGTACCACCTGTTGCATTGGTGCCATACCACAACAGGTTTGTACCCATTGCAGTAAGGGCTGTTGAAGTTGCACCCTGGCAATATGTAACGGGACTTGTAACCGTTGGTGCCCCCGGAGTAGCATTTACATTTACAACGATTGCAGTTCTTCCACTCTCACATGTGCCCGTACTTTGACTTACATAAAACGTTGTAGAGCCCACTGTTGTTGTAACAGGAATTGGCGCAGTTGTAGTGCTTGTACCTCCTGTTGCAGTTGTGTACCAAAGTAAATTTGTGCCTGTGGCTGTTAGAGCTGATGCTGTTGCACCCTGGCAGTAAATTGCCGGAGTAACAACTACGGGAGTTGATGGCGGGGCTGCTACACTGATAGTACCAGTTGCTGAAGCCATATTACCCGATGTGGTAACCGTATAATTAAATGTGCCGGTAGTTGTTGGTGTACCGGAAATAGTAAATGTGCCTGCTGTGTATATTCCATTAACGCCCGAAGGAAACCCTGTAACTGTTGCGCCAGTTACACCCCCTGAAGTCGTGTATGTAATATTTATGATAGCCGTATTGATACAAACTGTCTGGTTTGATGTGCCTGTTGCAGAGGTCAATGTTATAGAAGGCCCATTTACAGCGGTAATAGATCCAAAAGAAGTTTGTACTGAGCACCCCCCAGAGGTTGTTACAGTATAATTAAACGTGCCCGGTGCAGTTGGTGCTCCACTTATTGTTATTGTTCCATTGGTCCCACCTGAATAAGAACCGATCACTCCTGCAGGTAAACCATTTACAGTTGCACCTGTTACGCCCCCTGTGGTGCTGTAGATTATATTTGTAATAGATAAGTTTACAGTAACTGTCTGGCTTGTTGTAGCAGGAGCAGAGGTAAGTATTAATGTATTACTTGGACTAACAACAATGGTTCCGGTAGCACTGGCATTAGGTGTACCACCAGAAGTTGTAACTGTGTAATTAAATGTGCCGGTAGTTGTTGGTGTACCGGAAATATTAAATGTACCTGCTGTGTATGTTCCATTAACGCCCGAAGGTAATCCTGTAACTGTTGCGCCTGTTACACCCCCTGAAGTTGTGTATGTAATATTTATGACAGCCGTATTTATACAAACTGTTTGGTTCGATGTGCCTGCTGCAGAGGTTAGAACAATTGCCGGTAAAGGTGCACCGGTTACTGTCAGCGTTGCAGCAGATGTAGTAGTAATAGCACATCCAATAAAAACTTGTGCCCTGTATTTATACCCATTCATAGATGAAGTAACAGCATTTAAATTTAAGGTTGCTGTTATCGTTGCAGGTGATATGTTGTTCCATACAACACCACCATCTGTACTAACCTGCCAGTTATAAATTAAATTTACGTCTGCACCGGCATCGGTTGTAAAACTGGCATTAGCACCTGTTGCAACTGTTGTATTGGCTGGTTGTGAAACAATAGTTGGTGCCGGCGGCAAAGCTGAAGAAGCTGTTTGGTCCAAAACACTGTTAGAACTTCCCTGTGAAGCACCAAACCCCATCCCCCTTTTAGCAAAAGCCGTCCAAATTGAACAGGCATGACGGCCTGCATAAAGACTTCTGTCAGCAGCTAAAATTGCATCTCTCGAATCAATAAAACCAGGGGTACAGGGTTGTAGTTTAAACCCTTCAACTACCAATTTTAATGAAATACTATTTCCTCCATTACCTGCCCCGGTATAATTGTATAAATTAGGATTGATTGCATTTTCCTGTTTAATGATAGCCCACGTCATTTCCCAGATTGCTGTGCACCATATCTCTCCTATATTGTGTATTTCTCCACAATAAGTAGCATCGCCAACGTTAGCATACGTTTGCGGATTAATAGAAAAGTTTGTTGAGTAAGGCTTGTGACGAATACCTCCACCTGAAGTTGTTTCCCCTAAAACGTAGGTACCTATGGGGCGAGGCAACACACCATCATTTACATTAGCTGTAGTCCAATTTGTAGTCATCATTAGCCCAAAATAATCACTCCATCCTTCTGAGCCATTTTCACGTGTGTTGCTACAAGGATCGGTAGCTGTGGTTAAGCTTTGTCCCAGGCAAGAACTGTTTGACGGACCTCCCGTAAGACGGGTTGAAATACCATGTCCATATTCATGACAAATAATTCCATTATCAACATCACCATCAAAACTTATTCCACTCAAAGTAACATTTAGATTATTGCTTATCTGGGCAGCAAATAATGCTCCGTCTGATTGAGAAACCATAATAGCAGGAATGGTGATTGTATTATCCGTACCTCCCATTACAACTGGCGCAGTTGCTACATTATTTATCATAATTATACCCACAGCACCGGCAGCCTGCGCAGCTAAAGCTTTTGTTACGAAAGTACAGTTACCTCTGTTTATAAGGGCTATTTTACCTGAAAGCGGAGTTGCAGCACCACCGCAAGCTTGATGAGCAGTACCAGTTGAATCATCAAACCATGCAACCTGAGCTGTTAGAGGCCCTAAATCCTGTAATTTATTTGAAGTACTAAAACCACTTTCTACAGCTTGATAATTTCCTACTAAGGAAGGGGGTGTATTTACATGACAAATCAGGTTTGCGCCAGAGGCATCAAATAAATACATTCTCATTCTCGGTCTAAAACCATCAGGGGGGGTTGAGAAATTAGCATTATTTGTTCCTGTACCACTTTGGGCCAGTGCAATTAAATCATCGCTGCCCGCACCACCCCTACCTAAATTATTTACTTGAAAATTACCGGAAATCTCATCAAACCCATACTGATACGAAACATCATGCATAATATTAGTCCAGTAAAAAAGATTGGTTATCGCAAACTGTTGAAACCCTGAAAAGTTGGTGGGATTTATTGTGTAGTTAGGAGGGAAATGAAAAGTGAGCGGATTGGGCCCGGTTGTAGAGGTTGCGGGTAAACCTGTATTCTGGTTTGTGGAAGCTCTGTCTTCCGTTGCCCACACATTGTTTCCCCTTGTGATATTGTAATCTGTGGTACCATTACTGTGCCAGCCTAAAGTAGAGGCATTGCCGGATGCAGAAGCCCAAGGATTAGTTCGCACTGCGGCAGTACCTCCGGGATGTATGGGACTTTCAGCCGGATAAGGAATCACAAGATAGCTTGCACCCGCAACAGTGGAGGGCCCCACTACTTTATTATCTACTGCGCTCGTAGAATATTTTGTATTATTTTTAAAGTTGCTGTTTGTTTTGTTATTTACGTTGTCGAGATTTTCTTTTACTGTATAGTTGTGTTTACCCAAAACTTTACCATCAGTAGCGTCTACAAACACTTCCCAAATATCGTCAGTACCTTTAGGCGCAACAGTTACAGTCCATATCAACTTGATCGATTTTAATTTGCCGGCAACATCTACGGGCAACCACATTAATTGTCCTTTTACATTTTCAGTAACTTCATCAGTCATACCAAAATCGAATTTGTCTTCATTAGAGAGCAAATTAAATTTACTATTTTTTATTTTTATTTTTTCTGATTCAAAAGCGATATCAACAGCATCTTTAGGGAGTAATAACGGCGAAGCTGATTTATTAGCAGTATAAGATTCTACATTTTTAATAAATGTACCCGAATTCGATTTTACCTGATCCTGCTCCAATGAAATAACTTTCATCTGGTTTCTAATAGGCAAACCTTTAAAACTTTGCAGCAAATAAATGTATTGAGTATTGTTACTTTTATAACTGCTGCTTACAATATAATTCTGTAAATCGTAAATGGTAAAAGCAAGTTTTTTTTGATGTTTTGTAATTATTTCAGCGGTAGTTTTATTATCTGTTTGCTGGGAAAAAACATTTCCTAGAAATGACAAACAAAAGATACCCATATAAAATTTCTTCATAGGTGAGGTTTGACTAATACTAACAATTTAATTTTAAAATTTTTAGAAAGATTTTGAAAAAATGCACAAAATCGTTTAACACTGAAATTACTATTTATTTGTTTACAAAAACAGAATAAACAACAATCTTATAAACAGTATTTCTTACTTTATTACCCTTTAAGGAAAAATTAATATTATTATTTCGATAGTATATTTCTTTTTGCCATTACACCCATTTACTCTTAACTTGCGCCCGAAAAAAGAGCTTGTTTACAACAAATGTTCTTTATATATTTTAACCAATGTAATAGTCAGTTTATGGTAGAAATTAAACCGGACGAAATTTCAGCTATACTTCGTCAGCAATTAAGCAATTTTAATGTGGGTGCAAACCTGGAGGAAGTAGGAACAGTATTGCAGGTCGGAGACGGAATTGCCAGGATATACGGTCTTAAGAATGTTCGCTCAGGAGAACTTGTGGAGTTTGACAATGGTGTCAAAGCAATTGCCTTAAACCTGGAAGAAGACAACGTAGGTGTAGTATTGATGGGTGATAGCGGACAAATTCGTGAAGGAGATAAAGTAAAACGTACCGGGCAAATTGCTTCTATAAAAGTAGGTGAAGGAATGTGCGGTCGTGTAATTAATACACTTGGTACTCCTATTGATGGTAAAGGTCCATTGGTAGGAGAATTATATGAAATGCCATTGGAAAGAAAAGCACCAGGTGTAATTTTTCGTGAGCCGGTGAAGGAACCATTACAAACCGGTATTAAAGCTATTGATGCTATGATTCCTGTGGGTCGTGGTCAGCGTGAATTGATTATTGGTGATCGGCAGACCGGTAAATCTGCTATTGCGATTGATACTATCATCAACCAAAAAGAATTTTATGCAGCAGGAAAACCTGTTTATTGTATATATGTAGCTATTGGTCAGAAAGCATCTACCATTGCAGGTGTTATGAAAACATTGGAAGAAAATGGCGCAATGGCTTACACAACTATTGTAGCCGCTTCTGCATCTGAACCTGCTCCATTACAATTTTACGCACCGTTTGCGGGTGCAGCAATTGGCGAGTTTTTTAGAGATACGGGTCGTCCTGCATTAATTATTTATGATGATCTGTCTAAACAGGCAGTTGCATATCGTGAGGTATCACTTTTACTACGCCGCCCACCAGGCCGTGAAGCATATCCTGGTGATGTATTTTATTTACACAGCCGTTTACTTGAAAGAGCAGCAAAAGTCGTATCAAAAGATGAAATTGCCCGGCAGATGAATGACTTACCGGAATCTATAAAGCACTTAGTAAAAGGTGGCGGTTCGCTTACAGCATTGCCAATTATTGAAACACAGGCCGGTGATGTTTCTGCATACATTCCTACCAATGTAATTTCTATTACTGACGGACAGATTTTCCTTGAAGGAAACTTATTTAATGCAGGTATCAGACCGGCAATTAACGTAGGGATTTCTGTGAGTCGTGTTGGTGGTAATGCGCAGATTAAATCTATGAAAAAAGTGGCAGGTACACTTAAATTAGACCAGGCTCTCTACCGTGAGCTTGAGGCATTTTCAAAATTTGGTGGTGACCTTGATGCTGCAACTAAAAATGTAATTGATAAAGGTGCCCGTAATGTAGAAATTTTAAAACAACCCCAATACACACCTTATGCTGTTGAAAAGCAGGTAGCAATTATTTATCTTGGAACGCAAGGGTTGATGAAAAATGTAGCTGTAAAAAAAGTGAAAGAATTTGAAGAGCATTTTTTGACTGAAATGGAAAACAAATTACCCGAAGTGATGGCAGAATTTAAAAAGGGAAATTTACCTGAAGATGGCTTGAAGAAGATGACCGAATTGGCAAATGGTATTATGCCACAGTATAAATAATTTTTAGAATAAAAAAAAAGTCACTCTTGATAAAAGTGGCTTTTTTTATTCTTGTAAAGGATAACATTAACTCAGATATCTTCTTAGCGTCCAAGCTAGTGTTTCATGGTCTTCCATCAATCCGGTTAAAAAATCTGCTGTACCGGCATCTTTTAATTTTTCCGCACATTCATCAATTTTTCCACGCAAAGTTTTAATGATCGTTTCATGATCATTTAGTAGCTCGCTAAGCATTTCTTTTGATGATGGGTTTTTACCCGGAGATTCTTTTAATTGTGATAGCTCAGAAAATTCTTTGGTTGTTCCGATGGCCATCGAGCCGAACTTACTTATTCTTTCTGCTACTTCATCAATGGCTTCTTCCAGCTTTTTATAATGACTTTCAAATAGTTTATGGTACTCCATAAAGCTTTCCCCTGCCACATTCCAATGAAATTTTCTTGTCTTAATGTATATTACCATTCCATCAGCTAATATTGCTGACAAGATTTCTGTTACTTTTTTTAAATTATGAGATGTTATGCCAATGTGTGGTTTCATAAAAATTATTTTTTATAAACATAGAAAATAGTTTGCCAATTTTTTTCTTTAAATTAAATCCTATTGATAAAGGATATATTTTTTCATTTGATATCGTTGGGATATAAATGAGGTTTAATTTCCACAAGTATTGTGATATTTTTTTAAGATAGATTGTAAAGCCTAATTTTACCGGCTATTAAATTCTTTTAAAAATTGCATACAGAACAACGATACTTTTTAAAAAAAGATGATCGGTTAAAAAGCCGAAAGGCTATTGAAGTGATATTTGCAAAAGGGAAAAGTTTTTCTAATTTTCCTTTTAGAATTTTGTGGTTGGCTGTAGAAAATGAAAATGAATTAAAAGTGGGATTCTCTGCCAGTTCGAAAAATTTTAAAAAGGCTACAGATAGAAATAAAATAAAAAGATTGATGAGAGAAGCTTACCGCTTACAAAAAAATAATTTAGTATTTCAATTATCATCTGCAGATAAAGCCCTCCATTTATTTTTTATTTATACAGGTAAAGACGTTCCATGTTATAATTTAATATTTGAAAAAACGGGTACAGTTTTAAAGAGAATTATAAAGCTGGTAAATGAAAACATTTAATAAAATATTCAGTTTCCCATTCATCATTATCATAAGGTTTTACCAGTTGGCAATTTCTCCATGGCTTGGTAAATCTAAATGCAGGTATACACCCACATGCTCACAATATGGCTTGGAAGCTTTTAAAAAATATGGCCCATTTAAAGGTTTTTGGCTTTCTGCAAAAAGAGTTATACGCTGTAACCCCTGGGGCGGACATGGTTACGACCCAGTTCCGTGATTACTGTAAATATTAAAATTTCCGGCGTACAAGACAACAAATTATCATCCTCAATATTTAATAAAACCGTAAAACTTGTCACCTAATTATTAATAAAAAAACCGATACAAATTGCATCGGTTCGTATTTAATAATAAAATATAATTTAAATAAAATCTATCAAATCCTGGTTTAATCTTTCTTTAGAAGTAAACCACAAACCATGCGGCTCACCTTCATAAATTATATATTTAGCACCTGAAATTAAATTGGCTGATCTGTTTCCTGTTGCTTCAATAGGTACAATTTTATCTGCATCGCCATGTATAACAAGAGTAGGTACATCAATTTTTACAACGTCTGCTCTAAAATCTGTGGATGCAAAAGCTTTGGCACACTCAATTGTAGCTATAGGAGAAGCATGCATAGCCGCATTTACACATTGTTGCAATAAAGCATCACTTACAGGATGGCCCAGCAATGAAACGCCAAAAAAATCCTTATTAAAAGCTTCTAAAAACGCCGGTCTATCGTCTGTCAATTGCTTTAACATGCCATCGAATGCTTCTTGCGGTACGCCATCCGGATTATCGTCAGTTTTTAGCATATAAGGTACAACTGAACTTATTAAAACAACTTTACTCACTCTTGCACCGCCGTATAAAGAAAAATATTTAGCAATTTCGCCACCGCCCATGGAAAAACCAACAAGTGTTACATCTTGCAGATTCAACTCCTCTAACACTGCTTTTAAATCTGCTGCAAGTGTGTTGTAATCATAAGGTTCGGCTGGTCTGTCAGAATGCCCAAACCCACGCCTGTCGTATGTAATACAGCGCATACCCTGTTGCGGTAGCTGTGTTATCTGGTATTCCCACATAGCACCGCTTAATGGCCATCCATGTATAAAAACTACATTTTTTCCTGTACCAAGATCTTCATAATAAAGATTTACTTCCTCACCGTTACTTTGCTTTGATTTTATTTTCGGCATAAAATATTTTTTTGCGTTATTGAATATCTTTTATAAAACAAAGATGTTGCCGATAAATTTTTAATGTTACAACCTTAATAAAAATATTATTGAGGAAATTATTACACTAAAAAAGCTACCCATTATGAGCAGCTTTTTTAAACATATATAAACAAATATTTAAGCTTTTTCAAAACGTTCAGCAACTTTATCCCAGTTTACCACATTCCAAAATGCCTCTAAATACGCGGGGCGCTTGTTCTGATATTTTAAATAATAAGCATGTTCCCATACATCGCAACCCAGTACCGGTGTGCCTTTAACTTCAGCAATATCCATTAGAGGATTATCCTGATTTGGTGTAGAGCTTACTTCCAGCTTGCCATCTTTTACATTTAACCATGCCCAGCCACTACCAAAACGGGTTGTACCTGCTGCATTAAATTTTTCTTTAAAAGCATCAAAAGTACCAAAGGCTGCATCAATAGCTTCAGCCAATTTACCGGTTGGTTTTGCTCCATCATTCTTCTTAAGTGAATCCCAAAAAAAAGTATGGTTCCAATGCCCGCCACCATTATTACGCACAGCAGGGCTTATTGCTCCTGCGTGTTTTACCAATTCATCAATCGTTTTATTTTCATTTTCTGTTCCTGCTAGTGCCTTGTTTAAATTATCTACATAAGCCTGATTATGTTTATCGTGGTGTATTTTCATAGTTTCAGTATCTATGTGGGGCTCCAGAGCTTCGTAAGGATAAGGCAGCGGTGCTAAAGTAAATGCCATTGTAAAAAGTTTATATGATTAAAAATATACTATATACAAAATTAAAGCCTAAAAGGGAAAGACATAAAAAAACTTCCGTATCTAAAAAAATATACTCACTGAAAAAACATTTCCCTCGCCTCTCCAAAGAAAGATGCCGGTTTCCAAAAATATAAAGCTCTATAAAGAATTTTTACACTTTTATTTTATTTAAAAACATAAACCTGCCCAATATTTTAACCAAGAAAGTTGAAGTAATTTTTTAAATGTAAGTCGTTAAAGTATCAAAAACTGAAGTCCTCCTTAGAACGTTTTAATAAGTTTCGTCTTTTTTTATTAAAAAATTCTTTCATTAAAACCGAACACTCTTCCTTTAAAATGCCACCTAACAAAATCGTTTTTGGGTGAAATGGATTAACATCACCCGTATATTTTCGGTAACTGTTTTTATCATCCGGCGCACCAAAAACAACTTTACCAATTTTACTCCAATACAAAGCACCACAACACATAAGGCAAGGCTCAATTGTAACATACAAAGTTGCGTTTGCAACGTATTTACTTCCGAGTGAATTGTAAGCGGCTGTAAGGGATAAAATTTCGGCGTGGGCGGTACTATCGTTCAGCAACTCTACCTGGTTATAAGACCTGGCAATAATTTTATCGGCAATTACCAATACAGCTCCTATCGGCACTTCATCTTTTTCAAATGCGGTGGCTGCTTCTCTTAATGCAAGTCGCATATATTGTTCATCGTTCATCATTACTTTGCTTAACTTTAAATACAAATTTAGCTTAAATGAATACAAGCGTGATAACAGCAAAAATGCGGGACTATTTTGAAACCGGCGTTACAAAATCTTTTGATTTAAGAAAACAGCAATTACTAAAATTAAAAGCTACTGTACAAAAATATGAACTTGAAATATTTGAGGCTTTGTATAAAGATTTACATAAAAGCAAAGAGGAATGCTGGATAACAGAAAATGGTTTTTTTCTATCAGAAATTGGTGTTGCAATAAAAAAATTAAGTGGTTGGATGAAGCCTGAAAAAGTAGGAACCAATCTTTTAAATATTCCATCAAGTAGTTTTATTATGCCTGAACCTTTGGGCGTAGTATTAATTATAAGCCCATGGAATTATCCTTTTCAATTGTTGCTTACACCGCTTGTTGGTGCCATTGCTGCAGGTAATTGCGTCGTACTTAAACCCTCTGAACTTGCACCTGCAACCGCCGCTGTTATGAAGATAATTATTGAAGAAATTTTTGACCCGCAATATATTTTTTACGCAGAAGGAGATGGTGCAACCGTAGTGCCTGAGTTGATGAATAATTTTATTTTTGACCATGTTTTTTATACCGGCAGCACAGCGGTTGGTAAAATAGTTTACCAACTTGCAGCAAAAGATTTAGTGCCGGTAACTTTAGAACTTGGGGGTAAAAGCCCTTGTATTGTAGAAGCAGATGCTGACATAAAAACTGCTGCAAAAAGAATTGCGATGCCCAAGTTTTCTAACGCAGGGCAAATGTGTGTAGCGCCGGATTATTTGCTTGTACATCATTCTGTAAAAGATGAACTTGTAAATGAACTAAAAAAAGTCATCCATAATTTTTTTGGTGATGATGCACAAAAAAGTGATTTTTTTGGAAGAATAATTAACGAAAAACAATTTGTAAGATTGGAGAAATATTTAAGTAATGGAAAACTTTTAACCGGTGGTAAAACAGATAAAGCCAACTTATTTATTGAACCGACTTTACTGGAAATAAATAATATAGATGATGCTGTAATGAAGGAAGAAATTTTTGGGCCTATACTGCCTATTATTGCTTTTACAGAAATGAAAGAAGCACTTGAAATTATTAAGCAAAATAAAAATCCACTGGCAATGTATGTTTTTACATCATCTGCTGAAAAAGAAAAACAGTGGCTAAATGGGGTACCATTTGGCGGTGGCTGTATAAACAATGCCACGCTACATTTAACCAATCATAAATTACCATTTGGTGGCAGGGGTGCTAGTGGCATGGGTAATTACCATGGCAAATTTAGTTTTGATACCTTCAGCCATAGAAAAGCTGTGATGAAAACGCCGACATGGCTTGATCTGGCAATTAAATACCCGCCTTATACAGGAAGATTAAATTTATTTAAAAAAGCTATTAATTAAGATGACAGGAAAACAACAATTTTTAAAAATAGTGTATCCTCTATTCGCATTATTTACCAGAATCTTTAAAATAAACAAAGGGATTTTTAAATCTGATAAACCTGCTTTACAATCTTTTTATACATTACAAGCAACACTCAATGACGGACAAGAATTCAATTTTTCTCAACTAAAGAACAAAAAAATTTTAATTGTGAATACGGCATCTGACTGTGGTTTTACTCCACAATACGATGAGCTGGAAAAATTGTTTAATTTAAAAAAAGACATATTGCAAATACTTGCCTTTCCTGCAAATGATTTTCAGAAGCAGGAAAGCAAAGACGACAATGTCATAGCAGAATTTTGCAAACAAAATTATGGCATTACATTTCCATTGATGAAAAAAAGTAAAGTAACAATTCATTCAACCCAAAATAAAGTTTACGACTGGCTTACTGATAGAGAAAAGAACGGCTGGAACAGCAACGAACCAAGCTGGAACTTTTGTAAATATTTAGTAGATGAAAATGGAAATCTTACTCACTTTTTTGAATCATCAGAATCGCCAATGGGTAAAAATATTTTAGCAGCTATTGAGGAATAAAAAATATTGAATGTTTACAAAAACAGACATTGAGCAATATTTTATTGCTTTTAAAAATGAGCAGTTATTTTTGATACTCTTGGGAGCTGTGTCACTTATTTTAGCCATTGTATTTTTTGCTGGCTTAAAAACACAATGGTATAAAGGTTTTGCGCTGCCATTGGCTGTATTTGCCATGTTAAATATGGGTGCAGGATTTTCAAACTATAAAAAAGCTGATATTTTAAAAGTTAGAAATGTTTACAATTATGATTTGCATCCTGAACTTTTACGAACAAAAGAATTACCCCGCATTAATGAAGTGAATCAAAATTTTACCGTCCTTATTTATGTAAATATTTCAATCATTTTTGCCTCTGCTTTTATATTTTTTTATTTTAATAAAAAGGATGGAAATGAATATTATATGGGTGTGGCTGCATCTTTATTTTTGGTAGCAATTTTAAGTGTACTGATGTATTCGATTATGAAGAATAATAGTAGGAATTATGAGAAGGGTATAATTGATTACACTAAAAATATTATTATAAAATAAGTTAGGGTTTGTAAGTTGAAAAAAGATTTACGGCCCAAAAGCGTCGGGATAGCACAGAAAAGCCTACGGTACACCGTAGCCTAACGTAAACTTTCAAAGTATGAGCCCGGGCAAATTTTCATCATTTCAATTTGATGAGCACACAAAAATCTATACAAGTTTTTACACCCCACACATTCATCATTCCTATATCATCATTTATCCTCTATTCTTCATCTTTTGTCTAACATTTTTTATCTAATATCTTCTCTTTACACTGGGCATTTTTCATGGTAATTAATCAATTCAATGGCCGTGCGTTCAAAACTATGTTCCTTGTAATGTTCACTGACTTCATCGAGTACATCACTAATATCTGCAGGCTCGTTAAGTGTTACAAGCTTCATTCGAAATTCTTTTATGTTTGGGAGGCCTTTTAAATAATTGGTATAATGCCTACGCATTTCGTTGATACCTACAATTTGACCTTTCCACTTTATAGATTTTTCGAGGTGCTTTTTACAAACCGAAATGCGTTCTTCCAAAGTAGGCGCAGGTAAAATTTCACCGGTATTTAGGTAGTGCTTTATTTCTCTAAAAATCCATGGATACCCAATGGCTGCACGGCCAATCATAATACCATCTACGCCATACCGTTCTTTGTAAAGTTTTGCTTTTTGCGGAGAATCTATATCGCCGTTTCCAAAAACAGGAATCGTAATGCGTGGATTGTTTTTTACTTTTGCAATAAGGCTCCAATCTGCTTCGCCCTTGTATAACTGGCAGCGTGTACGGCCGTGTATAGATATTGCCTGTACACCAATATCCTGCATGCGCTCGGCAACTTCTTCAATATTTCTGGTATTGTCATCCCAGCCCAACCGTGTCTTTATTGTAACCGGTAACCGTGTACCATTGATTACAGATTTTGTAAGGCGTACCATTAAATCTAAATCTTTTAAAACCCCTGCACCTGCGCCTTTGTTGACCACTTTTTTTACCGGGCAGCCAAAATTAATATCTACCAGATCTGGGTTTACAGCATCACAAATTCTTGCACTCATTTCCATTGCATCTTCATCTCCACCAAATATTTGAATACCAAAAGGACGTTCTTCTTCTTCAAAATCAAGTTTTTTCATGCTTTTCATAGCATCTCTTATCAACCCTTCACTGCTGATGAATTCGCTGTACATTAGATCTGCACCATTGTCTTTACACACAGCACGAAACGGTGGATCACTCACATCTTCCATAGGAGCCAATAATAAAGGAAATTCGGGCAATTGTATAGAACCAATAGTAGGCATAGTAATATTTTTTAACCTCATCCTTAATCCCTCATCAAGAGAGTGGGAAATAAGTATATTGCGTGCAAATTTACATTAAAAGTTTTTAAGGAATGGAATACAAAAGCATTAAAGGTTTTGGAGGATGGGCACAATTAGGTTTTTTATTCGCCTTTTTAGGATTAGGATTTATACTTGCCGGTGGCATACAGTTTATATTAACCATGCAAATAATGCCCGCAGGCAAAACTATTACTGACGCAGATGAAGTTATGAAAGCCATGCTTGCCCCGGAAAATGTGGCTATGGTAAGAACGATACAGGTTTTAGGAACGCTTGCTCTATTATTTATACCGGCTGTGTTGTGGTCAATAGTTAGCAATGGAAAAAATTTGTTTTGGCTCGGTTTTAATAAATATATAAATGGTTTTCAGTTACTACTAGGTTTTATGTTGATTTTTACTGCTGCATTTGCCGCATCGCCTTTGGCAAATTTAACCAAAGCTGTGGTTGCTCATTTTCCGCAGATAGATAAAATGGCCAGCAACATGGAAATTTTGTACAACAAGCAAGCTGCCGCTCTAGCTAATATCAGCAACTGGCAGGAATACATAATTGGGTTGTTTATCATGGCATTTTTTCCTGCCATGTTTGAAGAAGTATTTTTTAGAGGTGCGGTGCAAAATTTATTTACAAAATGGTGGCGCAACCCTTTATTAGCAATAAGTGTAACCGCTTTTATTTTCAGTTTAATTCACATGTCTATCTACCTGTTTTTAAGCAGAGTATTACTTGGTTTTGTATTGGGTTTAATGTACCATCAAACCAAAAATATATGGGTAAATATTGTAGCACATTTTATAAATAACGGCATAGTGCTTACAAGTATTTTTGTGATGAGGATGAACAATCAGAAAGTTGATATGGACAAACTTGACCCAAGTGTACATTGGAGCCTTGGGCTTATTGGCGTTATTGCTTTGGTGGGTCTTTTTATAATGCTCAATAAATATTCAGCAAAAAATCGGGCAAAAATAGAAGCTAGAGAAAATATACTAACAGCAGCAGCCAATCCTTACAACTCTAGTGCGCAAAACCAAAATATCTAAGCGTGGCACTTAATAAAATAGTTTTTAAAACTAGGGCATTAACTGCTTTTGTATTTGTATTGGTAATGCTAACAGGTTTATTTATCAATTTTTATTCTTTTGTGTGCCTCTTTTTAATAATTATGGGAGGCTCTTTGTATGAATTTCGAAAAATAATTAAACTTATCAGACCTTCAAAATATTTTGGGCTGTTAGCTCTTTCGATGCCATACATTATTATACCAATATTGATGATGATTGAATTGGGCAAAAAAAATTATCATCAGGATTTAAGTCCCGCTAACTATTCGCCGCTGATACCAATAGCTATTATCTTATCCATCTGGATTAACGATACCATGGCATATTTGGTAGGTTCGTTTATCGGCAAAACGCCCTTCTCAAAAATATCCCTTAAAAAAACCTGGGAAGGTACAGTTGGCGGTGGTATACTTTGTATAACTATAATGGGCATTATTACACATTTTGTTACTGCTTTTTATAGCCTGCCCTTAAAACATTGGTTAGCCATAGCCTCAATCTGTGCTGTATTTGGTACACTTGGTGACCTTCTTGAAAGTAAAATAAAACGTACCGCTAATATAAAAGACAGTGGTTCTTTTATGCCCGGTCATGGTGGCTTTTTAGACAGGTTTGATTCACTGCTTGTTGCTACACCTTTTGTATGGCTGTATGTGCAGCTTTTCGTTAGATAAATGGTTAACTTTACGCCTTCAAAATAAAATGCATTTACATGACGATACATAGAGAAGGTTACAAATCAATTGCGCTGGCTACCATTATTTTTATTGCACTAAATATGATGTTTTTTTGGTCTTTTGGCGCATCGTTGCTTTGGCTGTGTATTGCTTTCTTTGTTATCACGCTTGCATTGGTACTTTTTGTGGTTTCTTTTTTTAGAATTCCAACCCGTAAATTGACCATCAGTAATGGCCAGATAATATCGCCGGCAGATGGCAAAGTGGTTGTAATAGAAGAAACAGTAGAAGATGAATATTTTAAAAAGAAAATGCTGCAGGTTTCTGTATTTATGAGCCCTTTAAATGTACATGTAAACCGCAATCCTATTGATGGTGAAATAGTTTATAACAAATACCATAAAGGGAAATATCTTGTAGCCTGGAACCCTAAGTCGTCTACAGAAAATGAGCGCCACTCTGTTGTTATTAAAAATGGCAGTACTGAAATTTTGGTAAAACAAATTGCAGGAGCTGTTGCAAGGCGTATAGTAAATTACTTAGAAGTTGGTAATAAAGTAAAACAAACTGAAGAATATGGCTTTATAAAATTTGGCAGCCGTGTAGATTTATTATTGCCAATTGGTACAAAAATAAATGTTGGTTTAAATCAAGTAGTGCAAGGTGGCGTTACCGTCCTTGCAACACTTTAACTTTTAAAGCTGATTATATAAAAAGAATTTATTTACATTTCCTATTGAACTTAGAAAATTTAAACTTTATAAAATGAAAAAAGTATTTTTATTAGCTACTGCAGGTTTATTGATAGCAACTACTTCTTTTGCAGATGGAGGAAAGAAGAAGAAATCTGTAAAAGGAAAATCTTGTTGCAGCAAAGAGAAGATGTCAAAATCCTGCAATATGAGCAAAGAGAACAAAACTGCTAAAATGTAATTGGTTTTATTTAAAAAGAAAAAGGCTATATCGAAAGATGCAGCCTTTTTCTTTTATAGGCGTACTTATAAAATTTGTTCAAGTTCTTTAAAATGCGTGATTACATAAGTAGGTTTTAAGGTAAGCGGCTCGTTAATATGGTTTACAAATACCTGATCCATACCTGCATTTATTGCGCCCTGTATATCTGCTGCCTGGTTGTCGCCAAGCATTAAACTTTCGTGCATTAGTGCATTTGCTTTTTTTATAGCATATTCAAATATCTCTTTTTTAGGTTTTAAACTATTGCTTGATTCAGATGTAATTAACTGATCAAAATATTTATCCAGTCCGCTGTTTTTGAGTTTCATTTTTTGGGTATGCTCAAAACCATTTGTAATTAAATGAAGAGAATAGTTTTTTTGCTTGAGGAATTTTAATATTTCAAAAGTATGGGGAAATACTTCTTTTTTAGTAGGGAGAATTTCTAAAAACTGAACACTTAAATTTTTCGACAATACTTCATCTGCAACTTTAAAATCCAACAAAGTACGCCACATTCTTTTCCATTTTAGGTCTTCCACTCCAATAAAACCCGCTTCGTACCTCTTCCACAAATGAGCATTGTGAAAAAGGTATCGCTCATAAAAAGGAGTAAATTCCGAACTTGTTTTTTTTGCAAGTTCTTCGGTATATAATTCAGCAAGGGTTGTTTTTGCATTACTGTTAAAGTCCCAGAGTGTATGATCGAGATCAAAAAAAAGATGTTTGTAAACCGGCATGTATAAATTAAATATTTTTGGGGAGTGTTGATATAACTTTACTTTAGTATGAAGTTAGACATTTATAAAAAATTATAAAAATGAATATTGTAATTACCGGAGCAGCGAGAGGAATAGGAAAAGCAATTGCTACAAAGTTTGCTGCTGAGGGACACACACTTTTTTTATGTTCAAGAAGCATAGATACTTTACAGACAACAGCTGATGATTTAAAAAAATTATACACATCAGTGAATATTCAGTTAATGCAGGCAGATTTGTCAGATAAGATACAAGCCGAAAAATTTGCTGACTGGTGTTTACAAATTGCAACTCCTGATGTTTTGATAAACAATGCAGGGGGATTTACACCCGGTAATATTTTAGATGAACCGGATGGAAGTCTGGAAAATATGATCAACAATAATCTATACAGTGCTTACTATCTGACAAAGTTTTTAGCTCCGCAAATGAAAATTAAGGGAAGTGGCCATATTTTTAATATTTGTTCAGTTGCAGCTCTACAGGCGTACAACGGAGGTGGAAGCTACAGCATAAGCAAATTTGCACTGAATGGTTTTAGCCAGAATTTAAGGCACGAATTAAAAGACCACAATATTAAAGTAACAGCCATTTTTCCGGGTGCAGTTTTAACTGATTCATGGGCAGGCTTTGACAACAGCGGCAACAGAATAATGGAGCCTGATGACGTTGCAGAAATCATATTTTCGTGTACCAAATTAAGTGCTGCAGCTGTACCTGAAGAAATAATTTTAAGACCTCAACTCGGTGATTTGTAATTAACAGTTTCTTAATTTTTTTTGTGATAAAAGAAACTGCCCCGCAAGTATTGTTATTTAATTTTGCCTTCCGGCATATAATTAATCTATGAAGTTATTTTTTACAAAAATATTTTATTTCCTGCTGTTTATTTGTTTAGGTTTTAGAGTTGCTGCACAAACAAAATTTACTGCTTCCGCAACGCCAACCAGTGCAGGTAAAGACGAATATATCACCTTATCTCTAACTGTTGCAAACGGTACAAATGTTCAAAAAATTAGCCCGCCGCCTTTAACTGATTTTAGAGTTGTTAATGGCCCAAGTACCACTACAGAACAAAATACCATTAACGGAGAAACAAGCCAGTCTATATCATTAAGTTATATTTTGCTTGCAAAAAAAATGGGTCCAATAAAAATACCTCCCGCTACGGCTTTAATAGATGGGCGCACATTTAAAAGCAATGCTATAAATATTGTTGTATCAAAAAATAAATCAGCCGGTTCAGCTCAGAAAAATTCCAATGCTGCCACTATGCAATCTATGCTATCGGGTTTCGATCCTTTTTACGAACCTCAGGCACAAACAACATTTAGTGATTATATTTTACGTCAGGGAGAAAATATTCAGAAAAAAGTAAGTGATAATATGCAATTAAGGTTGCAAACCAGTAAATCTTCCTGTTATGTGGGTGAAGCATTGCTGGCTACTTATAAATTATATACCAGGTTGAAAAGCGAAAGCAATCTTTCTAAAAACCCTTCCTTCAATGGCTTTTCAGTGATAGAAATATTGCAACAAAATGATGCTTCAAGTTTTACAATTGAAAAGCTCAACGGCAAATCTTATAAGGTTTACATCATTAGAAAAGCCCAATTATATCCACTACAATCGGGGTCTATAGAAGTTGAATCTGCTACATTAGATAATAAAATCAGTTTTATAAAGTTTAATGGCGTCAATGGAAACAATTATAATATTGACCCCAATTCGTTGATTACTGAAACAGTTGCACTTACTACAAAACCAACTGTTATTAATGTAAAACCATTACCGGAAGTCGGAAAGCCAGATGGTTTTAAGGGGGCTGTGGGAAATTTTACAATAGATGCTGTATTACAAAAAGACAGTTTTACTGCAGATGAAACTGCAAAACTTTTTGTTACAATTACAGGAGAAGGAAATATGCATTTACTTACATTACCGGACATTAAATGGGCTTCTAATTTTGAAGTGTTTGATACAAAGATTTCTGATAATACAGATAATAAAACGGTACCTGTCAGCGGCAGCAAAACTTTTGAAGTACTGTTTGCCGTTAACAAAGAAGGCGTTTATATTATTCCCTCAATCACTTTTAGTTACTTTGATCCTACAACAGAAAGTTATAAAAACAGTCTTACAAAAAGTATATCTTTTAACATTACAAAAGGAAAGAAAAACGCTGTAGGTGTCAACAGCAAAGACAAAGAAACAAGCGAAAAGATTTCCATTTTTGAAACATTAATCAACTACAAAAGTATCCTGCTGCTTTTTGCTGCAGGCTTAATAATTGCAGGTTTAATTTTGTGGATGACTAAAGAAAAGAAAGTTGTTGCCAAATATGCAAGTGAAAACGCAACTAAAAGTGCTCAAGAAAAATCAGCTAATTATCATACGCGGCAAAATCCACTAACTAAAACAGAAGATTGTCTTTTTAGAAATGAATGCACAAGTTTTTACAATATTATTAATGATGAAATGAAAATTTTTTTAGCAAGAAGATTTAATATTTTGTTGGAAGAACTTAATAATAAAAGGCTGGCAATTGAAATGGATAAAGCTGGTATATCGAACGAAATAATATTACAGATACAGGAAGTAGTTAAAGATATCGAATGGCGATTATACACTCCCTATGAAAGAAATGAAGAATTAAATCAAATGTATACCAGGGCACAAAATCTTGTTCAAATATTAAACAACAACAGGGTTAGCTAATCAGTAAATTTATACCCTACACCTCTTGCGGAATGAAAGTAGCGTGGGTTTCTGCTGTCTTCCTCAAAATATTTACGAAAGTTTAAAATAAAATTATCAATAGTTCTTGTAGTTGGGTAAACATGATAGCCCCAAACTGCCTGCAAAATTTTCTCTCTTGTTACGACGTCATTTTTGTTTTCTATAAGCAATTTTAAAAGCATTAATTCTTTTTTAGTAAGTTCAAATTTTACAGCATTTTTGTTGCATGCCTCTGCTCCTTTAAAATCAATCTTATTCATTCCGAATTCATAAATATCCGGCAACGGTTGCTTTAATGAAAGTTGTTCACTTTTCTTGATTAGCTTATCTACCCTTAGTAATAATTCTTCTAAATTAAAAGGTTTTGTAAGATAGTCATCTGCCCCTTTTTTTAGACCAAGTACCCGGTCAGCACTGCTGTTTTTTGCACTCAATATAAGAATAGGAAGTTCTGCATTATTTAGCCGGATTGTTTCGCAAACCGTTATACCATCAAGTTCAGGCAACATAACATCTAAAATCAACAATTCAAAATGCTCCTGAGCTACCATTTTTAAAGCCTGTGCTCCATCAAAACAACTGCTAACTTCATACCCTTCTAGCTCTAAATTTAATTTTAAAGCTTCCTGAAGGTTTTCCTCGTCTTCTACCAGCAATATTGAATATTTTTTTGTTGCCATGTTTTTATTTTAAGCTTCAGCAGTTAGCCACATTGCAAAGATACTGCCCCCTTTTGGGTTATCTTCAATAGAAATACTACCCTTATGTGTTTTAGAAATTCTGCTTGTTAAATACAAACCAAGCCCTGTACCTTTTGCTCTTTTAGTAGCTTCGTTGCCTGCCCTATAAAATTTTTCAAAGATTTTATCTTTTTCTGTTTCAGAAATGCCCGTTCCTTCATCTGTAATTTTTAGAACAGTTTTATTTTGAATTTTTTGTAAAGAGGCATCTACAGCCGTTTCTTTCGGTGAATATTTTATGGCATTTTCAAGTAAATTATTTACAGCAATTTGTAATAAAAGTGGATCTCCCTTAACAAAGATTTCATTCTCTATATTTTTATGAATTATTCGTTTGGGGAAACGGGTAATAAATTCATTTATACACCGATCTACCAAAGCAGAAAAATTTTGTTCATCAAAAGTCGCTTTGTAGCCACCTGCTTCAATTTGCGAAGAAATTAATAAATTATTACAAAGCGTATCTAATCGGTTTGTTTCCTGTAAAGTATTATCAATGAGCCTGTGTTGCTGTGCTTCTGCAAGTTTATGTTTCTGAAGTGTTTCCAGGTTTAATTTTGTAACGGCAATTGGTGTTTTCAGTTCATGGGTAATAGCCATCATAAAATTTTGCTGCTCTGCACTCGATTTAAGTTCTCTTCTTACTGCTCTAAAAACAAAAGTAGCACCTGCCAGAATCAATAAAAGAAATGTACCGCCTTCACCAAGATACTGTGCAGTTTTTTTACTTTTATCTTTTATAATTTTTCTTTCTTTCTCTGCAAAATTTATATCATCTTTTTTAAGATCATCCAGTTTATACTGGCTCATTAATTCGTTTTGCCGACTTAGGGCAATAAACCACCAAATGAGTGCGGCAATAATATATGCCAGCAACACCCAATAAATAATTAAAGCGCTTTGTATTTTTCCTGGCTGCGATTTCATTTTAATTTCTCTTATCTAAACCCCACGACAATTTGTTACGGAGTGTTTGCAAAAAATTATTTTCATTTAGCCTTATTAAATTTATACCGAAGGTTTCTTTCTTTACAGCAAGTTGTATTTCCTTTGAAACGATTTCCCGTCTGCTGTCCAGTGTACACAGAAACCCATCCGTTCTGCCTTCAACTTCAAAAGAGACGATGGTATTATCAGGAACAATAATGGGGCGTATGTTTAAATTATGTGGCGCAACCGGTGTTATTACAAAACTTGCACTATCAGGAAAAACCACCGGGCCATTGCAACTAAGGGAGTAACCTGTAGAGCCTGTGGGAGTTGCTAGAATAAGTCCGTCTGCCCAATAGGTATTTAAAAACTCACCATTTAAATAGGTGTGAATTTTTATCATTGGCGAAGTATCTTTTTTATGCAATGTAAACTCGTTAAGCGCATAGGGCATATCATTAAACAAAGGCATATCAGCATCTAAATGCAAAAGCGTCCTTTTATCTAAAACGTATTTTCTGTTTACCAGTGCATTTAATGCTAAGTGAATTTCATCTTTACCAATGCTTGCTAAAAAACCGAGCCTGCCAAAATTTATCCCGAGTACAGGAATACCCGAGTCCTTAACTAAAGTCACAGTATCGAGCAATGTTCCATCACCACCAAGGCTAATTAAACAGTCTATGGAAAGATCTAAATCTTCGGATGAGGTAAACGTGGAATATTTGCAGGGAATCTTAATTGCTGAATAAAAAAGATTAAAAAAATTCTGGAAAAATACGGGCTCTGCACCATACTTTTCCAATCCCTGAATAAGCAACTCTAAATCTTGTAGCTGTATATTTTCTAAACCTCTGCTGTAAATTGCTATTCTCATTTTTAAATAAACTTGAGATTTTAAAACCCACCTTTACCACGTAAAAATAAACCTTTTTCACCTAACTGGTTAAAACTGTATTCTACTTTAAAAACTATATCGTAAAAAGTAACAACATCAATACCAAACCCTCCGGTATATAAAAGTATATTATTAAGGCGACTGTCGTATTTTTTTGAAAGGTAACTGTAACCGGCATCAGCATAAGTTTTTGCAAAAATTTTAAAAGGTATGTATGGTAAAGATTTTATTTTGAAAGGAATGGGAATTTTGAAAGCAGCAACTTTTTTAGTGAGTGTATATTTTGCAACAACTGCAGCAACACCATCAATAAGGTACACTTCTAAACCTCTTAAACTTAAACTGCCAAAACCTAATGCACGCCTGTTTATAAATGCCTGCTCAAATGGTAATTTTATCATTCCAGATGACTGAATTGTACTAAAAAAATTATGACTGTGTTTGTAAAATTTGGCAAAAGACCCTGAAATTGATAAACTGTTTATACCACCGGTAAACCGTACACCTCGTTTGCTGATACCATAAGAATAAATTAATCCCTTTTGTGGATAATTATTGTTGTCTGTATTGCTATATGAAATGCCAACACCAAAATCCGGAATGAACTGTTTGCTGTTGCTGCTGTTAAAATAAGTGGAATTGTATTTTGATGTAATGATACTATCATCAATATTTGAATAATTAAACCCTGTATAAAAATTAGTTGATTTAAAAAAACCTTTGCGAATTGAATAGCTAACAGCTGCATTAAAGTTATTTCTAACAAAACCCTCTTTTCGATAATTCAATAATTTGTTGTTGTAGTTTAATTTGTATTGAACTTCTCTGTTTTGTGTGTAGCCTATCGCAACGCCAAACCCCTCTGTAAGTTTTTTGTTGCTATAAGGCGCACTGTAGCTGGCAGATATGTTTCTGGCATAGCCATTTAAAAGATAAACACGCAACTGGTCTTGCCGTCCACTAAAATTATAATGAGCAAACTTTAACCCATAAATTACTCTTTTAAAATCTGCATTGTAAGTTTTTATCCACTCATTAAAATTTCGGTCAACCAGTTGAAATTGTGGAGTCGGAAAAATATACCATCGTTCTTTTACAACGATATTTATTTTTAACGAAGAATCCGCCTGGGGTATTGAATCGAATTTTACCTCTGTAAATAAATTGGTATTGTATACCTGGTTTCTTGCCTGTACTAATATTGCTGTTAAATTTTTTTGCAGCAGAGTATCCCCTACTTTAAAAGGAATCTCCCTTTCAATAATATAAGTTTTTGTATGCTTGTTACCTGTAATATTTATTGCGCTTATAATAATTTTGCTTTCTATTGAATCCTTTAAAATTTTCTGCTGCAAAGAAATAGGTACTGGAGATTGTGCACTAACATTTAGTACCTGAAAAAAATAAAAAATAAAGAAAATTGATGGCAGATGATTTTTAATCATTTTTCTGAGGCAGTTTACTAATAATTTTAAAGAAGTGTTTTTGCAACAGAAAATTTTTATGATTATTATTTAAATATCAAGATAGTTCATCAGATTCTGATAATTATTACTTATTTCGTTTTCAAATTTTTCATTACCAAAGGAATAAACAACATTGTACTCGTATCTTTCAAAAGTTGAAATAATAGAAGCAATTTCTTTTTTGTTTAAGTGAAGTGTTACGGTTAACAGACCCGTAACTGCATCTGAAGTTGTATTTAAATGCAAAATAGTGCAGTCATTGTTCTCTACAATTCTGCTTATTTCCGAAATAGAAAACTGAGACCTTTCCATTTCCAATACAACAATACCACCTATTTCATCTGCACCTGCAAAATTTCCCAACATTTTTAAAAGATCATTAATGGTAATTACTCCCACATAATCATTTTCATTTATAACAACAGGAATTACAGTTGTATCAAAACGAATACTGTTACTAACGGCATTTAAAAAATGTACATTGCCGGGTACCGCTGCATTTAAAAAACTATCCTGCAAAACTTCAATGGTGACTTTTTCATTTTCTGCATCAAGTAAATCATCTTCACTAACCAAGCCTAAAAAAGTATTGTCACTTACTACAGGCAAATGAGATATTCTAAAATCATTAATCAACTGTAAGGCCTTGCCAACAGTGTCCTGCAGTTGAAGCCTCGGTATATTATTATTAATGAGGTTTTTTGTAAGCATTAAAAGATTTTATTTTCAAGTTACAGAAACTGTATCATTCAACATATAGATATGAGAAAAGAAATAGTTAAACCGTTGCAGAGGAGTTTATCTTGGAAAGAAAAGTATTTAATATTTTATTAAACTCATCAGGTACTTCCATCATTGGTGCATGACCGCATTTATCTATAAAATGCAATTCACTGTTTGGTATAAGTTTGTGAAATTCTTCGCCTACAAATGGAGGAGTTACATTATCGTTATTACCCCAAATAAGACAGGTGGGTTGTTTGATAGCTTTTAATTCTTCACCCAGATTATTTCTTATTGCGCTTTTGGCGAGCGCAATAATTTTAATAACCTTCATCCTATTATTGGTAATTTCAAAAACCTCTTCTACCAATTCATTAGTGGCCATTGCAGGGTCATAAAAAGTATAGGCGGTTTTATTTCTGATGTATTCTTTGTCACCACGTTTAGGATATGTATCTCCCATACCATTTTCAAACAGGCCAGAGCTGCCCGTAAGAATCAACGATTTAATTTTTTCAGGGTGTTTTAATATATGAACCAGGGCTACATGACCACCTAGTGAATTCCCCAATAAATTAATGCTGTTGTATTTTCTATGCTCAATAAAACGGGTTACAAATTTTTGGAGTCCCCCCACGGTTGTATGTAACAGATCCATAGTAAGCAAAGGCAAAATGGGAACTACAACGGTATAGTTTTTTCTAAAATGCTCAATTAAATCCTGAAAGTTACTTAATGCACCAAATAAGCCATGCAACAGCATTAATACTTCACCGCTACCCTCTTCTATAAATGAAAATTTCCCGTCTTGTTTTATTTCGTAACTCATTCCTGTTTAAGTGTAATTCTGTAATTTGCTAAAATACGTTGTTTCACGCAAAAAATTGGCATTATAAATTTAATTAGAAATGTAATTTTTATAGGTCTACAACAAAAAAATTATAAAATAACCCATTCCAAATGCTTTATCAATTTAAAAAATTAAAGAAATTAAAATTGTAAAAAAATCGAATAATTCAAACCTTAAAGAAGATGTATAAATTTTATTTTGAAGAAATGCCCGCAAAAAATTGCTCTAATTGAGTAAACATATTCTTAAACAACGGAATAATACTGCTGATTGAATTAATAATTTTTGGAGCGAGGGGCTGCAGATAGGGGTAAACAAAAGAATTGGCTGCAGTTGAAGCATTAATAAAATGCAGCTGTACTGCATAAAATAGAAAAACACTGTAAATAATACTATACAACAAAATGTAGAGTACTACGCCCGCAAGCCTGTTAAGCCAACCCAGCATAACAGTTTCAAATGTTTTTTGAATAATTTTTGCAATCACGCTTATTAAAAAAGCAACACCCAAAAACACCAATAAAAAGGAAACTGCAGGCAGCCATTTAGCTGCACCTGTATGCGCTGCCAATTTTACTGCAACAATTGCTGATAATTTTAAAGCTGCTGCAATACCTACAATAAAACCTAACACAGAAAATACTGCAATAATAAAACTTTTGCGCAAGCCTTTGTAACAGGCAATAGCAATTAAAATAAAATAAGCAACATCTATAAACATAGTAATGTTATGCTAGAAGTGATTTCACAATTCCACTTATAATTTTACCATCTGCCTTGCCTGCTAATTGTTTAGATGCGACGCCCATAACCTTGCCCATATCTGCTGCAGAAGATGCGCCTGTAGTGGATATTATTTTTTTCACTTCTTCTGTAATTTCCTCTTCACTCATTTGCTTTGGTAAAAAGCGTTGAATAATTGCCAGTTCTTCTTTTTCCTTCACTGCAAGATCGTCCCTGCCCTGCTGTTCAAATATATCTAATGAATCTTTACGCTGCTTAACCATCTTTTGCAAAAATTTTTGTTCGGTAGCTTCATTAATTTCACCACCAGCACCGGGTTCGGTTTTAGCTTTTATTATTTCGGCTTTTATTGCCCGTAATGTGCGAAGTGCTGCTTCGTCTTTTGCTTTCATGGCATCTTTCATTTCTGCCATTATTTGTGTTTCTAAATTCATTATCTGATTTTGATTATAAGTTTTAAGTTATAAATTCTGCGTATACTAAAGCAGTGTCTTGTGTTTATTACCTATGCTCCATTTTCAGTTATTTGCGCAGCTCTGAATTTTTTTATGAATTGCTCTGAAAAACTTTTCATTTCGGCTGCGAGCTCAGCATTTTTTGTTGCTCTTGCAAAAGTATCTGACATTGTGAATAACATTTGGTAAAAGAATTCGCCCATTTCATCGACCATCATGTCTTTTGACCAAAGGTCAATCCGCATGGCAGTTTTATCGGCAGGATCCCAAAAAGCCAAACACATCGCTTTTGCTTTTTGTGCCATTTCTGCGCTGCTGTCTGTTGCATGCCAATGAATACTTTCAGGAACTTTATCAGGGTCTAAAAGAATATCAATGTTTATAGATGATTTATGCATATTACTGTTTTTTGATTGGCAAAGTTAAACCGTTTTATTTTTAGAAGAATTTAAAGGTCTTCTCCTAAAAAAAATAAAAAATATAATTCAATATTTTTTTGCTGTTAAGCATAGATTATTTCTAAAAAATAAATAAATTTTCAAGAAGATAATTCTTTCTAAAATCACTGTTTATAAACAATTTAGCGATAACAACAAATAAAAGAAATTGTAACTTAATCTAAAAATATATTTGTAAAATTATTTTAGATGATAAAATAAATCACCCTTATCCACAACCAAAAAATAAATGTGAATAAAATAGTGCATCAGAATATTTATTGTGCAAAAAATAATTTTAATATTGTATAGGGAAATTACTAATCCCTGTACTTACTAACCCATATTTATAAAAAGCTCGACTCTAAAAAAGCCGGGCTTTTGATTTTTTAAAGGCATAGAAAGTACTATAAAATTATTTTTCTTTTCTTATTTTATTTCAATCTTACCTTTCATCAAAAATATGCAGAAGCCCAATAAAAAGTTATATTGCGGGTAAATATTTATGTATGTTGAGATCTATGACGGGCTTTGGTAGAGCGGAAAGAACCAAAGGCGATAAAACTTTTCTTGTAGAGATAAAAGCCCTTAACGGTAAACAGTTTGAATTGCAATTAAAATTGCCACCGCTTTTAAAACCTTACGAATTTGAAATTAGAAACATACTTCAAGAAAACCTTGTACGTGGTACTATTGACTGTTATGTGAACCTTAAGCAAAACGGAACTACAAAGCCTGTAGTAATTAATACAGATTTAATAAAAGCCTATTACGCTCAACTTAAAACGCTCGCTTTAGAACTCGATATAGACACAAATGCTGTTTTAAGTTCGCTGCTGAGGTTGCCTGAAGTTGTAACTCCATCAACTGAAGTGATAGATAAACAGGACTTTGAATTATTTTCAGAAGTGTTGATGATTGCAATAAAAGAATTAAATGAACACCGGTCAGAAGAAGGAAGATCTTTGGAAAAAGATTTAATAATTCGCATTGAAAATATAAATGCGGAAGAAGAAAATATTTTAAAATTAGAGCCTACTCGCATGGACAAAATAAGAGAGGAGATAAATACATTGCTGCAAGAAAATGTGGGCAAAGAAAACATTGACAAAAACAGAATGGAGCAGGAACTTATTTACTACATGGAAAAAATAGATATACATGAAGAACAAATAAGGCTGAGACAACACTGCCAATATTTTAACGAGATTATGAATGGGAAAGAAGAAGAAGGAAAAGGAAAGAAACTTTCTTTTATTTTACAGGAGATTGGCAGAGAAATAAATACTACCGGCAGCAAAGCTTATGACGCCGGTATACAAAAATGTGTAGTAACCATGAAGGATGAATTGGAGAAGGCAAAAGAACTTGTTTTAAATGTTTTGTAATAATTTAAATTAGTGAGATGAAAAAATTATTGCAGGCCTCTTTTATGAAAACTTTATTGCTGTTTTTATTATTAACCCCTTTTTTAAATTCATGCAAGGAGATAAATCTATTTGAAAAGAATGTTTCAATACCAAACATGCAGTGGTACAACAATTACAATGTTACCGGCTCATTTTTAATTAAGGATACCGGCAGCACATATAATGTATTGCTTGTTTTAAGACATACAGATGCTTATCAATACAACAATATTTGGCTTAATATAGGGTTGCAGACTCCAGGGGATTCTGGATTACAGCACCAAAAAATAAACCTCTCTTTAGGCAACGATGCCCAAGGCTGGCAAGGTGTAGGTATGAATGACATCTGGGAGGTAAGAAAATTAATTTCAGGTACTCCTAAAAGATTTATAAAAGCCGGTGAGTATAATTTTAGCATAGCTCAACTTATGAGAGATAACCCGTTGCTACATGTAATTAGTGTTGGAATGAGCGTACAAAAGGCTAAATAATGTTAAGAAGATTTAACGTACTCAAACTTTAAAAGTTCGTTTATAACTTTCAAATAGCAAACATTTGGTTATTTTGCACACAATTAATTAGCCCGTAAGACGTTTTCTGTATATCCTAACAAAAATTTAAATTAACACAGTGAAGAGACTAATTTTTAACCTAGTAGCATGTCTACTTATTTCTGTAGTGTCAAAAGCGCAAATGTATTATGAAACTGTTCAAAAAGGTGAGTTTGGAATAACAGCAGGAGGTGCACATTATTTTGGCGACTTAAATAACCATGCTGCTTTTAACAGACCAAAACCGGCATTTGGCATATTTTTCCGCAAGCAATTCAGCGAATATATAAGCGCAAGGGTTTCGGCACATTTTGCCCAGGTTGGTTACAGTGATATTTACAGCAAAAATGAATTTCAACGTTTAAGAAATCTTAGTTTCAATTCAAATATTTTTGAATTTGCTGTTCAGGGGGATTTTAATTTTTTTAAATTCACCCCATATAATCCTGCAAACTCATTTACCCCTTATGTAACACTAGGTATCGGCGTTTTTAATTTTGATCCTTATACTTATATTAAGGGACAGAAAGTATTTTTACGCCCATTGGGCACAGAAGGCCAGACAATTGGATACTTGGGCAGAAAACCATACTCAACGACTGCATTGTGCATACCATTTGGGGTAGGAATGAAGTACAATCTTACTGAAAAGATCAACATTTCATTTGAACTAACACATCGTTTGACATCTACTGATTATTTAGATGATGTTAGTACCACTTATGTAGGGAATGGGCGTTTTCAATCAGGACCCCTAGGTGCAAATGGATTGCCAACCAGCAGTGATGTTCAACTCCTACAGGATCGCAGCTACGAGGTTACAAAAGATGGTTCCCGTTTTTTTATGGAAGGCCAACAAAGAGGTTTCAGCAAACAAAAAGATCAATATTTAATTGCAGAAGTTGGGTTTTCTTTTAACTTAAGTTCTTACAGGTGTCCAACAGCTAACTAAATTTAAATTAATTCAGTGCTAAAGCGGCGGTATATAAGTACTACCGCTTTTAAATTTATCGCAATAATTTTGCTATTTTTGCCTCCCTACTAAGTCTTGCATATGCAGAATCGAACGCCATGAGTTTACAACAACAAATCAATCTTCATCTTCTTCCAAAACATATAGCCATAATAATGGATGGGAACGGCCGCTGGGCGCAGGAACAAGGTAACGACAGGCTTTTTGGTCATTTACATGGCGTGGAAAGCGTAAGGGATATCGTAGAGAGCGCGGCAGAACTTGGAGTTGAGTACCTTACATTGTACACTTTTAGCACAGAGAACTGGGACAGACCTGCGTTTGAAGTTAATGGTTTGATGGCCCTTTTGGTAGACACTATAAAAAAAGAAGTGCCTACATTAAATAAAAACAATATAAGGCTTCATGTAATTGGGCACATAAAAATGTTGCCTGATTATGCACAGGGCCAATTAAAAGAGGCCTTAAAAGACACTGAAAACAATACCGGCTTAAATTTGATAATGGCACTTAGTTACAGCAGCAGAACTGAGCTTGTGGACGCCGTAAAGAAGATTGCTGAAGATATAAATAATGGAATACTCAACCAAAATCATATTAATGCCGATACTATTTCTCAATATTTAAGCACCTGTAACTATCCTGATCCTGCATTGTTAATTCGTACTGGTGGAGATTACAGGATAAGTAATTTTTTACTGTACCAAATTGCTTACACAGAACTTTATTTCACTGATGTCATGTGGCCATCTTTTAGAAAAGAAGATCTTTATAAAGCGATTATTGAGTTTCAAAAGAGAGAAAGAAGATTTGGGAAAACAGGAGAGCAGATTAAAAACAACGAAATATAACTTGAACACAAAATATTAAGAATAATTACAATTAATGTATAAGTTATCCTCGCTTTGGCGGAACGTTTAACAAATACTTTTAAATATAGGGCTTAATTTGCCGCCACGAAAAAAACTATTGATGCTAAGGATTTACCAAACTATTTTACTTACCGCTACCCTTTTTTTATCAAGCATTTCTTTGTTCGCACAGGATACTTCTGTGTCTGTAAATCCTGCATTAAAAGAAATTTATAAATCAAAAGTTACAAAAAAATATACTATCGCAGGCATCAATGTTATTGGTAATAAATCTTTCGATAGAAATTTGATTATATCTATATCAGGACTTGCGATTGGCGACGAGGTGCAAATTCCGGGAACTGATGTTTTCAACAAAGCACTTGGAAAACTCTGGAAACAAAGTTTGGTTTCAAATGCTGAAATAAATATTACCAAACTTGATAATTCGAAAATATTTATAGAAATAGTAGTTCAGGAAAGGCCAAGGCTAATTAATTTTACATTTGAAGGAATAAAAAAAGGTGAGAAAGATGATCTTACTCCAAAATCCGGTCTTGCTAAAGAACGTGTGCTAACGGAAGATATGAAGTTAAGCGCTGTAGAAGTTATCAGGAAATTTTATTACGATAAAGGCTATAGAAATGTAACTATAAATATGGTTGAGCAACCTGCCCCCGGCCAGGCAAATGGCGTGGTCCTAACGTTTTACATTAATAAGGGGAAAAAGGTTCTTATAAACTCAATAAATTTTGCAGACAATGGGGAGATCTCTGACACAAAGTTAAAAAAACAGATGAAAGGTACAAAAGAAATGTCCCGCTTCACACTTTTTCCGGACAAGGTTATTAGTCCATATGGTGACACTACTAAGAATAAAACTTTCAAAGAATATTTAAAAGAAACAGGATATCTATATCCGACCAGAACAAAAGAATATCTGGATCCTTATTTTAGATTCAAATTATTTGCCGGTGCAAAATTTTCTGAAAAAAAGTACAAGGAAGACAAAGAAAAAGTACTTGATTACTACAACGCACAGGGATTTAGAGATGCTTCTATCATTGCCGATACAACAATAGAAAATAGTAAAGGCAATATTGATGTTCATATAAAAGTAATGGAAGGCCATAAATATTATTTTGGAAATATTGCCTGGAAGGGGAATACAAAATATTCTGATTCTATTTTAAATGTAATTGTTGGTATAAAAAAAGGGGATGTTTACAATGCTGAAATTTTAAACAAAAAACTCGGCAAACAATTATCTGCAGAAGGTGGAGATGTTGGAAGTTTATATCAAGACGATGGTTATCTTTTCTTTAATGTAGATCCTATAGAAACTGCGGTTTACAATGATACCATTGATTTTGAAATACGTATGCGTGAAGGCCCTCAGGCTGTTTATGGCAAGATTACAGTATCAGGAAATGATAAAACAAAAGATTATGTTATTCTTAGAGAACTGAGAACTATACCTGGTGAAAAATTTAGCAGACAGGATATTATTCGTACACAAAGAGAATTATCTCAGTTAGGTTTTTTGAATGCTGAAAAAATAAATCCACAGGTTGTACCAAATAATGCGGATGGAACTGTTGATATCAACTGGCAGGTTGAAGAAAAATCTGCTGACCAGTTGGAGCTTTCAGCAGGTTTTGGTGGTGGAATTGGTTTGACTGGAACACTGGGAGTTACATTCAATAACTTTTCTATTAAAAATATTATGAAGCGCTCTACCTGGGATCCTTTACCATCGGGTGACGGACAAAAATTCAGCGCAAGAATACAATCAAACGGTAGGGCTTACAGATCGTATAACCTTTCTTTTACAGAACCATGGCTTGGTGGCAAAAAAAGAAATTCATTTTCTGTTAGTTATTTTAATACTAAATATTCCAATGCATACAATCAGTTTGGCCAACCAGATCGTGAGGCCGGTAAAAATTCGTATGTAAACACATTAGGCTTTGGTATATCACTTGGCAAGCAACTAAAATGGCCGGATGATTATTTTAACCTGATTTATTCTTTAAATGTACAGCAATACAAACTTAAAAATTACGCGAATATTTTTGCAGGTTTAAGTAACGGTAATTCAACAAATTTGAGTTTAAAACTTACGTTGCTCAGAAACTCAGCAGGACCGAATCCAATTTTTCCTACAAGTGGTTCGAATGTATTACTGAGCGGACAATTTACATTACCCTATTCTTTAATAGGCATCACATCAGGCGCAGAGAACCAGTATAAATTACCGGAATTTCACAAATGGCGATTTAACAGTGAGTGGTACGTTCCCATTGGGCGTGCGAGAGGTGCTGAAAAAAATAAGCAGTTTATTTTAAAGGCTGCTGCTAAATATGGTTTTATTGGCAAGTATAATTCAAAATTACAGGTATCACCATTTGAACGTTTTCAGGTTGGTGATGCAGGTTTAAGTAACACTACAGCATTGTTGGGTTATGATATTATTGCACACAGAGGTTACCCGGTTTACAGCAATTCAAATCCAAAAATAAATCCTGACGGCGTTACACAACAGGAATATTTTACCATCTTTAATAAGTACACAATGGAGCTCAGGTATCCATTCAGCACATCGGCAAGCAGTACAATTTATGGCCTCGCCTTTTTTGAGGCTGCAAATGGCTGGTATAAATTTAAAGATTATAATCCTTTTAAATTACGCAGGAGTGCAGGTGTTGGTATGCGGTTCTTTCTACCCATGTTTGGTTTGCTTGGGTTTGATTATGGTATTGGCTTTGACAGATACAACCAGAACACAGGTATAAAGGGCGCAGCTAAATTTACCTTTATGTTAGGGCAGGAGCCGGAATAAAGCAGACATAAGCTCTTAGATAATAAATATTAGACAATAGATAAAAAATGAAAACAATACTTTTCGCATTCTTATTTTCGCTGACAGCCTTTGCAGCTAATGCTCAACGTTATGCAATTATTGATTCAAAATACATTTTAGATAAAGTCCCTGAGTATAAAGAGGCACAAAAAAAGCTTGATAATTTTAGTGAACTATGGCAAAAAGAGCTTGACCAAAGACAAACTGCGATGGATAAAATGTACAAAGATTATGATGCAGAGCAGGTTATGCTTACAGAGGTTTTAAAGAAAAAAAGAGAGGACGAACTTTATAACAAAGAAAGAGAATTACGGGATCTTCAAAAAAAGCGTTTTGGTTTTGAAGGAGATCTTTTTAAAAAGAGGCAGGAGTTGATAAAACCAATACAGGACAGAGTTTACAACGCTGTTCAAAAACTTGCGATTGAAAAACTTTATGATTTTATATTGGATAAAAGTGAAGGAATTACTGTTATATTTGCCGACCCAAAACTCGACAAAAGTGATGATGTACTGAGAAATATGGGAGTTAAATAAAAATAAAATAAAAAATTTATGCAGCATTTTAAAGAATAAAATGCACTATAATAGTAACAATAAAAAGTAAATCACCTAAAAAGAAAAATGAAAAAATTATTATTCGTAGCTGGAATGGCTTTAAGTATTTTCACTGCAGGAGCACAAAGTAAAATGGGATATATCAATACAGATGAGTTGATAAGTACTATGCCCGAAGCAGCAAAAGCACAGGCAGAATTACAGGAATTTCAGGCAGGTTTAGGACAACAGTATCAGGACCTTTCAGCAGAATTAAATAGAAAGGACAGTTCTTTTGTAAAAGATTCTGTAAAACTCTCTGCAAGTATGAAAGAAATTAAAAGAAAGGAATTAATAGAGCTTTATCAAAAAGTTCAAAACTACCAGCAAACAAGTCAGGAAGAATATCAGGCAAAAGCAAATGAAAAAATTGCACCCATCAGAGAGAAAGCTTTAAATGCGATTAGCGTGGTTGCAAAAGAAAACGGCTATGCATATATTTTTAATGAAGATAATTTATTGGTTAAACCTGCAGGAGATAGTATTTTGCAACTTGTAAAAAATAAATTAGGAATAAAAGATAGCGCAAAACCGTTTGTGAAACCTGCTGCAGGAGGAATAAAGAGACCATAATATTTTAAATGGAATATAGAAAAATCCTGAACATAAATTTTGTTCAGGATTTTTTATGTAGAATATAATTTAGTATTAAATTTTAACTGCTAATATTCTGTGAGGTCTTCCAAATATCCAATAAATAACAGCGCCAATTATTCCGGTTAATAGTACCAGCAGCAGCCAAACAATTTTGGTTGTGTCATCAGCAAATTTGCTTTTAGCAACATCTACAATTGTATAGATCCAAAATCCCACAAAAGCTAAGAAAATAGAAAGTGCCACTAAAACAAGTATCCACTCGGCACCACTGGGCATTGATAAAAGTAATTGAGCCGGACACATATTTTTGTTTAAAGTTATATAAATTTATCTAAAATAAAATTTTTTGCACACAAGTAACGCAGCTAATACCCCTGTACTATCTGCACCCCAGTCCAACAAATCAAAACTTCTGCCCGGGATAAAATATTTTTGAATAAATTCTGTTGTCAGCCCCCAAATGCTAACAGCAAATGCAATTTTAGTTATGGATGCCCATTTCATATTATTGGTTGCATTGCTTTTACAAAAAGGCATCATAAACAAAAAAGCAAGTACCGAGAACAAACCAATATGTACCCATTTATCAAAAAAGATGACAGACATCCAATTAGCTGCCTTTGGCAAATCATCGCCGGGCAAACAAAGCAATATTAATACTAAAAAAAACCAGGCAATGCCTGGAATAAATTTTTTATAAGGAATCATCGTTTAAAATGTAATAATTATGCAACCAGTTTTTCATACTCTTCTGCACCCATTAATTTCTCAATATCAGCAGGGTTATCAATTTTTACTTTTACCATCCAGCCTTCGCCATATGGATCACTGTTTACCAACTCAGGCTTTGCTTCTAAAGCTGCATTTACTTCAATGACAGTTCCTGCAGCAGGCAAAAAAAGATCACTTACTGTTTTTACAGCTTCTACAGTTCCAAACACATCTTCGGCGCTTAAAGCTTTCCCTGTACTGCTTATGTCTATGTACACAATATCACCCAATTCGCCTTGTGCGAATGCTGTAATTCCAATCGTAGCAACATCTCCCTCTAAACTTATCCATTCATGATCTTTGGTGTATTTTAAATTTTGCGGATAGCTCATTTTAATTTGTTTTATTTGCCCCTTAGTCCCCCAAAGGAGACTTTTGAAGTCTGTGAAATATTAATTTATAAATAATTTGTTTTACTATTTTATTGCCCAATGAATTTACATGCAATTTATAAGAAGGTTTTGAGTTTACAAAAATTAGCACATTAGCATATTGGCATATTAGCACATTTAAAATTACTTCACCATTTCCATCTTCATTCTTATATCCGCAATTGGTCGGTCTCCAGGGGCTTTAGGTGCACTTGCTATTTTATCAACCACATTTAATCCCGAAATTACTTCACCAAAAACCGTATAATTCTGATCAAGAAAAGGGGTACCTCCCATTTTTTTATAAGTATTGCGCTGCTCTAAAGAATATTTACTTCCTATTCTTCCTTCCACCATATCCAATTCAGCATCCGTTAAAGGTTTGCCCTGTACAATATAAAACTGACAGGCACTGCTTGCTTTTTCCGGATTTCCATCTCTTGCGGCAGCTAACACCCCTTTTTTATGATATAGACTTTTTCTGAATTCTGCGGGTATCCTTGTAAGATTATCACCTCCATTACCAAGCATAACTCCGGCAGCTGCATTTTTGCTGTTCGGATCTCCTCCCTGTATCATAAAACCCTGGATAATTCTATGAAACATTAAACTATCGTAAAAACCCTCCTTAACTAATTTTACAAAATTGTCTCTGTGCAATGGTGTTGAGTCGTAGAGTTTCACAATCATTGTTCCGCTGTCTGTAACAATTTTAATTTTTATAGAATTATCGGGTAATACGTTGAATACAGAAGTTTTAACGGCCTTCTTTACGACAGATTTTATAGGTAGCTTTTTTTTAATAATCACTTTTTTAGGCACCGGTTTTTTAGATACCTGTGCTGTAATATTTCCTGCAAAAAACAAACAAAAGCAAAACAATAAAAACTTACATCTTTTCATCTTTACAATTTTAAATAAATTTTTGGTTTTGAAAGTACAATAATACATGATCTTTCAACAGGTCTTCCTGATGGTTTAAAAACAATTCGGGGAGTGCTTTTAATTGTGTAAAATGCGGCCACCCTTCTTCATCTAATCCATCATTTTTATAATAACCACTGTTAGATAAAATTGTGCAGATGGCAATATGCATTAAATCCTGCTTTTGCTCTTTGCTAAAAGCCTGCGGGCCCTGTCCAAGCTCCTGCACACCAATTAAAAGGAGTACGCCATTCATATCCGGTTTAATACCAAAATGTTCTTTTAACTTAATACGAAGTTTAAGCCATCGTACCTGTAAGTCTTCTTCCACATGTTGCATATTACAAATGTAGCAATTATGCTTTTCCCGTTTATATTTGTAGCAGTTAAATACAAAATAAAATAATGTTACAGATAAACTATATAAAACAAAACTGCAGCTTAGTAAAGGAAGGGTTGGCTTTAAAAAATTTTGGCAATCTTAATTTGGTAGATGAACTTATCGAACTTGATGAAGAAATTCGCAAACAGAAATCAAATACAGAAAACCTTCAGGCTTTAATTAACCGCACATCTAAAGAAATTGGAGCTTTAATGGCTACAGGCAATGCAGAAGAAGCTACTGCAAAAAGAAATGATGTTGCCGGCTGGAAAGAAGATTTAGGAACACAAAAATTATCTTTACAAAAGATAGAAGAGAATTTTACTAACAAAATTCTTTTGCTGCCAAACCTTCCTCATTCATCTGTACCGGCAGGTAAAACACCCGAAGAAAATTTAACGGTACTCACAGGCGGAACATTGCCCGATTTACCGCAAACTGCAAAACCACATTGGGATCTTATAAAGGAATATGACCTTGTAAATTTTGAAGTTGGAGCAAAACTTACGGGCAGTGGCTTTCCTGTTTATAAAGGTAGAGGTGCCAAACTCCAGCGTTCCCTTATACAATATTTTTTAGACTACAATACTTCTGCAGGTTACACAGAATATATGCCGCCGTTATTGGTTAATGCTGAGACAGCTTATGGCACCGGGCAGCTGCCAGATAAAGAAGGGCAGATGTACCATGTAACAGAAGATAAATTATACCTAATACCTACGGCCGAAGTACCCGTCACCAATATCTACAGCAATGAAATTATAAAGGAAGCCGATATGCCGATTAAAATGACAGCATATACCCCTTGCTTTCGCAGGGAAGCGGGAAGTTTTGGCAGCGATGTTCGCGGATTAAATCGTGTACACCAGTTTGATAAAGTAGAAATTATTCAATTGGTACACCCGCAAAGGAGTTATGAAGTATTGGAAGAAATGGTGAACCATATCGAAAGACTTTTACAGTTTTTAGAATTGCCTTATCGTATTTTAAAATTGTGTGGTGGTGATATGAGTTTTACTTCTGCACTCACTTACGATTTTGAAGTTTTTTCTGCTGCGCAAAAAAAATGGCTGGAAGTAAGTTCTGTAAGCAACTTCGAAACTTTTCAAACGAACAGAATGAAAATTCGTTACAAAGACAAAGATGGTAAAACCCAATTATTACATTCCTTAAACGGCTCAAGTCTTGCATTGCCACGCATTGTAGCAGCTTTATTAGAAAATAACCAACAGGAGGATGGCATTCATTTACCCAAAGTATTACATCAGTATTTTGGTGCAGCTAAAATTGAAAAAGAATAAAATTTATTATTATGTATCAAAGCCCTTTTTAAAATTTAAAAAGGGCTTTTTATTTAAACAGGAAGATACTATTTGCTTATAGATTTATACAAGTTCATTAAACCAATTTGCCCAACTCAAGTCATAACCTTAGTAAAAAAATTTATTCAAATGTCATTATCTAACCGTTTAAAAAATCAGCATTTATTGTGGCGTGCAGCATTCGGGCCAATGGCTGAAACACAGGCGGAATTGAATGACATAACTCCAAAAAAACTATGGAAAAAACTGCTGGAATCATCTGCCGAAACTCCTCAGAAAATAGACATAGCTGCAAATCCATTCGAATTAAAAGATTTGATGAACGCAGATGTTAATATGATGAACGCAAATACTGCTATGATGGATGCAGATAAAAAAAGAGCATTGCAAAAACAGGAAAGAGATGATTTAAAAGATATGAATATTGCCTGGCTAAATCTTATGATAAACAGCAAGGCGCAACTAAGAGAAAAAATGAGCCTATTCTGGCATGGTCACTTTGCTTGCAGAATAAACAATGCCTACTTTTCGCAAGCACTTATAAATAGTATTCGTATAAATGCCCTTGGTAATTTTGGCGATATGCTAAGGGATGTGAGCAAGTCTCCTGCCATGCTACAGTTTCTAAATAACCAGCAAAATAGAAAGGGTAAACCAAATGAAAACTTTGCAAGAGAAGTAATGGAATTGTTTACGCTTGGTAGAGGAAACTATACAGAAAAAGATGTTAAAGAAGCGGCAAGATCCTTTACTGGATGGAGTTATGACAAGACAGGCGAATTTGTTTTTAGAAAACCAGTACACGACGATGGAGCAAAAACTTTTTTAGGACAGACAGGAAATTTTGATGGAGATCAAATCCTGGACATTATTTTAAAAAATCCTGAAACCGCTAAATTCATCACACAAAAAATATATAAATATTTTGTAAACGAAAAAGCAGACAACGTTAAAGTTGATTATTTAAGCGCCCGCTTTTTTAAAAATAATTATGATATTACAAAATTGCTCGAAGATATTTATAACAGCGAATGGTTTTACGAAGCTGAAAATATTGGCAATAGAATAAAATCTCCTGTTGAATTGATAGTAGGTATTAGAAGGTTTTTACCCCTCACTTTAGATAATGATGATGCACAATTGTTGTTTGAGAAAGTATTGGGACAGGTTTTATTTTACCCACCAAATGTTGCAGGCTGGGCAGGTGGCAAAAGCTGGATTGACAGTAGCACGCTGATGGTTCGTTTACAAATTCCTCAGGTTTTAAGTTCAAAAGATTCTATTGATATCAGACCCAAAACTGATGATGATATTGCTATGGGAATGACAGAAGAAAAAAGAATAAAACTTGGTAAAAAGGCAGTCTACGCAGCAACCGGTGCAAGTGCAACTATTGAGTGGGAAACAGTAAATAAAATATTTGAAAAAACAGTTCGACCACAATTATCGCAGGCAATTGTAGATTCCTTATTGCAAACGAATGGACGAATAAATGCAACTTTGTTATCAAAATATTTAAACAACGAAAGCAGAGAAACCTTTATTAAGAGTGTAGTTATAAATGTAATGAGTACACCAGAGTATCAGTTGTGCTAGTAAAGATCGAAGGCAAAACATGTGAGACAAAAGATAGACCACAGATTACGGAGCGACTCGGCTATTAGCAAGTTCTAACCCGCAACCCGTAACACCTAACCTGCAACTTAAAAAATATAATTATGCATTTTAAACGCAGAGAGTTTTTACAGATAGGATCACTTGCCACAGCATCTTTAATGATGCCCAAATTTTTAAAGGCATTTGAAAAACCTGCTATGGTTCCTGCCGGAAATAAAGTAGTGGTAGTGTTACAGTTTAGCGGAGGTAACGATGGACTAAATACCGTTATCCCTATTAGTAATGATATTTATTATAAAGAGCGAAAGGTGATTGGTATAAAAAAGACAGATGCGTTATTGCTTACAGATACAGCAGCTTTAAATCCGTCTCTCGAAGTTTTTAAAAGTTTGTACGATGATGGTAGCCTCGGAATTATGAACAGTGTAGGATATCCTAACCCAGATCGTTCTCATTTTAGGAGTATGGATATATGGCAAAGTGCAAGTACCAGCAACGAATATTTAAATACAGGATGGATCGGTCGCTATTTGGATGCTCAATGCAAAGGCTGCGATAAACCAACACAGGCGCTGGAGCTAGATGATACGTTGAGCCTTGCATTGAAAGGGATCAATAACAAGGGCCTTGCATTTAAAGACCCCAGAAAATTATACAATACCAGCAATGAAAAATTTTATAAAGATATAAATGCGGCACATCCAAAAACAGAAGAAACAGTAGATTATTTGTATAAAACAATGAGCGAAACGCTAAGCAGTGCAGATTATATTTTCAAACAAAGCAAAATAAATCCTACTTCGCAAAGCTACCCTGCTACTGAACTTGGAAAAAATTTAAAAACCATTGCTTCGCTGATTATGTCTGATATAAATACGAAAGTTTATTATGTATCCCTCGGTAGTTTTGATACACACGTAAACCAGGCTCAGCAGCAAAAAAAATTGTTTGATGAACTGAATGGTGCAGTAAAAGCATTTACTTCAGATCTTAAAAATAATAACAGGTTTGATGATGTGTTGATGATGACATTCTCTGAATTTGGCCGCAGGGTTTCCCAAAATGCAAGCAATGGAACAGACCATGGTACCGCAAATAATATGTTTTTTATCAGCGGCGGATTAAAAGAAAAAGGATTACTTAATGAAATGCCGGATCTTTCAAACTTAAATGATGGCGACTTAAAGCATACTGTAGATTTCAAAAACGTATATGCAACTGTTCTTAATAACTGGCTTGGCGTAAGCGACAAAGACATTTTGGGAGGAAGTTATGAGAGGATGAAATTTGTATAATTAATCGAGCAATTAAAAAGGCGAGTAAGTTGATCGCCTTTTTAATACTTATAAATTATTATTTTATTCGGGGTATTATTTTTAAATACAAAACTAAAATTATTGTTCAGCATTCATAAGCTTTTGTAATGATTTAGTAAGACCAAATAATATTAAGGAAGCAACTCCGGCTAAAATTACAAACAGCATAAAAAATTCATATAGATTGCTCATTTGATACCCCATAAATGAAGTCACTTTACCTGGCTCAGGGTAAAGAGCGCTCAATACTCCAGCAAGTTTGTTTGCAAAAGCATTTGCTAAAAACCAAACCGCCATTAACATTGATGCATATTTTAAAGGTGACAGTTTATTTACAAGTGATAACCCAATCGGAGATAAACAAAGTTCGCCCCATGTATGAAGAAGATACATACTCGTAAGCCATAACATACTGACTTTTACACCGGGTTGAACATTTTTAACCCCAAAAGCAATTACTAAAAAACCAATAGCCAATAGCATTAAACCGATTGCCATTTTTGTGGGGGACGCAGGTTCATTCTTTCCTAATTTTAACCATAACCATGCAAACATAGGAGCAAATGAAACGACAAATACCGAATTTAGAGATTGAAATGCACTAGCTGGAACTTCATTTAAATCTAAATTATTACCTGTGCCAGAAATTAAATTGATGGTTGAATAAATTATGATTATTGCTAAAATTCCAATTACAACTTGAGCTCCTCTTAGTAGAGATAAATCATTTTCTTTTAAATTTTTGACAGCTCTTTTCCAAGTTGTAAATAGATAATAAAGTAATCCGGCATATATTATATAAATAATCCATTTTGGAATAATCAAACCTAAATGTCTATTTGTTTGTTCATCAGCAAAAAATGTTAGTGAAGCACCTGCTTGTTCAAAAGCTGACCAGAAAAAAACTACAAAAAATGCAACAGAAAAAATAACCGCAACTTTTTTCTTTTCTATAATTGACAACGCTTTGTCTTTAAAAATCAATGCTGCCATAAAAACCAAACTAACTATTAGTAAATAAAAAATGTAACTAAAAATTCTTGCATCAATATAAAGCATCCCAATAAAAATACCTGCTAACACAATCAGCCCAATCGATGTAATAAAAGGATTTTTGAATATGGCAGGCACATTTTCAGGCTGATTTCCCAACTCCTTACCATCATCCGAAACTAAATATTTATCTTGATAAATTTTTTGAACAATAACACTTATGACCATCCCTATTCCTGCAACTAAGAATGCCCATTTAAAATCTGCTGGATTTCCCGTATCACCAACAGCACCACACAAAATTGGACCTAAGGCACCCCCTACGTTTATTCCCATATAAAATATAGTATATGCCGGATCTATTCTTCTATCTCCTTTGGGATATAACTGACCAACTAATGAAGATATATTGGGCTTAAAAAAGCCATTCCCAGCTATCATAAATCCAAGGCCGGTAAAAAAAAGAAATGTAGATACGCCTGGTGAAGAAATATACAAACTGCCACAAAAGAATAATATAAATTCGCCCATAGCCATCAATAAACCTCCTGTAATTATAGATCTCTTATTACCCCAATATTTATCCGCCATAAAACCACCTATCAATGGCGTTAAATAAACTAAACTTGTGTAGCTCCCGTATAAATTTGAAGCAAGTGCTTTATCAAATAGTAAGGCCTTCGTCATGAAAAGAACTAAAATTGCTCTCATTCCATAATAATTTAAACGCTCCCACATCTCAGTGGCAAACAAAACATATAACCCTTTGGGATGACCTTTTTTTATTGTTTGTTCTATCATTTTGATATTTTATTCTTTAAGATGAATAATTCATACCCAAAATAAGTAATTCTTTTTACTATTTACGAAATCCGTAATTGCTGTTGATATTTAATTATGTTTTGATGAAACTAAGATCGAGCAGTATTACAAATTTTAATCTTTAGTGGAATAAACTATTTCTATATTTAAGTTTCAATTTTTTGTATGTCCAACCAACTAACAATAGAACAAATACAAAACTTTAAAGGAAAATATCCCAGACAACTCTGGTACTTATTTTTTTCTGAAATGTGGGAGCGCTTTTGTTTTTATGGTATGCGTGGTATGCTTACTTATTTTATGGTAACGCAATTGATGCTGAAAGACGAACAGGCTAACCTTCAATATGGCGCTACTCAGGCATTTGTTTACGCATTTACCTTTATAGGTGGTTTGTTTGCCGATAAAATTCTGGGGTTTAGAAAATCATTGTTTTGGGGAGGTATTTTGATGATTGTTGGTAGTGCAATTTTAGCAATAGATCCGAAAGAATTTTTCTTTATAGGAATAAGTTTCACCATTATAGGAACCGGTTTTTTTAAACCAAATATATCCACAATGGTTGGTGCTTTATACAAAAAGGATGATGAAAGAAGAGATGCAGGTTTTTCCTTATTTTATTCAGGTATTAATATTGGTGCTTTATTGGGAGGCTACGCCTGCATTGCAATAGGTAAAAATTATTCCTGGAACCTGGCATTTGGTCTTGCAGGAATTGTAATGATCATCAGCCTTGTAACTTTTGTTTTTACTCAAAAATCATTGGGTCCAATTGGCTTGCCTCCAGACGACGAAAACAGTATATCATCCACCGTGGGCAGCTCTTCTTTAACGACTAAAAAACCATGGCATACTTATGCAGTTTTTATAGGATCTCTATTATTTATACCTGTTATAATGAAAATGGTTGCTATTACTGAATACACAGATTATTTTATGTACACCATCGGTCCTTTAACGCTCATTTATCTTTTTTACGAAATGTCAAAATATGATAAAGAAGCAAGGAAAAAATTACTGGCTGCTTTAGTTTTTATCACATTCTCTATTTTATTCTGGGCATTTTTTGAGCAAAGTGGTGGCTCTTTAAGTTTGTTTGCTGCCAATAATTTAGATAATAAAATTTTAGGTTCCATAACCCTCGATCCTAATGGTGTAAACAATGCTGCAAACTCTTTGTTCGTAATAATTTTTGCACCCATATTTGGAATCATATGGATAGCAATGGCAAAGAAAAAAATTGAACCAAACACAGTTGTAAAATTCGGGCTGGGTTTTTTATTTTTAGCAGGTGCCTTTTATATTTTTTATACAACCCGTTTTTTTGCAAGTGTAAGTGGCATAGCATCGCTTGATGTATTTACTATTGCATACCTGGTAATAACTTTTGGCGAATTGTGTTTATCGCCCATAGGTCTTTCAATTATGACAAAATTATCACCTGTAAAATTACAGGGTGTAATGATGGGTATGTGGTTTTTAGCAAGTGCATATGGACAATATGTTGCAGGGCTTCTTGGTGCCGGATTATCATCAGGAGGTGAAAATGATACTGCTTTACAAAGATTAATTACTTACACCGATGGTTATAAACAACTAGCAATTTATGCCCTTATTGCAGGCATAGTTTTATTAATAATTTCTCCACTTGTAAAAAGATTAATGGGAGATGTAAAATAATAATGAACAAAATATAAATTGACTTTTTTAAAATTTCTCGAAATATCTTTAAGATTCCTTTAATCCTCAAAAAACATAAAATGAATATCCTAATCATTGGTTCCGGTGGGCGTGAGCACGCATTTGCCTGGAAAATTAAACAGAGTCCACTGTGCAGCAATTTATTCATTGCACCAGGTAATACAGGCACAGCTTTGTTCGGTATAAATCTTCCAATAGGTATAGCAGATTTTGAAAACCTTGCAGCAAGTGCAATTGAAAATAAAATAGATTTAATATTAGTTGGGCCGGAAGAATCACTGGTGAAAGGCATTACAGATTATTTTCAACAAAATGAACTCACACAACGCATACATATTATCGGACCTTCTATGAAAGCAGCACAGCTGGAAGGCAGCAAGGCTTTTGCAAAAGATTTTATGACCCGGCATAATATTCCCACCGCTGCATATAAAGAATTTACGGTAAACGATTTTGATGCAGGCATTCAATATTTAAACGATCATTCATATCCTGTTGTTTTAAAAGCTGATGGATTAGCTGCAGGGAAAGGTGTGTTGATTTGCGATACAGTTTTAGAAGCAAAAGCTGAATTTGAATTAATGTTGTTGCGTGCTAAGTTTGGCGAAGCCGGAAAAAAAGTTGTTGTGGAAGATTTTTTAGAAGGTATAGAATTGAGTGTTTTTGTATTGACGGATGGAGTTGATTATGTAATTCTACCCGAAGCTAAAGATTACAAAAAAGTAGGAAAGGGAGATACAGGATTGAATACAGGTGGAATGGGAGCGGTAAGCCCGGTACCTATTTTAACCCAAGAATTAAAAGAAAAAATAATAAATAGAATTGTTGTGCCAACAATTAATGGTCTTCAAAAAGACAAACTGGATTACAAAGGTTTTGTTTTTATTGGTTTAATGATAAACAAAAACGAACCAATGGTAATTGAATACAATTGCCGCATGGGAGATCCTGAAACGGAAGTAGTTTTGCCAAGATTAAAAAATGATATTGTTGAGTTGTTTTTAGCCACTTCAAATGGAACCTTAAAGGGGCAGCTAATAAAAACAGACAATCGCTCAGCAGTAGCAATTGTAGCTGTAAGTGGAGGATATCCCGGAGATTACAAGAAAAATATTATTATTAATGGATTAAATTCTTACGATTTACCTGATAGTTTTCTTTTTCATGCAGGTACTTTACAAAAAGATAAAGATATAGTTACGAATGGCGGGCGTGTGCTTGTTGCCGTTTCTTTTGGAGAAAATATAAAAGAAGCAGCAGAACATTCCGACTATTTACTGCAACAGATTAGTTTTGAAGATATGAAATACAGAGAAGATATTGGTTTCGAATTTGTTTAATGCATTCAATAAAAGGAGCACAATTACTACAAGAAAAAAACAAATAAAAAATTTAATTGTACATCAATCAATTTATCCTTTTGGTTTCTTTTAACACAAAACTAAACATATTAGCAAACCCTTTGGTGGCAAAGGGTTTAGGAAATTTTAACTGCTTAAAATATTTTTTCGAAATATAAATTTGCATGTTGTAAAGTCAATTATTTATATCAACTTTGTCCGTATCCTTTAACTACTTTAGCACAATAAAAAATGGGCCTCTTTAATTTTTTTACGCAGGAAATTGCGATAGATCTCGGAACTGCAAATACACTAATTATACACAATGATGAAGTAGTGGTTAATGAACCATCTATTGTTGCACTCGACAGAAATAATCCTAAATTATTATTGGCTGTGGGTAAAAAGGCATTGATGATGCATGAAAAAACCCACGAAAGTATAAGAACTGTAAGACCACTTCGGGATGGTGTAATTGCAGATTTTAATGCAGCCGAGTTAATGATAAGAGAATTTATTAAAATGGTTTATCCAAAAAAACCCTGGATAGCACCAAGCTGGCGCATGATGATTTGCATACCCAGCAGCATTACAGAAGTTGAAAAACGTGCGGTAAGAGACAGCGCTGAACAGGCCGGAGCTAAAGAAGTTTATTTAATACACGAACCAATGGCAGCAGCCTTGGGTATAGGTATAGATGTGGAAGAACCTGTAGGCAATATGATCATTGACATTGGAGGCGGAACAACAGGAATAACCGTTATTGCATTGGCAGGTATTGTGTGCGACCAAAGTATTCGTGTTGCAGGTGATGAGTTTACAGCAGATATTATGGAGGCTTTGCGCAGGTACCACAGTCTTTTAATTGGTGAGCGTACTGCTGAGCAAATTAAAATACAGGTTGGTGCGGCAATGAAAGATTTGGATAACCCGCCTGATGACATTCCTGTTAATGGTCGTGATCTTGTTACCGGTATTCCAAAGCAGGTGATGGTAAGTTACCAGGAAGTGGCAGATGCATTAGACAAAAGCGTGTTTAAAATTGAAGAAGCTATTTTAAAAGCACTGGAAACTACTCCACCGGAATTATCTGCAGATATTTACCGTCGTGGTCTTTACCTTACCGGCGGCGGTGCCTTGCTTCGTGGGCTTGATAAGCGTATAGCCAATAAAATTAAATTGCCTGTACACGTAGCAGATGACCCACTTAAAAGTGTTGTTAGAGGAACCGGTATTGCATTGAAAAATTATGACAGGTATCCTTTTGTAATGAGATAGTTTAAATTTTAATGTTCAATTATTAATTATGAATTGGCAGCTTAAAGCAAACAATATTTAAAATTGATAATTTCTAATACTTCTTCTTTTTGTGCGCAACATTTTCCTTTTTATAAGGCGCTATGCCAATCTTTTAGTTTTCCTGTTTTTGCAGGTACTTTGTATTTATTTCATAATAAGTTATAGTAAGTACCACGAAGCTGCCTTTGGTAATACTGCCAATAAATTTACTGGCAGCATAAATAAACGATACAATAAAGTAGAATATTATTTTCAGTTAAAAAGAACAAACGACTCGTTGGTTAAAGCCAACGAAGTTTTGTACAACAAACTCAGAAGCAATTTTAATATCACTGATTCTGCAGATAAAACATTTATAGATACAATTCGGATTGACTCTATTAATCGCTACAGAAAATTTAATTATCTAAATGCCAAAGTAATTGCAAACAGCGTTGCAGCACAAAGCAATTTTATAGTAATCACAGGAAGTAATGTGCATACATTTAAAAAAGGAATGGGCATTGTTGGTATTAACAACAATGTGGTTGGCGTAATTACTGAAGTAAACGGCGACTATGCTGCCGTAATGAGTTTATTGCACAAAGACAGTAAATTAAGTGGGAAACTTTTAAAAGGTGGCGAATTGGGAACCTTGAGCTGGGACGGTAAAAAACCTAATATACTTTCGCTGAATAATATACCTAAAAGTGCCAAAGTTGCTATTGGTGATACCATCATTACGAGCGGCTTTAGTGCAATTTTTCCTAAAGGAATTATGATTGGTAGAGTTACTGATATTAAACCTGAAACCACCAATAACAATTATAGAATTACTTTAAAATCTGCTGCTGATTTTTATAATATAGAATATGTGTATGGTATTGAAAGTGCAGATACAGAACCGGTAAAAAATATTTTAGATAAAGCCAAAGCCTCTGTAAATTAAATGAGCATTCTTGTAAAAAATATATTGAGGGCTGTATTGTTTTTGTTTGTGCAGGTTTTTGTGTTGGATAAAATACATCTTCACCAAATGATTACGCCCTATTTATATTTCTTATTTATTCTATGGCTTCCGTTTAAAATGCAGCGTACCTGGTTAATGGTTGTTGCTTTTATTTATGGTTTTATTTTGGATAGCTTTTGGCACAACCCGGGTTTTCATGCAGCAGCATGCGTACTCATTGCTTATGTAAGACCTTTCCTGGTAAATATTTTTATACCCCAAGAAGGAGCAGACGCTAATTTTGAAGAGCCATCAATAAAAAGTATGGGCGGGCTTTTACCTTATATAATTTTTATGGGTATTCTTTGTTTATTTCACAATGCATGGTTGTTTTTATTGGAGGCATGGCAGTTTGGAAACATCTGGTATTTTTTAGTAAAAACAATTTTATCGACAGTTATAAGTTTACTGTTAATTATTATTACTGAATTGATTTTTGTAAGAAAACAAAAGTTTAGAACGAATACGATTTAATTGTTAATGGTGAATAGTCAATTGAAAATAAAAAAAACGTTTTGTTTTCTTAGAGTAAGTTTTTTTTATAATTAGATTTATTTTTACTTATTAAAATTAAATTAATGTTTTTACAGTTAAATCACCAGAAATTAGATGTTTACTCTTGCTCAAAACAATTTGTTTTAGAATGTTATAAACTTACAAAAGTATTCCGTTCAGAAGAAAAGTTTTCTATGTGTTCTCAAATAAGAAGGGCGGCATTATCAGTACATTTAAATATTGCAGAAGGTGCATCTCGAAAATCAGATGTTGAACGAAAAAGATATTTCGAAATTTCAAGAGGTTCGATTATAGAGATTGATGCAGCACTTGACGTAGCCTATGAATTAAAATATTTAGAAAATTATAATACAGAAAATTTAAGTTCGTCAATGATAAATGCTTTTAAATTATTATCTGGTCTCTTAAAAGCAACGCTAAAAAATTAAATTCTGCCCATTCACAATTCACCATTCACAACTCATCATTCACTCCTAAATAAAATGTCCGTTTTTAACCAGTCCAGAAAAAATGTTGTGGTATTTGTATTTGTGCTTATGTTCATTGTAATTATTGCACAGCTTGCACATCTTCAGCTTTTTTCTTCAGATCTACGACTGCAGGCCGATGCACAGGGAACTTTTAGAAAAGTAATTTATCCCGACCGGGGAATTATTTACGACAGGCATAAAAAATCTATCTTACAAAACACTATTATTTACGATTTGATGGTTACGCCAAATAAATTAAAAGGCGTTGATACTTTTGCACTTTGTAAAATATTAAATATTGATACTACCCAGTTTAACAAAAAAATTGTGGATGTCATTATTAAAAACGGACGAACAAGAACTTCCGTTTTTGAAGCTTTATTAAGTGATGATAAACAAGCCATGCTTAATGAAAGCATGTATTTATTTACACCTGCTTTTTACCTGCAGGAAAGATCTGTAAGAAGTTACCCATTTGATGCTGCAGCAAATGTGCTCGGCTATACTGCAGAAGTAGATACAAATTTTTTGAAAAAACACAAAAATGAAGGCTATGTATCCGGCGATTATGCAGGCATGACGGGCATTGAAAGAAGTTATGAGAAAATATTAATGGGCGAAAGAGGAATTGAATACTGGAAAAGAGATAATAAAAACAGACTGACAGAAAAACTGGAAAATGGAAAGTATGATACAGTTCCCATTGCAGGAAATAATTTACATACATCTCTGGATATTGAACTGCAGGAATTGGGAGAAAAATTAATGCAGAATAAACTTGGGGCCATTGTAGCAATTGATCCAAAAACAGGTGGCATACTTGCCATGGTTAGCGCACCAACATACCAGCCAAAATATTTAACAGGTAGTGAAAGAAGAAAACATTTTTCTGAATTATTTTTAAATCCTGCATTGCCATTGCTTAACAGAACAGTAAGTGCAACTTACTCTCCGGGATCAACCTTTAAAACTTTACAGGCTTTGGTGGGATTACACGAAGGCGTTATAACACCAGAGTTTTCTGTAACCTGTAGCGGTGCGTTTTATGGTTGTGGGAACGGCAGACCTATGCGCTGTTTAGATTTTGGAACATTTAATTTACGCAGTGCAATTACCGTTTCTGACAATACTTACTTTGCTACAGTTATGCAACGTGTAATTAATAATCCAATTTTTCCAAGTGTTGACAGCAGCCTGGCAAGTTGGGACAGATATATGTATGCATTTGGACTTGGCCATAAATTAGGTATTGATGTGCCTTCTGAAAAAAGAGGTAATATACCAAGACCCAAGGATTACGATAAAGTATTTGGAAAAGGACATTGGAATTACTGCAGTTTTAGATCGGTAAGCATTGGCCAGGGTGAAGTAGATGTAACACCTCTGCAGGTTGCTAACGAAATGGCATACATAGCAAATAAGGGATGGTATATTACTCCCCACGTGGTAGATTCAATTGAAGGTGGTGATAAATATGAAATACTTGAACAGTACAGAAAACACCATGACCCGATAGATATACCTGACAGTATTTTTGATGTAGTGCATGATGGTATGCAGGGAGTGTTGGAAAAAGGAACAGGTGGCAACGCAAAGGTAAAAGGGATAACTATTTGTGGAAAAACAGGAACAGTAGAAAATTATTACAGAGGTGTAAAACAGGAAAATCATTCTTTTTTTTGTGCGTTTGCACCTAGAGAAAATCCAAAAATTGCTATCATGTGTGTAGTGGAAAACAGCGGTCGTTTTGGTGGCACTTATGCAGCACCTATTGCAGGTTTAATGATAGAGAAATATTTAAAAGATTCTATTACTGATAAAGAAAGACAGGCAAAAATTGAAAGTCTTTCAAAACTAAGTTTAATACCAAAACGCATTTATGTAGAAGTTAGAAAACAGGATTCCCTTCGTCACTCAAAAGATTCTGCCTACCTGATAGCAAAAGGATTTATAAAAATTATAAAAGATACAACAGGTATAGATGATGGAGAAGATGAAGTAGGACTAACAAAGTTAATAAAGGATAAAAAAGACAAAGAAAACAAGGGAAATAAAAAAGAGGAACCCATAAAACCGGAAGCCATCTTGCCGGATAAACAAAGACAGGTATTGCAGGATTCAGTTACAAAACTTGACAATTAAATGTACCAAAAGAATATATCCATAACAAAAGGCAATGATAAAGTGATGATAGGATTATATGCTATTCTAATTTTTATTGGCCTGGCATGCATCATTTCAGTTGAATACAAAAGCACTGATAATTTTTTACAGGCATTTTTTGGGTTTAAAAAAAATTACAGCAAACAGTTTTATTTTTTTATAGCTTGTTGCGTAATTGGTGCTTTTATATTATTGACAGACAGTAAATTTTTTACCGCAACATCTAATCTATCTTATCTTATTGGAATTGTATTAATACTAGCCACATTTGTTGTTGGTAAAGAAATAAAAGGCTCTAAAAGCTGGATACCGCTTGGTTTTATGAACCTGCAACCTGTGGAGCTCTGTAAAATTTTTACGGCACTGGCACTATCAAAATTTCTTTCTCTACAAGATACTGATTTCAGCAAACCAAAATCCCAGTTAATAGCCGCTGCAATATCTTTTGCACCCGCTGCATTGTCTATTTTACAGGGCGAAACAGGATTGGCATTGGTTTATTTTTCTTTTTTAGTACCGATGTACAGAGAAGGATTACCGCCCGGATATTTAATTTCAGGTATTTTAATGGCAGTTTTATTGGTAGTGTCTTTGTTGTTTCACACAAAAACTTTACTAATTGTATTTACATTGTTAGCAGCAGTTTTAATATGGGTAAACAGAAAGCAGATAAAAAGAAAAAAAAATATACTTCTTATAATAATTGGAGCGTGGCTTTTTTGCGCTGCTTTTGTTGGCCTTGCCGTTCCATTCGTATTTAATAATGTTTTTAAAAAATACCAGGCAGACAGAATTTTTAGCATGGTGGGTGTTGATAATCCTTTTACAAATAATAAAACCGGTACATTAAGCCCCGAAGAAGAAAAAATAAAACAACGAAAAAATAACCAGCAGAATTATAATGTAAAGCAATCTAAAATTGCAATAGGTTCGGGTGGTTTTACCGGCAAAGGGTTTTTAAAAGGCACACAAACGCAGGGTGATTTTGTACCTGAGCAACACACAGATTTTATTTTTACATCTGTAGGAGAGAATTTTGGTTTTTTGGGAACAACTCTTTTAATGCTTATATATTTGGGGCTTTTGCTTCGCATTGTATTTATTGCCGAACGACAGCGAAGTACGTTTAGCAGGGTCTATGCTTACTGTGTTGCAGGGATAATATTTTTTCATGTCGCAGTAAATGTTTGTGTTACCATTGGGCTTGCTCCGGTAATTGGAATTACATTGCCACTGATGAGCTATGGCGGTTCATCACTAATTACGTTTACTATTTTAATTTTTATTTTAATAAAGCTGGATGCCGACAGACAGATGGTGCTTAGATGAGACAAATGATGAACAATGAACTATTGGTTATAAATGCACGCCGACTTATAACTTTTAACCTAGAACTTTTAAACTAAAGAATGAAAATAATCCCACTAAGTGAAGGCGCCTTCACCATAGATAAAACAAAAGTATTTGTACCGTTTAATAAAGAAAAAGATGATTTGCAGGAGAGGGCTTTAGGAAGTCTATTGGTAGAAGTTCAACCCTTTTGCATCATAACTAAAAAAGATATTTTATTAATAGATACCGGTTTGGGTTTCAGCAATGCTGACGGCATTTTACAGATCCATCAAAATTTAATAAACAATGGTATTGACCCGATGGATATCACAAAAGTTTTGCTTTCTCATTTACACAAAGATCATTCAGGTGGTATAAGTAAAGAAGATAAAGTGCTTGGTCATCATTTTTTAAGTTTCCCGCAGGCAACTTATTATGTAAATAAAAATGAGTTTAAATTTGCAATGGAAAAAGGCACAGCTTCCTACACACCTAAAGAATTTGAACTTTTAAGCAACACAGGCAATGTTATATTCACTGAAGAAAATGGCAAAATTGATGAATATATCTCTTACGAAGTTACCGGTGCACATTGTCCTTTTCACCAAACATTTATGATAGAGGAAGATGGAGAGAAAATATTTTTTGGTGGCGATGTTGCTCCGCAGTTACAACAAATGAAAAGCAGATTTATTGCTAAATATGATTTTGATGGTAAAAAATGTATGCAACTTCGCCAACAATGGTGGGAACAGGCTCAAAAAGAACATTGGACATTTTTATTTTACCATGATACTAAAACTCCTTTTATACAAAGGTAAAACTACCATCGTTAAACTTATCATGGCCTAACTCTTCCAGACCTTGGAACTCTGATTTTATTAATATTGTTACTGTTGACTCTTTGCTGCCTCATTTGTTTTAAACGATCTACCAGCTTTTTTCTAAACTCTGCATCTTGCCTGTAAAAATTATTACTGCGTTCATTACCAAGAATTTTATTAAAATTATTTTGATATTTTTTCTTAACATTTAATACAGCCTGTTGCCTATCCAGCTCGTTTAAATCACCTTTATTTATTGAGCGTATATCTGCTTCAAATTGTGTATGTGCAGGCCAAAACTTTTCAGCTTCGGTTGGGGTAAGCGATAACTGCTGGGAAATATAAGCTACATAAAGCGCTTTAATTTTTTCTTCTTTTTTGGGGCTAAGCTGCACATCTTCTGAACCTGCTTGTGCACTTGCAGTAAATGCTGCAAGCACAAAAGAAGTATATAGTATAAATTTTTTCATTTTTTTACTTCTTAAGATTGTTCTGTTTTAAATAATTTTCCAATACATTTTCATCCAGTAAATAATCAGTTGCTTCAGGTAATTTATCTACATCGTCAGTTGAAGATGCAACCAATGCTGCATTTACGTCATGTCCACTTTTTTTTAAATACTGTTCAATTTCATTGTCAGAAACATTTTGCAAAGCTTCATCAAAACTACCGTTAATTAAAACTGTATCAGGCTTCGTGTTTCCGGTAACAGTTTCTGCACTTGTTTTAATATTGTTTTGTGTATCATTTCTATCAACAATATTTACTATACTCAGGCCCAACAAACCTGTAATAACTGCTGCCGCAACATATTTAAAAAATGACCTTGGTTTATTGATAGCGATAACTTTAGCCCGTTCCTGTTGTTTGTTTAAAAAAGTAACTCCGTTAAAATATCCTGCAGGAGCTGTGTATGTTTCTTTATTATCAATACCTGCAATGAGAGGAGAAATTTCTTTTAGCTCAGCAATTACATCATTATCAAGCGCATGTATTTTTTTAAGAATATTACCGGGCAAACTATCAAAATAACCATCAGGCACCAAGAGATTTTTTGAAGAATCAACAACATCTGCCACATTAATTTTTGCCATTATTGCTTTCGGAAGAATTGTAAAATAGCTCTCATCAACAATAAAAACATTCACAATTGGTATTGCTGCTACAGAAGGACTAATTCCATTTATTTCAGCTAATATATCTTCTCTGTTATTCATCGTTTGTTTGACCAGCTTATTACTTAATCGTTTAATTATTTAAAATGTATTCTTCTATCTTTTTTACAGCATGGTGATAACTAGCTTTTAAAGCTCCTTCACTCGTTTCAAGGACCGTACTCATTTCTGCATATGGCATTTCATCAAAGTACCTAAGGTTAAAAACTGCCTTTTGTTTTTCAGGTAGTTTTTGTACAGCAAGCTGCAATTTCCACTCCAGTTTATTACCATCAAAATTTGTATCAGCTTTAATTTTGTTACTTAGCCCACTCTCTTCGTCACTCATAGAAAGCGTACTGCGTTTTTTTTGCTGTTCTAAAAAAGTGAGACTTTCATTTGTAGCAATTCTATATAACCAGGTATACAGCTGGCTGTCTTCTCTAAAATTAACAAGACCTTTCCAGGCTTTTACAAACATATTCTGTAATACATCATTTGCATCTTCATGTTCTACCACCATTCTGCGAATATGCCAATACAACTTTTCCTGGTATTTTTTTAAAATAGCAGTAAATGCCTTTTCTTTTGTAGCTTCCTCTTTAAACTGAGTAAGCAATTCTATATCATCTTGTGGTGAAGCCATATAAGTTAAAAAATACTGCAAATTTTTAAATCTTTGATAAGACACCTGCTTTTGAACAAAGTTTAATATCCAATAAAAGAGATTTAAACACCAGCTTAAAACTAAACATCTTTTTAAGAAGAATTATATCATTTCAGTATTTTATTAATCTAATTTATATTAAAAAAAAGTAAAAAAAAGGAGCAGTGCTTTTAAGCCTGCTCCTTTTTTTAAAGATTTAAAATCCTTATCTAATATTATGAATGTATTCATTGTTAAGGAATTGGTTTTTAATATCATTTAAATCGTGCAAAATTGTTGCATCAATCAAAGTTCCACCGATTTCCAGTTTAAACCCACCAATTAATGCTGCGTTCACTGCAGTTTCAATTTCAATGGTTGCACTGTCTGCAGATTTTACCTTTGAAATAATACTGTTTTTTATTTCTTCGCTAATGGGAGTTGCGGTCGTAATTTTTACAGTCTCAATATTTTTTAGTTTGTTGTACTGCTCTAAAAATGCAGTTACAATTTCAGGCAAATTACTTTCTCTTTTTTTTGTTGTAAGCAAGCGTACAAACAACATAGAAATCTGGCTAACATTTTTCCCAATAACCGCATCCAATATTTTATCTTTTTTATCGGATGCAATGATAGGGCTGCGCAGCAATGCTACAAAATCAGGATTAGATTTATTGATCCCTTTCAGCAATTTCATATCCGCATATACAGCCTCCAATTGGTTCTGTTCAATAGAAAGATCTAATAAACTTTTTGCATATCTGGTAGCTAAACGTGGATTGGTCATAATAAGATAATTTGCTAATCTGCTAATTTGGTAACGATATACATCAAAAATAAAATGGCAATTTTTGTCTAAAAATCTAATGTCTACAATATAGATCTTAATTCAACTTTAATTCCTGCGCTAACTGGTTTATATATATTTCCTGTTCGCTTTTATTTGCAAGTTCTCTTCTCAAAACTTTTTCACTTACTTCAACAACCAATTTACCAACCTGGTTTTTTATATCAGTTATAGCAGCCATTTTTTGATGTTGGATAGCAGCATTTGCTTCCGTTAAAATTTTAGCAGCCTGTATTTTTGCTTCTTCTTTTGCACCAGCAATCATTTTGTCTTTGGTTGCTTTTGCTTCTTTAATCATAGTTGCTCTTTCTTCCCGCGCAGCGGCAAGTAATGCTTCGTTCTCTCCTTTTAACTGAAGCATTTCAAGTTTTACTTTTTCTGCCAATGCAATAGAATCTGCAATGGTATTTTCTCTTTCTGCAAGCCCTTTTAAAATTGGTTTCCATGCAAATTTTGATAATAGAAACAACACCAATAAAAATGCAATGAGCGTCCAAACTATTAAACCTAAATGTGGTAATAATAAATCCATTTTAAATTGTATTAAGTAATGTGTATTAAGTAATGAGAAATTAGTATCAAGAAAGCGACCTTAGGTCAGATTATCTAGTGTCTCAATATTAATATCTACAATCTTGTGTCTGAAAAATACTGCACCCGCCGCCCTTTGCTTTAGATGCAGTAAAGTTTTGTGTGCAAATTAGGCTTTCAATACTGCCAATAAACCTGCAATTACTGCGAAAAGGGCAACACCCTCAACAAATGCAGCAGTCAGGATCATGTTTGCACGAATGTCATTGGATGCTTCCGGTTGGCGAGCGATAGATTCAACAGCACCTTTACCGATTTGTCCGATACCGATACCTGCTCCTATTGCTGCAAGGCCTGC
>JAYUZL010000193.1:0-12557 GCA_043751875.1 Ferruginibacter sp.
TGTATGCGTGGATGGATGAGGGTTTTACAGAGTATTCATCTCAATTGGTGGATGATTATTATACAGAAAAAGTTAGGCGTGTTAAGGCAGGGAATAACATTGGTGCAATGCGTTACTATGATTCAGTGGGTGCTGAGTTGCCAAAGTACCATTATGGTAGTTATGATTCTTATTTTGCGCTTGCACAAAGTAAAATAGAAGAACCAATGACAACCCATGCAGATCACTACAACACAAACTTTGCATATAGTTTAGATGCCTACTCCAAAGGTTGTGTTTTTATGACACAGCTTGGCTACATTGTTGGCGAACAAACTCGTAATAAAATATTGCTGGAGTATTACAATCGTTGGCGCTTTAAACACCCCAATGCAAATGATTTTATACAGGTTGCACAGGATGTAAGTGGCGTTCAGCTTGATTGGTACAAAGAATGGTGGATAAACACTACTAAAAAAATTGATTATGGTATAGACAGCTTGTGGGAGGAAAATGGGATGTCAAATATTCGTTTAAAAAGAGTAGGACAAATACCAATGCCTATTGATGTTGTGCTTACAAAAAAAGATGGTACTACAGAAATGCATACCATTCCTTTAAATTTAATGTTTGCAGCAAAAAAAGAAGATGGAACTGCAAAAATAATTATAGAGGATGAGTGGCGCTGGACACATCCAACCTATGTGTTGAAATTAAAAACAAGATTGACAGATTATAAAAAGGTAGAAATAGATCCTTCACAACGCATGGCAGATGTGGACAGGAAGAATAATTTAATTGAATTTAACTGGTAAAAAATGTTCGAAATAAACATGCGCAGGATTACATCCAAAGATGTACCTGCGCTTTCTTTTATAGCTAAGAAAACTTTCTACGATACTTTTACAGGTACTTGTACAGAGAGTGATATGAATGATTTTCTGGAAAAATTTTACAGTGAAAATATTTTGGCTAAAGAAGTTGCTGATGATGCTATGGAATATTTTTTTACAGTAATAGACGAAGAAATTGTTGGGTATATTTTATTCAGTAATGGTTCAGAAAACTTTGCTGAAATACGTGGTAGTACTGCTTTAGAGCTAAAAAGGTTTTATGTAGTGGATGCATTTCACGGAAAAGGTATAGCACAACAAATGATGCAGTTTTTTTTGGATCATGCAATAAGCCAGGGTTACGATACTGTTTTCTTAGGCGTTTGGGAACACAATTTAAAAGCTCAAAAATTTTATAGTAAGTATGGGTTTGTAAAAACTTCTCATACTCATGATTTTCCTATAGGAAATACACCGCAAACGGATGTTTATATGTGGAAGAGTGTGGTTTAAGGCATCACCGCAGAGAAAAGAGTTAAAAGAGTTTTTGCAGAGCATTATAAAATGTATTTTGCCTTGCATTTATTGATGTAATTTTAAGGTTTTCTTCTTAGCGATTCAATAACTGCAACCCTTCATTAAATTTTATCATCAACTGCATCAAATCGGCCTGTTCATTTAATGGGAGCGTAGCCGCTTTATCAAAGACATCATGATATGCTGCAATACCTCCCTTTGTGTAAAAGAAAAATGATGGAACGCCTTTCTCTGTAAACCAATAGTGATCACTGTTTGCAGCTTTTCCTCTGGCGCCAATTGAAACTAAATATTTGTTTTCGTTATTAATTCTATTCATCAGGGCAAATTCTTTCTCGAATATGGTTGCGTTCACAACGGTAATCCCATCTTCGCCCGTACCTGCCAAATCTGTATTGGTTAAAAAACGAATATTTTTAAGTGGAACAATGGGGTACTCTGTGTAATATTTTGAGCCAAGTAAACCAATTTCTTCTGCGGCAAATAAAATAAACCCAATGGAGTACTTTTGAGGATGCGCTGCATAATATTTTGCAAGGCTTAACAACAAAGCCACCCCACTTGCATTGTCGTTTGCACCAGGAAAATATGTTTTGCTACCCATACCACCAAGGTGATCGTAATGTGCAGTTATAAAAATAAATGAATCTGGTTTTTGTGTTCCCTTTACCATTGCACAAACATTTGCAGCGTCAAATTTTTCAATCAATTTTGCTTCTATATTTATTTTTATATTTTTTGGTAATTCAGTAAAACGTTTTTTATCTAATTGAATTAGAATGTAATTTTCCTGCGTTTGGGAAGCATCCCAGGTAAGTTTATTTTCTAATTTTACAATTATTTTATTTTCTGCATCTACAAATGTTGCGCTGTCTCTATGGTCTAATTTACCTGCTGCTTTTGCTGAATGGCTATCAGCCCCAACAATATAATCTACTCCAGGTAATAATTTTTTACCATTTATTTCAACGTCCATTTTCCCTGGAAAAGTATTTGCAGAAAAAGAAAACTTTTGCAGGAAATCTTTTTTATCAAGTGGCAGTAATCCCGCATTTTTAAATTCGGCTGATAAAAAATCAGCAGCTTTTTTCATTCCATCTTTGGTGTAGCCACGTCCCCAAAAGTAAGGGGATGTAAGCGTATCAACTATTTTACGGTTATAAGAAATATCCTGTGCGGTTGTATTTAACCCACATAAAATAATGAATAGTCCAAAAAATATTTTCATATAAATTATTTGTATAAATATACTTTAAACCGTTCGAGAGGAACTGATAGGTTTTGTTATAATATTTTGAGATTTACTTGAGTGGTTGGTACAGCATAAATTTTTCCTCAAAATATGCCTCTTCAAATATTTTATTTATTTCCCACACATGTGGCTTGCAATTACTTTCTGATATTTCTAAAGCAAGGTCACCACCTTTTAAACAAATTAAACCGTTAGGTACATCTTTTTCGGCCTTAGCAGTTTTGCGAACCAGTTTTCTGCTCCAGTGCCACAAGCTGCCAAGCGGTGCTACGGCACGAGAAACCACTGCATCAAACTTTCTGTTCTTTATTTCTTCTGCCCTTGCCTGCTGTGTAGTTATGTTTTTTAAACCCGCAGCTTCTGCCACGGCAGTTATTACTTTTAATTTTTTGCCAATGCTATCTACTAAATGAAAAGTGGTTTCTGGAAAAAGTATTGCCAACGGAACTCCGGGGAAACCACCACCACAGCCTAAATCCATCACTTCCATACCGGGTTTAAAATCAAATCTTGTAGCAATGGCAAGGGAGTGTAAAACATGGTGCAAATAAAAATTATCCATATCCTTGCGGCTGATCACATTTATTTTTTCATTCCAATCCGTATACAAATCTTTTAGCATGGCAAATTGCATCTCCTGTTCCGGTGTAAAATCAGCAAAGTATTTTTTTATAAGTTCCATAAGAAATATTTTAAAATCTGTAACTACAAGCTAATTATTTTGTAATAATCTTTAATAATTGTAAATATCATTGTGTCTAAAATCTAACCTCTAATATCTGTTTCTACTTCCAGCTTGCCTTTGGCTTCATTAGTAATGATGGTGCAAAAATGATGTAATAAAAAAACATCCATACATCTAAAAATACAAAGAAGGGGAATAAATCCTTTTCACCAAATTGTTTCATCGTTTTACTGTAAATAAAAGCTTGTATTAAAACAAATCCACCAAAAATAGCAAGGCTTATTTTCCAGTCATATAAAAAAGCAGCTGCTATAAATATAGGGTAAAATAAAAACTGAGAAAATGCATACATACCCAGTAAAAACTTGTGTAACGGGCGGTAATATTTCGATGTTGTGTAATGCCTGTTTTTTTGTTTTTTCCATTGTGTAAAACTATCCGGAGCGCTGCTTAATGTAAAGCTCTCCTTATCTAGATTTATTTTTACATTTTTGTTGGTGGCAGCCATGTTTATAAAAAGGTCATCATCGCCACCGGGTACATTATTGTGTGCACTAAAACCTTTGTGCCGATAAAAAATGGCTTTTTTATACGATAAATTTCTACCTACTCCCATGTAGGTTGTACCTGCCAAAGCATAGCTCATATATTGCATAGCACTGTGGTAGGTTTCCCATCTTATCAGTTTATTTAAGAAGGTTTTGTTTTTATGATAGGCACCATAACCCAACACAATTTCTGTTTCATCATCATATACATCCTGCATGCTGTTTATCCAGTTTTCGCTTGCGGGTACACAATCTGCATCTGTCAATAAAACAATTTCATACTTGGCTGTTTTTATACCAATACTTAATGGAAATTTTTTGCCTGCAATCATCTTTGCTTCCTGCGTTAGTTCCACCACATGCATTTGCTTAAATTCCTTTTTTATTTCTTCCAGAAGGTATTTTGTTTCGTCGTATGAGTTGTCGTTCACAACAATTATTTCGTGCGTGCTGTTGTATTTTTGAACCAACACGCCAGGTAAATTTTTTGCCAGGTTAGCAGCCTCATCTCTGGCGCAAACAATTACACTTACCGCATTCGTTCTGAAAATCGATTTCGGTTTTGTTTTATAAAAAGCAAGTCTCGCAAAAAAAAAGAGAAAATAAAATAATCTTATAGATACTAAAACGCAGAAAAAAATAAAAAGCAACAGTTGCCACTGCGTTAGCAATTTGGAAAAACTCATGACCGTAAAAATAGTCTTAAATGTTTAATTGTTTTATTGCTTAGTTGTTCTATTGTTGCATTTTTGCAAAAAGGAATTTATACTCTTCAATTATTATGGCGGCATTACAATTTAATTTACAACATACTGATACAAATACCAAAGCACGTGCAGGTTTAATTACAACAGATCATGGCAAAATTGAAACACCCATTTTTATGCCTGTGGGTACAGTAGGTACCGTAAAAGCTGTAACGCAGCAACAATTAAAAGAGGAAGTAAAAGCACAGATCATTTTAGGAAACACCTATCATTTATATTTACGACCCGGGTTACAGGTTTTAGAGGCAGCGGGCGGATTACATAAATTTAATGGATGGGATAAACCAATACTTACAGACAGCGGCGGGTACCAGGTTTTCTCTTTGGCAAACAGCAGAAAAATTACTGAGGAAGGTGTTGTTTTTAAATCGCACATTGATGGCAGTAAACATTTATTTACACCGGAAAATGTGATGGATACCCAACGAATTATTGGTGGAGATATTATCATGGCTTTTGATGAATGTCCACCATTTCCGAGCGATGAAAAATATGCAAAAAATAGCATGGAGCTTACACACCGCTGGCTTGATCGATGCATAAAACATTTCAACGAAACGCCTGACAAATATGGTTACACACAAAATCTTTTTCCAATAGTACAAGGTAGCACTTACAAAAATTTACGTATAGAATCTGCAGAGTTTATTGCATCTAAGAATGCCGCAGGAAACGCTATTGGCGGACTTTCAGTGGGCGAACCAACAGAAAAAATGTATGAATTTACAGAGTTGTGCTGCAATATTTTGCCCGATCATAAACCACGCTATTTAATGGGCGTAGGTACGCCATGGAACATACTCGAAAATATTGCACTCGGTGTAGATATGTTTGATTGTGTAATGCCCACCCGCAATGGTCGTAATGCCATGTTGTTCACAAGTAAGGGCATCGTTAACATAGATAATAAAAAATGGGAAAATGATTTTTCTGTCATCGATGACGGTATCAATTGCCCTACCAGTAATTTTTATAGTAAGGGATATTTGCGCCATCTTTTTAAAAGTAAAGAATACCTCGGACTGACAATAGCAAGTGTACACAATCTTGCCTTTTATTTATGGCTCGTAACTGAGGCTCGTGCGCAAATTCTTGCAGGTACATTCGCCGGTTGGAAAAGCGAAATGGTCGTAAAATTGCAAACCAGACTGTAGCTCTCCAAAAATGATAATGTAATATCTAGCGTTCCGTATCTTAATTATTATGTCTGCTTAGAAGCATCAGCTGACAGAAAATCCAAGCATTTGTCTCCCGCTTTTCGTTGCAATGGTTTCGTGCCTCAACTATTTCCACTTCAATTGGGGCTATGCGCATCATTAAATCTTTTTTCAACATTTACTGAAATAATTTACAAAAATCTGAGAGCTATTTTCTGTTATATCGTTTGTATCTTTAAAGCATCATCATCAATAAAATAAAACTAATCCTTAAAATTTAATGCCAGCCTATATCAAAAGTTTTTTAATATTTCTCTTTTTAGTATCAGGCTTTTTCGCAAATGCTCAAACGTGCTCCGGTAGCCTTGGCGACCCAATTGTAAATTTTAATTTTGGTTCAGGTTCCAATCCGGGAAATCCAATTGCCGCCACCAATTACAATTATACAACTACTGATTGCCCTGTAGATGGATCATACACGGTAAGAAGCAATACAAATAATTGTTTTGGAAATACATGGCATTCAGTAAATAGTGATCATACAGGCAATGCAGATGGTTATTTCATGCTGATTAATGCATCTGTAGCACCCAGTACTTTTTATGTCGATACAGTCAGAGGTTTGTGCCCCAATACTACTTATGAATTTGCTGCATGGATACTCAATGTTGATATACCAAGCTCCTGTAACGGTAATTCTAACCAACCCAATATTACTTTTTTAATAGAAAAAACGAATGGTACAGTCCTTCAAACATACTTATCAGGAAATATTCCACCTACTTCTACTCCTACATGGGTTCAAAAAGCATTTTTATTTACTACCACAAATGCAGTGTCAGATGTAGTTTTGCGCATGGTAAACAATGCGCCGGGTGGTTGTGGTAACGATCTGGCACTGGACGATATTACCTTCAGGCCCTGTGGTCCATCTCTTACGCCCACTATTACAAATACTGCGTCGCAAAGCACAGATTTTTGCAAAGGCGAAATAAAGTCTTTTACATTTTCCTGTACAGTTTCTGCCGGTTATATTAGTCCTGTTTACCAATGGCAGCAGAGCTTTAATGGTAATACTTTTACAGATATTTTGGGAGAAAATACCACAACACTGAATGTAAAGTACGGTACAAATTCAGCTTTTGGTATTTATCGTTATCGCTTACAGGTTGCTGAGGCAGGTAACTTCTTATCTCCCCAATGCAGGGTTTCCTCAGATCCATTAATGGTTACAATAAAATCGTTGCCGGTTGCTTTTGTTTCTAATAACTCGCCTGTTTGTGAAAATGCATCAATAATACTCACTGCATCAGGAGGAACAAATTATGAGTGGCGGGGTCCTGCAAATTTTACATCAATATCAAAACAAACTACAATACAAAATGCGCAAATACAAAATGGAGGTAACTATTCTGTGAAAGTTACGGATGCAAATAGTTGTTTTGTAATTGACTCTATAAATGTGGTAATAAAAGCCTCACCAATTGCTGCAGTGTCATTTGCATCAGATACTATTTGTGCAGGCGCTACAATTTTTTTGCAGGCAAGTGGTGGTTCAAATTATGAATGGTTTCCTACAACATTTTTAAGTACCCCACATCAACAAAATACGCAGGCAAGTCCCTTAAATAACACTCTATATAATGTGAAAGTATCCAATAGCTTTGGTTGTACAGATACTGCCTCAATTGATATTAAAGTTGTTAAAGCTCCTCTAGTAAACGCCGGGGTTGATAAAATAACCCCGGCAGGAAAAGCCGTTCAGTTAACCGCAAGTATTACCGGCGATGTTGCAGCTTTTACATGGAGTCCTACAAATTTTATGGTTAATGAAACAACACTGACACCTTTCGTAAATCCACCTACAGATTATCAATATGTATTAACTGCTGTTGCTCCTAAAAATTGTGGAACCTTTACCGATACGGTTCAGGTGAAAATCATAAATGGTATCTTTATTCCTAATGCATTTTCTCCAAATGGTGATGGTAAAAATGATACGTGGAATGTTCCAGGTCTCGAGATTTATCCACTTCATACCCTCACTATTTTTGACCGATATGGTCAAATTGTATTTCAAAGAAAAAAAACTTTTGTGCCATGGAATGGTTTTTTTAAAGGCCAGTTATCGCCTGCCGGCACTTATATTTATTTCATTGATTTAAATAATGGAACCCAGGTTTTGAAGGGGAGTTTTTTACTGGTTAAATAACATATAATAAGTTTCAAAAAATATGTTATACTTATTTTAAACAAGTAACTTTCAATTCTAAAAACCCCTGGTTATGAATAAAAAGTATTTATCAACTGCAATGAGTATTTTTTTATTGATGAATGCTTTATTTGCACAATCAAATACCCAGCAGCAAAATGCATCCCAACCTAAAGATGCGCCGGTTGATGTTAGTATCTCAGATTTTAAAAAGAATATGCTGGCACATGAAATTGTGGTTTTTCGCAGCCGGTTAACTCAAAGAGAATTTCAGGGGCTTAGTCAGGAAGACGGTAAATTCTCTTTGAGTTTACCTGCAGGCGATAACTACGATATTTTTATTTTAGGGTTTAAAGATTCTGTAAGTAACATAACATTAGATATACCCGCATTGGGGCCGAAGCAATCTTACAAAACCGCACAAAAAGTAGATTTGTTTCACCAGCCTGCAAAAACTTTTGTTTTAGATGATGTAAATTTTGAGACAGGGAAATCAGATCTTAAGATTGAATCTTTTCCGGTACTTGATGAGTTGGTATCATATTTAAATAGAAAAGACGACGAAAAAATTGAAATTGGTGGTCATACAGATAATGTTGGCAAACCTGCAGCCAATACATTATTGTCTATGGAGCGTGCTAAATCAGTAATGGCATATGTTATTTTAAAAGGTATTGATGCTTCAAGACTTACTGCTAAAGGTTATGGTAGTTCAATATCTGTAGCTTCAAATTCCACGGCAGAGGGCAAGGCAATTAATCGAAGAACAGAAGTTAAAATACTGGAATAATCCATCTTACACCACTTATTATTTTCAATTTTTTTTGGCTTCATAATTCATTTTTTATCTTATGAGGAATTAATATATTAGCCAACATAAAGAACATGTATCTTCAATCCCAAGACATATTTCCTAAACAAAATTCTAACCATGACAATTATTACAAACTTAAAAATTCACACGCTCTTTTTATTATTTATGGTTTTAAGCGTAAGTAATATAATGGCACAAAACGGAACTGTAGCTGGTTTTGTAAAAGAGGCAGATGGCACTCCACTGTCCGGCACTTCTTTATTTGCAAAAGCAACATCATTTAAATCTTCTGCAATAGCAGGTATTGATGGCAGTTTTTCTTTAAACTTACCGGCAGGAAATTACAGTATAACGGCAAGTTATGCCGGTAAAACTGCAGAGGTTAAACAGGTTAAGATAATTGCGGGCGAAACCATTACTGAAAATTTCACACTGGCGAGTGCGGGTGATTTAGTTGGCGTAGTTGTATTGGGTTCCCGTAGTTTACGTAGAGTAAATACGGAAACAGCTGTTCCTGTCGATGTATTAAACATTAGCGATCTTACAAGGGCTGCCCCTCAAACAAATCTTAATCAAATTTTAAATTACGTAGCTCCTTCTTTTACTTCTAATACACAAACAGTTGCAGATGGTACTGATCACATAGATCCGGCCCAACTTCGTGGCTTAGGACCTGATCAGGTATTGGTTTTACTCAATGGAAAAAGGCGTCATTCGTCATCATTGGTTAATGTCAATGGTACACCTGGCAGAGGATCAGTTGGAACAGATTTAAATGCTATACCTGCATTTGCAATTGAAAGAATAGAAGTGTTGAGAGATGGTGCAGCTGCTCAATATGGGTCTGATGCTATTGCAGGCGTAATTAATGTTGTGATGAAAAAGAATATCAACAAGTTTACTTCTGCTTTGAGTACGGGCGGCAATGTCAGCAGTGGTTCTAATGATCACAGAGGGGGTATAGATGGTAAACAGGTGCAGCTCGATCTTAACTATGGAGTAGGGCTTGGTAAAAAAGGCGGTGCCGTAAATTTTACAGGAAGTTTTGTAACCCGGGAAGGTACAAGACGAGCCACAGATTATAACGGTCAGATTTTTAATGCTTACAACGCAATTGAAAATAGAGCAGCTGCAGGAGGCGTTAATTTATCTTCTCTCTTTAGCAATATAAATAATACACCTAATACTGCTCAAATTTTGACTACTATAAAAACTTATGCACCAAACGTTTCTTATTTTTCTTCTGCGCAGCAAACTAACATACAAAATGCAACTACCATTGCAGCAATGCAATCTGCCCTTTCTGCAATTACTGATGCAAACACAAATGTTTCAAACAATGAGCTAGCTTTTAGAGGGCTTCAAAGAAAAGACTTTAACATGCGTATCGGTCAGTCAAAATTATCAGGAGGCCAGCTATTTATGAATTCAACTTTACCAATAAATGCAAATAATACTTTTTATGCATTTGGTGGATACGGCATTAGAGACGGTAACAGTGCAGGATTTTACAGGAGACCTGTACAAAACAGAACACTTACTGAACTTTATCCAAACGGATTTTTGCCAGAAATAGGATCCTACATTACAGATGCATCAATAGCGGTCGGCGTAAAAGGAAAGTTAGGAACATGGAATTATGATTTGAGTAATACTTATGGTCAAAATCAGTTTAAGTATACCATAAAAAATACTTCAAATGCTACACTTGGTCTTAAATCTCCAAAGGAATTTGAAGCAGGTAAATTAGGATTTTCGCAAAACACTTCCAACCTCGATTTTTCGCATGAGTATGATGTTCTTGCAGGCCTAAATTTAGCCATTGGAGGAGAGTTAAGATTAGAAAATTATAAAATAAAGGCAGGAGATCAAAATTCTTATGAGCGATATGATATTAATGGTATACCTGCAACATCAACTACACCTGCAACTCAATTGCCTACTGACTTTTTTGGAAGTAGCAGACCTGGCGGAGCACAGGTTTTTCCCGGCTTTAGACCTGAAAATTCTTTAAGCAAAAATAGGAACAGCCAGGCAGGTTACGTAGATGTTGAATTAAATCCTACCAAAGCTTGGTTAGTAAACGGTGCAGTTCGGTATGAAAATTATTCGGATTTTGGAAGCACTTTCAGTTATAAGTTTGCTACAAGAATCAAAGCGGGTAAAGGATTAAATTTAAGAGGTGCAATAGCGACGGGCTTTAGAGCCCCTTCATTACAACAAAAATATTTCAACTCTACAGCCACCCAGTTTTTAGGAGGTGTACCATTTGAAGTGGGAACATTTACAAACGAATCGAAAGCAGCAAAATTATTAGGTATTCCAAATTTAAAGCAGGAAACTTCTAGCAGCTACAGTGCTGGTGTGACTTACAAAGTGCCCAATTCTACACTAACATTAACGGTAGATGGATACTTTATCAAAATTAAAGATCGTATTATTTTAACAGGGCAATTCGCACGGCCAACCGGTACGCCAACAGGAGATCAACTGGTACTCCAGCAAGCTTTTGATCAAGCAGGTGCTACATCAGCAACATTTTTCACAAATGCAATTAATACAGAATCTAAAGGAATAGATTATATAGTTTCTAATAAATTTAATTTTGATGGCTTTACTTTAAAAACAGATTTAGCTGGGACCGTATCACGCACCAAAAAGGTAGGGGACATTAAAGCATCTGATATTTTAAAAAATACAGGAAATCTTAATAATTACTTTGATGAAGCCAGTCGTATCTACTTAGAATCAGCAGTACCAAGGTCAAAGCTTGCATTAATTAATACCCTTAATTATAAAAAAATGGAATTCTTTTTACGTCATACTTATTTTGGTGCGGTTACCGACCCCAACACAACTGATATAAATGGTAATGGTTTGGTTGAGGGTGAAACTGTAAACGGACAGTTTTTAGCAACGGAACACCCTACTTTCGGCGGTAGAACCATTACTGATTTTTCAGTAGGTTTTATCGCGACAAAAACTTTAAGAATTACGATTGGAGCTAATAATATATTTGATATTTATCCGGATAAAAATTTAAAAACACAAACAGCTGCCCGCCCAAATAGCGCAGGTGTTTATGGTACGACTGGTACAATTGACTTGAGTAATAATAACCAGTTTGAGTATTCTCGTAATGTTTCTCAATTTGGTTTTAATGGCAGGTATATTTTTGCCAGATTAAGCCTCACTTTGTAAAATATATTTGAACACAAACAAGAAAAATCCGTTTGATAAAATTTCAAACGGATTTTTTTTGCAGATTAAAATTTATAACTTTTTACACGGGTATATTTTTTTTTGGCTTTCAGTTTTTATTATTTGTAAATAGTTAAAAACTAATTATTTAAATTCATTTAAAGGGTTATAATCGATTTAAACTTCATTTTCTTCTTTTATTAAAATAATAATCCTATATTTGCGCTCCGAAAATTATGGCTAAACAAGCACTCATTAAACAAGATGGATCTATAGTGGAAGCGTTAAGCAATGCTATGTTCAAAGTAAAATTAGAAAATGGTCATGAAATTTTGGCAACTATTTCTGGCAAAATGAGGATGCATTATATTCGTATTTTACCAGGAGATAAAGTAGGTGTTGAGATGAGTCCGTACGATTTAACGAGAGGAAGAATAATTTTTAGGTACAAGTAATCATTAGAATTTTATACCAAAGAATATATAAAAGTAAAAATTTATTATCATGAAGGTAAGAGCCTCCATTAAAAAACGCAGCGCAGATTGCAAAATTGTGAGAAGAAAAGGGCGTTT
>JAYUZL010000194.1:0-66445 GCA_043751875.1 Ferruginibacter sp.
AGTGATGAGTACTTCGATATAATTTTTGACGATGGATTACACGAAGAGCTTTTTGCAAATATAAAATCGAAGGACTTTTTAGGCTTTGTAGATTTGAAGCCTTACAGCAAACGCCTTGAAGACACTCACAGCAAAACGGATATTCACGATTCAATTACAGTGGCACATGGTAAAGTAAAGGAACATGACCTAGTAATTGCCTGTATGGATTTTGAATTTATAGGAGGGAGTTTGGGTAGTGTAATGGGTGAAAAAATAAGCCGGGCCTGTGATTATTGTATGGAGCACCGCATACCATTTATGATTATTAATAAAAGTGGCGGTGCACGGATGATGGAGAGCGCATTTTCGTTGATGCAACTCGCTAAAACGTCGGGTAAACTTTACCAGCTTGCAGAAGCAAAAATTCCTTACATTTCTTTGTGTACTGATCCAACCTTTGGAGGAACAACAGCTTCTTTTGCGATGCTAGGCGATATTATTTGTGGTGAACCTGAAGCGCTTATTGGGTTTGCAGGGCCAAGGGTTATAAAAGAAACAATTAAAAGAGATTTACCGCCGGGGTTTCAAAGAAGTGAATTTTTGCTGGAGCACGGCTTTCTCGATTTTATTATACACAGAAATAAATTAAAAGAAAAAATAGCTGATTTACTCATAATATTTAAAAATTAAAGAAAGGCTCCTGCAAATCAGAAGTCTTTCTTTATTACAATTACAAATTGTATTTTTTTTACTTAGCTAAGCCTGCAATAAAATTAACAGTTAGTGCCACAACAAACGTGTTCAATATAAATGAAATGAGTCCGTGCAGCAGTACCAGCCTTCTTATTATTTTATCAGTTATTACAACATCAGATACCTGAAATGTCATCCCTATTACAAAAGAAAAATAAGCAAAATCCAAATAATCAGGATTATCATCCGAAGGGAAATTTATTCCTTGTCTGTTTTCTTTAATACCGGTTTCATCATCATCATAAAATAAATGGGCATAGTGAAATGTAAGAATAGTATGCACCAGCACCCACGAAAGTAACACGGAAAAAAAACTGACCGACACTTTAAAAATTTCATTTTGCTGGTCTTTACCGGAAGTTATAACAAGTAAAAGAACAGTTACCATTGCAGCAAAAGAGGCAATTATAGTAAAAATCATTACAAATATTCTGCTGCCATCTTCTTCCTTTGCCAGCTTTTTTATTTGTTCAACCCTTCTTGAAAACATGACTGTCCATGATGTAATCACGTAACTGAATGCAAATGCACACCAGCTAGAAATAATAATAAAAAGTGTATCGTGCAAAACATTTTTTATAAAAAACCACACAACTACTGCAAACACCACACTTAGTGATATTCTTTGTAAAGGTTGCATACGCAACAACAAATTACTGCCTGTTTTTAAATCACTCATTTGCTTATTTTTTATTGAAGTTAAAATTTATTGTTTCATAAATTCTAATAAATAAACTTCGGGCTTAGTTTTTTATCTTTGGCAAAACAGAAAAGTGGAACTGAATAACAAAAAAGCTTATTACGAATATTTTTTTGAAGCAACATATACTGCCGGAATAGTATTGCAGGGTACAGAAATAAAATCTTTAAGAACAGGCAAGGCAAGTTTTAATGACAGTTATTGCATTTTTGACAGAGGTGAGCTCTATGTAAAAAGTCTTCACATATCAGAATATGCATTTGGCACTTATACTAACCACGAGCCTTTACAGGAACGTAAATTATTACTCAACAAAAAAGAGCTGAAAAAACTGCAGGAAAAAAGCAAAGAAAAAGGTTACAGTATAATTCCACTCAAGATTTTTATAAATGAGAAAGGGCTTGCAAAAATGGATATTGGTCTTGGTAAAGGAAAGAAATATTTTGACAAAAGAGAAACAATAAAGACCAGGGAAAATGACAGAGATTTAAAAAGAAATTACGGGTTATAATTAGTATTGAGATACGAAATTGCAGTATTGAGATTGATGTGCTTGAAGTTGATATTCGGCTAATTATATTCCGGTTCTGTTCTGTCTCAATACTACCTACTCAATACTATCTATCTACTAGCATTCACTTAAACTTATCGGAATATTAGCTGCAAGCCCACCATCAGCAGTTTCTTTGTATTTACTATTCATATCTAAAGCAGTATCCCACATGGTTTTTATTACACCATCCAAGCTCACTTTTGCAAAATCGGGTGTGCTCTGTAAAGCAAGCTGACAGGCAGTTATGGCTTTTATTGCACCCATCGTATTTCTTTCAATACATGGAATTTGTACCATACCACCTATGGGGTCACAGGTCATACCAAGGTGATGTTCCATTGCTATTTCGGCAGCCATCAAAACCTGCCGTTGAGTACCACCAAGACTTTCAGTAAGTGCTGCAGCTGCCATAGCGCTACTCACACCAATCTCTGCCTGGCACCCTCCCATTGCTGCAGAAATGGTTGCACCTTTTTTAAAAATACTTCCAATCTCTGAGGCCGTTAATAAGAAATTTATAATTTTATCATCGTCATTTCCATCACAAAAAATAATAAAATATTGAAGTACCGCAGGTATAACACCCGCTGCACCATTTGTAGGAGCAGTTACTACCCTGCCGAAAGATGCATTTTCTTCATTTACTGCAAGTGCGAAGCAACTTACCCAGTCAAGTATATAATTGAAACGATGTCCGCCAGCCAAAATTTTCTCCAACCATTCATTGTAATTTGTATAGGTAATATTCTGCAATAGCCTTTTATTTACATCAAATGCACGGCGCTTTACATTTAAACCACCGGGCAGATATCCTTGAGTGTGGCAACCTTTATACATACATTCTTTCATTACCCGCCAGATTTCCAACAGCCCTTTTTTAGTCTCGTTTTCGCTTCGCCAGGCAAGTTCATTTTCCATAACTACCTCATGAATGGTCATACCGGTTTTTCGGCACCAATGCAACAGTTCATCAGCAGTATTTATCGGAAAAGGAAGGATAACTTCTGAAGAAGTATTTGTTTTTTTTGTGTCAGAAGCAATTACTTCCTGAACAACAAAACCTCCACCTATGGAGTAATAAGTTTCTGCAAAATTATTTCCATCATTTAAAGAAACCAGAAAAGTTAAAGCGTTTGGGTGAAAAGGGAGGGTTTCCGTAAACAGAAATTCAATATCATCTGATGGAATAAAATCTATTTCATGCCTGCCGGCAAGCAACAGTTTATGCATGCTGTTTACATCTGCAATTTTTGCGGTAATATTTTCTACATTAAAGGTTACAGGATCATCACCGCTTAAGCCAAGCTGAACAGCAATGGCAGTACCATGCCCAACACCGGTTTTTGCAAGAGAGCCGTATAATAAAACTTCAATAGCTTTTACCCTATTTAAAATATTTTTTTCTTCCAGCTTTTTTGTAAACAACTGTGCCGCACGCCATGGGCCTAAAGTATGGCTGCTGCTTGGCCCTACACCAATTTTAAACATATCAAATACAGAAATAGACTCGTTACTCACATACAAAGATTTATAAAAAAACCCCGATCGATATCAGGGTTAAATTAGTTTAAAGAAATGAAATTAATTAACCGATTTCAATGTTATAACAAACTTTAAATAAGAGTCCGCAGGTATTGGTCCTGATGCCCGTGAACCATAACCTAAAGACGGTGGTATATACAACGTAACTGTACCACCTGCTTTTACAAGTGGCAAAACAACCTGCCATCCTTCTATTAAATTATTTAAACTTGTTATTAAGGGACTGTTAGGTTGAGATGCATCAAATTGAGAGCCATCAGTAGTTCCGTTAATTAATTTACCTACATAATCCACTGTAATAGACGAACATAAATTAGGAGATGTTCCTGTTCCCTGTGAAGATATTACATAAAACATTCCACTTTTTTGGCTGGCAGTAATATTATTGGCTGTTAAATAATTTTGTAGATAAGCACTTTCTCCTGCAGATGCGACTGTTGTTGGAGCTGTAGACGTGCAACTAACATCTTTTTTACAACTTGAGCATACCATTGTTAGTAGAACGATAACATAAAACCATTTTTTCATTTGTATATAATTTATATATTGTTAAGAGTATTTTTTGAAGGTAATGGCTGCATCTGTGTCGATTTTTTCACCTTATATTTTATTTCTTTGTAAAGTTGTTCATTCATCTCCCATTTAAAATGCATTCTTGTAAATGCATAAAAAAAAATTGCGATAAAAACAGCCAGTGTGACAATTAAAAATGTTTCAGGAGATGTTTTTGAAATTTTGGTATACCATTCAGGTAAAAAGAGATATACACAGGCGATCAATAAAAGAATTGGAAGTCCAAACATACAGGCCATAGGCAAACCTCTTAAAAGTTTGCTGCTAAATCTGCTGTGCAGTTCTTTGTGTTTATCCCAATATTGAATAAATCTTGTTTCATCGTCCGTTAACATACGGCAAATTTAACTCAATTCATTTGTTTGCTTGGCTATATTCTTATTTACTTGTAGGTTTGTTAATTATATTTTTTTTTAAAGAATAACAAAACATTAATGAAAACGGAGCAATTGATAGTTCAATACCTGTACAGAAACAAAAAAGTAATATTACAAGATATAGGTATATTTAATATAGCAGCTGAAATAAATATTCCCGAAGAAAGCGAAAAAGATATTGTTTTACCTGTAGATGCTATACAATTTGTTTACGACCCCAAAGCGCCTGTTGATGATGGATTGGTTGCGTTTATAATGGAAAGTACCCGAAAAATAAAACCGCTAGCTTACTCAGATCTTGAATCTTTTATTATTTTAAACAAACAGTTTTTAAATATTGGTAAGCCTTTGATTTTTGAAGGAATGGGTACTTTGCAAAAAACTCAGGTTGGTGATTATGCCTTCACACAAGCAACTACATCGCATGTTACGACCGAAGAAAAGCCAAAACTGATTACTGAAAAAGAAAAAGAAAAAATAAGTTTTGCTACACCCCAAAAAGAAACAGGTAATGGCAGTAATAAAATAATTTTATGGATTTTATTAGGAATTGTAATAATTACAACTGTGGCCGGTGGATTGTATTTTTACAATAGAACAATACCACTATCAACACAAACTCCTGCAGAAAATTCAGTAATAGATACCTTACCGCAAATTAAAAGTGATACTTCATTTGTTGTAAAAAATGCTGTAAATAATTCAAATATGGCCAAACCATTTAGTGATAGTAATACTTTTTATATAGTTATAAAAGAGTTTACAAATTTTGTATCGGCAGATAAAAGTTTTAAAAAACTTACCGATTACGGCAATAATCTTGTGCTTACTACTAAAGATTCTGTAAATTTTAAATTGCGCATGCCTTTCATAAAATCACTTACGGATACACTTAGAATAAAAGATTCTTTGTCCAAATTTTTTCATACAAAAGCTTACGTAGAGTTACCGTAAATAAAATGTAGTTGCAGTTGATAATAAGTTAATTAGAAAGTCTTGATAGGTAGACATTTTATCTTTAAAGAATTTTATACAATGGGACATTGTAAACACACACGAAGCAGTTTTATAAATGATGCTCAACCCTCCACTTTTAATTTGTATAATTATATATCTTACGACTTTACACAAACCAAAACGTATGAAGAAATTTGTTTTTTTTCTTTTTCTCTTTGCTATCCAACCAAGCGTATTTTCGCAGAATTTAAATTATTATTTACCCGACAGTGTTACTTACAATAAGACGATACCAACGCCAAAAGATATTATTTTTCATGAGCCGGGAGAGTGGCATGTAACCCACGACCGTCTGGTAAATTATATGAAAGCCATTGCAGCAGCTGCACCCGAAAGAGTAAAACTGGAAACGATGGGTTTTACTTATGAAAACCGCCCTCAGGTTTTGCTTATTATTACATCTCCAAAAAACCAATTGCGACTGGAAGAAATAAGGCAGCAACATTTACTGTTATCCGACCCAACCAAATCTGCTTCTGTAAATATTGAGAACATGCCAATTGTAGTATGGATAGGTCATTCAATACACGGCAACGAACCCAGCGGTGCAAATGCTAGCCTTGTAAGTGCATATTATCTTGCAGCAGCGCAAGGCAAACAGATAGATGAATTGCTGGATAATGTTGTCATCCTGTTTGATCCTTCTTTTAACCCGGATGGGTTGCAACGTTTTTCTACCTGGGCCAACCAGCACAAGAGTAAAAACCTGGTGAGTGATCCTAATTCGAGAGAATTTAATGAAGTATGGCCCGGCGGCAGATTTAATCATTACTGGTTTGATCTTAACCGTGACTGGCTGCCTGCTGTGCATGTTGAAAGCCAGAACAGACTGACATGGTTTCACAAATGGAAACCAAATATTCTAACAGATCACCATGAGCAGGGAAGCAATGCGACCTTCTTTTTTCAGCCTGGTGTACCTTCAAGAGTAAATCCTTTAACACCGCAAAAAAACCAGGAACTAACAGGCAAACTTGCAAAATTTCATGCTGCATTTTTAGACCGAATTGGTTCTATGTATTTTACTAGAGAAAATTATGATGACTTTTATTACGGCAAAGGATCAACATATCCTGATATAAATGGAGCTATTGGTATTTTATTTGAGCAGGCATCCTCGCGGGGCCATTTACAACAAACAAGCAATGGTTTACTAAGTTTTCCATTTACAATAAAAAATCAATTTACAACGGAACTTTCTACTCTGGAAGGTGCAAAGGTTTTACGAAAAGAATTTTTACAATGGCAAAAAGATTTTTACAAAGAAGCATTAACGGATGCTGCTGCAGATCCGGTAAAAGGATATGTTTTTGGAGATAAAAATGACAAAGCTAAAACATTTCATTTTCTGCAAATGCTGCAAAGACAACAGATAGATGTGTATGGTTTAAATTCAAATCTAAAAGCCGATGGCAACGATTTTGAAAAAGACGGCGCTTACATTGTACCTGCAAACCAAACACAGTACAAGGTTATAAAAACGATTTTCGAGAAAACATCGAAATTTAAAGACAGCCTATTTTATGATATTACCTCATGGACAATGCCACTTGCTTTTGGCTTGCCTTGTGCAGAATTGGGCGCTGCTCAATACAACATAACCCTGCAGAGCGAAAAAATAAACGCCGTTATTTTCCCAAAACAAACTGTTATTGGAAACAAAAGCAACATTGGTTATTTAATGCAATGGGAAGGGTTGTATGCGCCGGCAGCATTGTACGAATTACAAACAAACGATGTGTTTACAAAAGTAGCGGGCAATAGCTTTTCGATAAATGTAAATGGCGCATCTAAAAAATTTAATTATGGCACTATCATTATTCCAAGCCAGTTACAAACGGTTAGCAACGATAAGATATTTGAGTTGCTTAATAATATTGCTGCAAAATATGGCGTAAGCATTTACAGTGTACAAACCGGAAATGTGAACAGTGGCAGCGACCTTGGAAGCAGTAAAATGTTACCCTTAACAAAACCTGTAATTGCTATGATTGTGGGGACAGGCGTTAACGCAACTGATGCCGGCGAAGTATGGCATTTGTTGGACCAACGGATGAACATACCTGCATCACATTTAGAAATCGCAATATTTAACCGTATTGATTTGAATAAATATAACAGCATAATAATGGTGGGCGGTAATTATCTCGATTTAAATAAAGAGAAATTAAAGATCTGGATACAGGCGGGTGGTACATTAATTTTAACGGAAGAAGCAGTAATATGGGCTGCACAAAATGGTATCAGCGATGTCAAATTTAAAAAAGCAAAATCACCCGTAGACAGTTTAGAGAGACTTAATTATGTGGAGAGAGAACAAATTGATGGTGCTCAACAAATAGCAGGAGCTATTTTTGGTGCTGATGCAGATTTAACACATCCACTTGCATACGGATATAACCAAAAAACGATCAGTCTTTTTAAAGCTAACAAAGTTTTTATGGAAAAAAGTAAAAACCCTTACGCCACCCCATTTTACTACAGGAGCAAACCATTGCAAAGCGGTTGGGTAAGCAGACAGAATGAAGATGCAATTAAAAATTCAGCAGCAGTAATTATAAATACAGTTGGTGCGGGAAGAATAATAAATATTGCTGATGATCCAAATTTTAGAGCGTTTTGGCTGGGCGGTACAAAGTTATTTATGAATGCGCTTTTTTTTGGAAGAATTATTGATGCGGCAAGTGGAAGAACAAGTGCAGAATAATTATCTGATTGGTTATTGTTAAAATATACCAGGGTTGTTTCGCAAATAATATTTACTACGTCTTGATAATAACAATGTTGTAATTTCATTTTTTGTTTTTTCAATTTAATTTAATGGAATTTATAGATTATTACCAGGTTTTAGGTTTGCAAAAAAATGCAACTGCCGATGAAATTAAAAAAGCTTACAGAAAATTAGCTAAGCAATATCACCCGGATGCAAACCCGGATGATGCTACCTCTAAAAAGAAATTCCAGCAGATAAATGAAGCCAATGAGGTTCTAAGCGATCCTGAAAACAGGAAAAAATTTGACAAGTATGGTAAGGACTGGCAACACAGTGAAGCTTATGAACAACAGGCAAGACAGCAGCAGCAGTATGGGCAACAGTTTGGTGGATTTGAAAACGAAGGTGGTTTTTCAGATTTTTTTTCTTCGATGTTTGGTGGCGGTGGTGGAAGGCGAAGTACAGGCAGACAAAAAGGTCAGGACATTAATGCAACTTTTCAGTTAAACCTTACTGACGTTTTTAAAACACACCAACAAACCATTACAGTTAACGGTAAAAACATCCGAATAACTATACCCGCCGGTGTTGAAAACGGACAGGTTATAAAATTAAACGGTTATGGACAGGCAAGTGCAAATGGTGGCACTGGAGGAGATCTGTTCCTTACTTTTAAAATAAACAACGATACATTTTTTAAGAGAGTTGGTAATGATTTGCAGATAACACAGGAAATAGATTTATATACTGCTTTACTTGGTGGCGATGCAAACCTTACGACTATGCATGGAAAACTTAAACTAAAGGTAAAACCCGAAACACAGAATGGAACAAAAATACGTGTGAAAGGAAAAGGTTTTCCACTTTACAAACAAGAAGGAATTTTTGGTGATCTTTATGTAACATACAATGTAACACTACCAACAGGTTTATCTGAAAAAGAACTTGAACTTTTTGAAGCTTTAAAAAAGCTAAACGATAATTAAATACTTTATTATTATGTTGAAAAGTGAAGCTGTAAATGCTTCACTTTTTTTATGCCCCCGAAAAACTTAAAGTTAATTAATCGATTTTTTATTAAACTAACGTTTGATATTATTAAACAAATGTTTAGTTTTACACTTTAATAAAAAGATGGAAGTAAAAGATAAAAAAAAGCATATTTTAGAATCAGCTGAAAAACTCTTTGCTGTAAAGGGTTTTGAAGCATCCACCGTAAGAGATATAGCAGATGAAGCGGGTGTAAACCTTGCCATGATCTCCTATTATTTTGGAAGTAAGGAAAAAATGATGGAAAGCCTTTTTCAGGAAAGAATGATAAATACAAAACTAAAAGTGCAGCAACTTTTAAACAACGACCATATTTCCCCTTTTGGTAAAGTTGAAATAATGCTGGACGATTATATTAAAAAAGTAATAGAAAACCAGTCATTCTATAAAATATTACTCTGCGAACAGGTAGTGAAAAAGAACCCTGAAATAATAAGAATGCTCAGAGAACTTAAAATGGACTACGCTGCTATGTTTACAGATCTGGTTAAAGAGGGTCAAAAGAAAAAAGTATTCAAAAAAAATATTGATGTTGTATTGGCGCTTAATACAATGACAGGCACAGTAACACAGATGATCATCAACAAAGAACATTATTGTGAGTTTAATAATCTTTCAGGCTTGCAGGAAGAAGAATTAAAAACCTATTTACACAGCAAATTATACGATCATTTAAAAAATATTTTTAAAACAATTCTTGGCTATGAATCATAAAATAAAAATTACCCTACTCTATATTATGGTTTTTGTTTTTACACAATTACCATTATATGCACAAACGGTACAAAAAATTGGTCTTCAACAGGCAATAGATTTAAGTTTAAAAACCAGCAACAATTTAAAAATTGCAAATTCAAAAGTTTTACAGGCAAATGCAGATGTGCAAGAGGCTAAAAACAGAAAATTACCGAGTGCTTCGGTTTCGGCAAACTACTTAAGGTTAAGCAGTGCAAATATTGATTTAAAATCTGCGCAAAACAGTAACCGACCTGCGCCAAAAGTAAACCAGGCTTTATATGGCATTGCAAATGTAACCATGCCATTGTATACGGGTGGGCGGATAAAATATGGAATTGAGTCAGCAGAATACCTTGAAAAAGCTGCTATACTAAATGTAGGAAATGATAAAGAAGCAGTTGTTTACAATACAATACTTGCCTACACAAACTTGTATAAATCGTCTAAAACTGTAGCTGTAATAGAGGAAAATTTAAACGCTTCCATCCAAAGAGATTCATTGTTTTTCCGACTGGAACAAAATGGTATTTTGGCAAAAAATGATTTATTAAAAGCGCAGCTTACAACATCTAATATTGAGTTAAGTTTACTGGACGCACAGAATAATTTAAATATAGCAACCATTAATATGGCTCTGCTGTTGGGGCTGCCTGAAAATATTCTAATTGAAGTTGACAGTAATTTTATTAACGCTGCACAGCAATTAAAACCATTTATTGAAATGGAAAATATGGCGCTTCAAAATAGAAAAGATGTACAGGTAATTGCATTTCAAAAAAAGGCAGCAGCAGTTGGGGTAAAAGGTGCTAAGGCAGAAGCATATCCTACGATCGCACTTACCGGAGGCTACATTGCGGCAGATATTCCAAAATTACTGACTGTTACAAATGCCGTAAATATAGGGTTTGGCGTACAATATAATTTTGCATCGTTGTGGAAAACCAATACAAAACTTATACAGGCAAAAGCACAGGAGGTGCAATTGAATGCTACCGAATCTTTAATAACTGATGGCATTAAACTCCAGTTAAACAGAGATTATCAGAATTATCTTTTTGCGCAAAAAAAGATAGATGTTTATGAAAAATCTATTATTCAGGCAGGTGAAAATTACAGAATTACAAAAAATAAATACGATAACAATCTGGTTACAATAACTGATTTGCTGCAAGCCGATGTTTCATTACTACAGGCAAAATTAAATACAAGTGTTGCGAAAGCTGATGCAGCATTGGCATACAATAAAATTTTATCAACAACAGGAACTCTTTCTAAATAAAAAGAAAAAATATTATGGCAACAGTTACTACTGAAGAAAAAACGACAGCACCAAAGAAAAAAAATTTTGGATTTATAATAGTGCTCATACTTCTTGTTGGCGGAGGTTTGTGGTTTGGGCTTACAAAATATTTTCATGGACAAAAGCATGAAGAAACAGACGATGCACAAATAGAAGCGAACATCAGTCCCGTTATTTCAAAAATATCAGGTTATGTAGCAGATGTAAAAGTAGAAGATAATCAATATGTAAAAAAGGGTGATACACTTGTAATACTCGAGCAGCGTGATTTACGTATCGTACTGCAGCAGGCAGAGGCTGCACTTGCAACATCAAAAAGTAATTTAAGTGCTGCAAAGGCTTCGGCAAATGCAGCCAATCAAAATATTAATACAACAAAGACCGCAATACAAACTGCCACTGCACAAATAGAAGTTGCCAGGGTAACCGTAAACCGCACTTCGCAGGATTTACAGCGTTACGAAAATCTTATTAAAGATCATTCTATAACACAACAACAATATGAGCAGGTTTTGGCGGCAAAACAAACTGCTGAAAAACAACTACAGGTTTTAATTGATCAACGTAACCAGGCAGCTGCTCAAACAGGAGTTGTAACTTCTCAAAGTGAAGCAGTATCACAACAGGGAGGAATTGCAGCTTCAGTAATTAAGCAAAGAGAAGTAGATGTAGAAAATGCAAAACTTAATCTTTCTTACACAATCATTACTGCTGCAGAAAGTGGCCTAGCAGCTAAAGTTCCTCTACAAAAAGGACAATTTCTTCAAGCAGGTGCTTTGTTATTTAGTATTGTGTTAAGTGATGAAAAATGGGTTGTTGCCAATTTTAAAGAAACACAGTATAACAAAATGCTGGAAGGTCAAAAAGTAACGGTACATGTAGATGCAATTCCCAACCATGATTTTGATGCAGTTCTGAGTTCATTTTCTCCGGCTACAGGCTCAAGGTTTGCATTGTTACCCGCAGATAATGCAAGCGGCAATTTTGTAAAAGTTGTACAGCGTTTACCGGTAAAAATAGAGTTTACAAACAAAGCAGATACACTGATTAAAAAATTAAGGGCTGGTATGAATGTAAATGTTGATGTGCATTTACAATAATTCTGTACCTGATTTTGTTAAAAACAAACATAAAATTATAGCTTATAAATGAAGTCTTCTTCAAACAACATAAAGCTTCTGCCTGCATTGAAGGGGGGGTTAATAGATCCTAATTCTCTTGTTGAATATGGAGCAAGAAGGGTGATTATAACAATTACAGCAATACTATGTGCACTGCTTGAAATTGTTGATACCACCATTGTAAATGTTGCATTGAATGATATGCGTGGTAACCTTGGTGCAACTCTTACAGAAGTTGGTTGGGTTATTACCGCTTATGCTATCGGTAATGTAATTATAGTACCAATGACGAGCTGGCTATCGCAACAGTTCGGAAGGAGAAATTATTTTGCTGCATCTGTTATTTTATTTACGTTTTGTTCTTTCTTGTGCGGCAACGCAACGAACATTTGGGAGCTTGTAGCTTTTCGTTTTTTACAAGGCATTGGCGGTGGCGCATTGCTGGTGACTTCACAAACAATTATTACAGAAGCTTATCCAATAGAAAAGCGTGGAATGGCACAGGCAATTTATGGGCTTGGGGTTATTATAGGACCAACCTTAGGGCCTCCGCTTGGTGGTTACATTGTTGAAAATTTTAGCTGGCCATATATTTTTTATATAAACATTCCTATTGGAGTAATTGCAACTTTATTGACTTTACAATTTATAAAAAGTCCCGTGTATGCTGCAAAAAAACTAATTAATGAAATTGATTGGTTGGGTATTGGGTTACTTGCCTTAACGGTTGGCTCTTTACAATATGTTCTGGAGCGTGGGCAGGAAGATGCATGGTTGGAAAGCCCTGTTATCTCAACATTAATTATAACTGCGGTTTTAGGGCTTTTCTTTTTTATATGGCGAGAATTACGTTACAAAAACCCTATCGTAGACTTGCGTGTTTTAAAGAACGGAAACCTTCGAATTGGAACAGTAATGAGTTTTATAATGGGTTTTGGGTTGTACGGTTCCACGTTTATAATTCCTTTGTATACACAGAGTGTATTGGGCTGGACGGCTTACCAGGCAGGTGCCTTATTAATACCGGCAGCTGTGATGACAGCTATTATGATGCCCATGATTGGTAAATTATTAACCCGTGGTGTAAAGCCACAATACCTGGTAGCAGCCGGTATGTTGGTATTTTTTGTATACAGTTTTTGGGGCTTTAAAATTGTAACGCCTGACACAGGAAAAGATGATTTTTTCTGGATGCTTATTGCAAGAGGCGTTGGATTAGGATTATTATTTATACCAATAACTGCTTTATCATTATCGTCGTTAAAAGGGCAGGAAATAGGGCAAGGTGCTGCCTTTACAGGTATGATGCGGCAGTTGGGCGGTTCATTTGGGATTGCAGTAATTACAACTGTTTTAGCAGCTAAGAATATGACGCACAGAAATGAATTAGTTTCTAAACTTGATATAAATAATTTAAATGTACAACAGCGAATTACGATGATGCAAAAATCTTTTATTAACAAGGGTCTTACACCAGATGTGGCACTTAAAGCAAGCTACAAAGCGCTGGATTTCAGCGTAACGAAGCAGGCTGCTGTAATGAGCTACATGGATATTTTTTTGTACCTCGGTATTATGTTTCTTATTTGTTTACCAATTGTTTTGTTTGTAAAGCAAGGAAAGCACAAGGAAAAATTAGATTTAAGCAGTGCGCATTAAAGTTTAAGAGAGAGTTAATACCCAAGTGCCGGATGGAAGCGGTGCGGCATTAAAGCGGCAGATACAACAAATGAGCCCAAGCTTAGGCTGAAAAAATAACTTTAACCGATAACCCCAAATTTTATTTAATTTGAATATGTTAAAACCATGTGAAGGTTTTATTACGTAATAGATATTGGCGATTGCATGCCTCATCCATACCTATTTAAATAACCACGCTTAGCGGTCTTTTGTTACTGACAGAATTTTTTACGTTCATTTTAAAATTAAAAATTTATGAAAAGAAAAATTTACGCAGCTATAATGCTGTGTGCGATGATTGTCAATACCTTTCCAACCTGGGCATCCAGCCATAGGGAAGCTCCAATGATTGCTGACGATCCTTTGGCAGATAACACGGATGTGTATGCTTTTAAAGGTCCTACAGATTCAAACAAAATTATTTTAATTGCTAACTACATTCCGTTTCAATTGCCGCAGGGTGGGCCTAATTTCAGCCATTTTAGTGAAGATGTGCGATATGAAATTCATGTAGATAACAATATTGCAACAGCCGGCGATGATATTATTTATCGGTTTACATTTAAAAGAGTTAAGGAAGATCCTTCTACCTTTTTTAATATAAGGTTAGGTAAGGAGAATTTAAAAACAACTTATACTTTAGAGAGAAGTATGAATGGTGGAAGCTCTTTCACTACAATAGTTACTGATGGGATTGTTCCTCCACCAAATATTGGTGAAAGATCAATAAGCTCACCTGTTGGTCTTAATGCTCCAAGTTATGAATACCTTATGAAAAAGGCGATAACGAAGGCAAGTACAGGAGAAAAGGTTTTTTGTGGTCCTGTTGACGATCCATTTTTTGTAGACCTCGGCGGGATATTTGATCTTGGCGATGCGCCACGGCAAGGACCAACAAAGCCTCAGGATGGGTTAAAATGTTTAAACGTATCTACTATTGCGTTGGAGGTTGATATCAACACTTTGCAGAAAGAACATAAATCAATTGAAAATGCCAGTACTATTTTGGATCCAAGTTTTGTAATTGGTGTTTGGGCAAACGCAAGCAGACAAAAAATTACAACTCTTAATGAAGTTAATAGAGATGGATCATACAGCGCTGATACACACTCAGGCGCATGGATTCAGGTTTCAAGATTAGGTATGCCACTAACCAACGAAGCTGTTGTTCCAATAGCAAACAAAGATTTGTGGAACAGAATTACGCCTTATGACGATTTAAGATTAATAAACATCTTTGGAAATTATTTTTACAATCCTGAATTGGCGCTTTATATGGATGATGCGCAATTTGGGGAGGCTGTACCAGCCTTTAAACCTTTAAGAATACAGAAAAATTCGTTGGGGGCATTTGGTTTTGCCAATGGTCAAAACGGCTTATATGGTCTAAAAGGAAGCCCGGCATTAAACGGAACCGCCTTGAGCGAAGCAAATTTTGGCACCTTGCTTTTACCGGCTCCCAACAAACCTAGATCGGTAGACCTTTGGCCAATCTTTCACACGGGAGTTCCAAATCTACGTCCTTATCAATTAGCTACAGGCAAACCCGTTGGAAATCCTCTAGCTGAAGGTAAACCATTTATAAGTAATTTTTTACCAAATGGTGGAGACATGCTCCGTTTGAATATGGCTGTGCCTGCAACTCCAAGAAATTCTCCTGACTTTAGTTCAGAAGGGTTAGTAAGTGCTGCAATATTGGGTTTAACAGATCCTAGATTTAACAAGGATAAATTTATTCAAATGACCCCAAATATGGACGGTTTTCCGAACGGTAGAAGATTGGAAGATGATGTAACAAGGATAGAGCTACAGGCAGTAAGTGGAATCGTATTAGCTGCAATTGGATTGTGGTACGACGATTATGTTCCACAACCAGGTGTTAGCCCTGTAACGCCACAATTGGTTAATGTTTTAACCTATAATGCCGGAGTAACAGCAAATGACACAACTTTCAAAAATCAATTTCCGTTCATGCAGACTCCTTGGGCAGGTACTCACAATTGCGATTGTGCAACTACCAATGGAAAAAAAGAAAAAGATAAAAATGATGTGGAAGGGCAGGTCACTTTTAATAAAAGCTTTAATTCTTTATTAAATGCACCTGAAGTTTTAATGAAGACCACTCCTAATCCGTTTGTAGATAATACCGTAATTCAATATCAATTAAAAACTGCTTCACAAATAAGCATTGCTGTTTTTGACGCACAGGGAAAGCAGGTAAAAATGTTGGTAAATAAGAGGATGTCTCAAGGTAATTTTACAGAGACGTTCAGCGGTAAAACGCTGAATGCCGGTATTTATTTTTTACAATTATCAAAAGATGGCGTTGTAAAACAGACGATTAAAATCGTTAAGGGATAAAATATAATTATTTAAAAGGAGTCGTAAATTTTGCATGGCATGCAATAAAAATTTACGACTCCTTTTATTAAGTAAAAAAAAATAGAAAACCTTATAATTTCTGCAGCATCATATCACTGTAAGAATGTTTCATGAAATCATTCTGCTTTATTTCGAAAAAATTTATATAGAAATCACACTGCTCTTTTAATTTTTCAATTCCAATTTCTCCTGTGCTGTCAATAGCTTCAACTTCTATAAAATTGCCAAGTCCTTCTACCATGTCGAAATGAATTTTGACGTTTTCTACAAAATATATTTTACGAATTTTTTCTACAACTATCTTAATGCCATGCACTTTAAAAAGTATTTTTTTTAGTGCTTCATCAGGCGAATGTTTGTACAACAAAATATCAGATTGTTTTGCACCACCAATATTTTCTCTTTGATACCAGATCAAAGCATTTTCAATATTACCTTCCCGCAATTTTAAGCGACCTATAGTTACATTATAATAAGTATCTTTTTGGTGATCTTCACCAATAAAAAGAGGGCTTAATAAAAGTAATTTTTCCTCCAAAGCATAAATGTTATTGGCTTTGGCTTTTAATTCGAAGTTTAAATGAGTCATAATAAATAAGAAAAAACAGGATATAAAAATACCGGTTGAAAGTGTATCAACCGGTGTTGGATATAAATATAATGATTCTAATTAATTTCGTCTACCTAAAATTCCATTGGTAGAAAGCCTTTCCCCATTTGCTTTATAAGTTGCAGACCTTGTGCTGCCTAAAATTCCACCGCCGCCAAAATTAGCTGTCCATGTACCACTATTTTTTGTCCAGGTTACATTTCTTGCATTAGGAAAATCTCTTCTAAATGCATCCCCTACTTTCCGCGGGGTATTTTTAGAATATTTATTGTAACTGTCATTTCTGTTATCATTTCTATCATCATTTCTGTTATCATTTTTGTTTTCATACCTATCGTCATTTTTATCTTTTTTATCTTTTCTCTCTTTGTTATCCCTATCATCGTATCTGTCATCATCATCACGATCTTTATCTTTCTTGAAAACAGAACTTTCATTTTTATTCTTATTTTTCTGACTTTTTCCCTGCGCAAAAGTTGAAAGACTTACAATTGCAATCAAAGAAGTAAAAATTAATTTTTTCATGTTACATAGTTTTAATGTAATAAGCTGTTTGACATAATCGTGCCAATCCGTAATTCCGGTAATTTTCTATACTTTCTTTAACAGCTTCTTACATGCCAATTCTTGACTTTATTAAAATAAAAATCCTCTTCAACGGAAGAGGATTTTTATTTTAATTTTATTTTTTGTGTTTTAAATTTTAGTAACCCATTCCACCCATATCCGGCGCACCATGGCTATGAGCTGCTTCAGCAGCAGGTTTGTCTGCTATAACACACTCGGTAGTCAGCAACATACCTGCAATAGATGCAGCATTTTCCAATGCAACACGAGTTACTTTGGTAGGATCGATGATACCTGCTTTAAACATAGAAGTTTCGTACTGCTCCGTTCTTGCATTATAACCAAAATCTCCTTTACCGTTTTTAATAGCTTCAACAACAATAGAACCGTCAACACCTGCATTTGCAGTTATAATTCTTAAAGGTTCCTCAATTGCACGTCTTACTATTGCCATACCTGTTGTTTCATCTGCAATCTGGCCTTTAACTTTAGGATCTAAAGCAACTAAAGCACGAATGTATGCAACACCACCTCCAGGTACAATTCCTTCTTCAACCGCTGCTCTTGTAGCATGAAGTGCATCATCCATGCGGTCTTTCTTTTCTTTCATTTCTAATTCTGTAGTAGCACCAACATATAATACGGCAACACCGCCTGCAAGTTTTGCAAGACGCTCCTGTAATTTTTCTTTGTCGTATTCAGATGTGGTATTTTCTACCTGTGCTTTTATTTGATTTACTCTTGCAGTAATATCTTTTTTAGCACCTTTACCACCAACAATTGTTGTATTGTCTTTGTCAATTGTTACAGATGCAGCCTGACCTAACGTTACTAATTCAACGCCATCTAATTTATGACCAAGCTCTTCACTTACAACAGTGCCTGCAGTAAGAATAGCTATATCTGTCATCATTTCCTTTCTGCGATCTCCAAAGCCAGGTGCTTTTACAGCGGCAACCTTTAAAGTGCCACGTAATTTATTTACAACCAATGTTGCCAATGCCTCCCCTTCTAAATCTTCTGCAATAATTAATAACGGACGGCCACTTTGTGCAACTTTTTCTAAGATGTGAAGAATATCTTTCATGATAGATATCTTCTTATCAAAAATAAGAATGTAGGGATTTTGCAATTCAACACTCATCTTCTCGCTGTTCGTAACAAAGTACGGAGATACATATCCACGATCAAACTGCATACCTTCTACTATATCAACGGTTGTATCTGTACCTTTTGCTTCTTCAACAGTTATTACACCTTCTTTACCAACTTTTACAAAAGCTTCGGCTATTAATTTACCAATGGTTTCGTCGTTGTTTGCAGAAATTGTAGCAACCTGTTGTATTTTTTTCGCATCATTACCAACCGTCTGGCTTTGGCTGCGTAGATTCTCAACAATCAATGAAACCGCCTTATCAATACCACGCTTCAAATCCATTGGGTTTGCCCCGGCAGCAACCATTTTAAGACCTTCACTGATAATAGCCTGTGCTAAAACTGTAGCAGTAGTTGTACCGTCACCGGCAATTTCTGCAGTTTTAGATGCTACTTCTTTTACCATCTGTGCACCCATGTTTTCAATTGGATCTTCTAGTTCAATTTCTTTTGCCACAGTAACACCATCTTTCGTTACTGCAGGAGCACCAAATTTTTTCTCAATGACTACATTACGACCTTTTGGACCAAGTGTAACCTTTACTGCATTTGCAAGGGTATCAACACCCTTTTTCATTTTATTTCTTGCTTCGATATCGAAGTAAATTATTTTAGACATGGTATATTAATTTGCTAATGTGATAATTTGCTGATGTGCCTATGACCACATTATATTTTATTAATTAATTTTTAACGGAAATTTTGAGTTGATAGAATCAGCAGATTAGCACATCAGCTAATTAGCTAGATTCACTTACACTATTGCAAGTATATCACTCTCTCTCATTATTAAAAGATCTGCACCTTCAATTTGAATTTCTGTACCGGCATATTTACCATACAATACAGTATCACCGGGTTTTACAGTTATAGGTTCATCAATTTTACCTGGCCCTGCAGCCAAAACAATTCCTCTTGATGGTTTTTCTTTTGCAGTATCAGGAATAATAATTCCACCGGCAGACTTTTCTTCTGCGGCAGCAGGTTTTACAATAACCCTGTCGTGAAGCGGTGTAATGTTTAGCTTCTTAGGAGTAGCCATAGTTTATTTTTTTTGTTAATGAAATATATTTTATTAAATGCTATCTGCGAAAGTAGTCTAATATTATACCAAACTCATTAAAAGGTATAGTTGTCATACAATGTACAGATTTGACAATTATGTACATTTTTGTAAGACAATTTTACAGATATTAAATTTTGTATTTAAGATACAGATGTATTAAACAAATTGAATTTATAAAAAGTAACCACTTCTCTCTCAAATCTATTCATTTTAATCTGATCAAAACCCTTAAATTTGCGCCTTCAATAAAGGCTTTTGAAGCTATGTTAAGCAGAAGAAATATTAGAGTGAAGGTGATGCAAACCCTCTATGCAATTGATAGTATGAGTGGTGGCGAAAACCCCGGAGAGCCTATGGCGATTCTTAATAAAAAATTTGACCAGAGCAAGCAGTTGTTTACTTATCTCATTTACTTTATTACAGAAACTGCCCGTTATGCAGAAACAGATGCAAATAACAAGGCAAGTAAAAATTTACCTACTGCGGCAGATTTAGCAACAAATACAAAAATAGCGGGCAACGAAATACTTTGGAAAATAGTTGAGGATATCAGTTTTAAAGCAACTGTAAACGAGGCAAAAGCTGTGTATATTATTGATAATGATCTCTTAAAGAAAACATACAGGTCGCTAATAAAAACGCCCGAGTATCATGAGTACATAGAACTTCAAGCAAGAGAAAAGAGAAGTGAAAGGAGAATGCTGGAATTTATATTTACAGATTTGTTGTTGCCAAATGAAGATTTTATAAACCATATTGAAGAACATTTTATTAACTGGGACGATGATGCTGAAATGATGCATACACTTGTGTTGAGTTATTTGCATAAACCTGGGCAGCAAAATTTTCAGGATCTTTTGAGTGTTGAAAAAAGAACTTTTGCGAAAGATTTATTGAATACTGTTTTAGAAAAAAATGAAAAAACACTTGAACTGATAAAGCCAAAATTAAAAAACTGGGATGCAGACCGTATCGCAGCCTTGGACCTTATTCTGTTGCAAATGGGTGTTTGTGAATTTTTGTACTTTGAAACCATCCCTACAAAAGTTACTATCAATGAATATATAGATCTTGCAAAAGCATACAGTACACCGCAAAGCGGACAATTTGTAAACGGATTGCTGGATAATATTCACAAAGAACTTCAGCAGGAAAATAAACTTGATAAAAGAGATTTTAAACAAAAAAACTAAAACGATGTTTAAATATTTAACCATTACAACTTCTATTTTATTTTTACTAAGTTGCAACGTTCGTAATAAAAAAGTTGTAGAAAAAAATGAACCGCTTACTCAACAAATAGAAATTAAAGATCCAACAACGGTACAAATAATTGACAGCAGCTACAATTTCGGAAAGGTTGCAGAAGGTGAAATAGTTGAATATAATTATAGGTTTAAAAATACGGGTTCAAAACCACTTATTGTTACCAATGTAAGTGCGAGCTGTGGTTGTACAGTTCCTCAAAAACCCGAGCAGCCAATTAAGCCCGGAGAAACAGGATTTATAAAAGTAAAATTTAACAGTGAACACAGAGTGGGTAATGCTCATAAAACTGTTACCGTTTCGTCCAATGCAGAACCCGCATTTCCTGAATTACTGCTAATCGGAGAAGTAACAGTAAAGAAAGAAAAATAAGAATCAAAGTTCAATATCAACATTAAAATAAAACACATGCAATTATCAATTTTTTTACAGGCTGGTGCAGCAACTTCTTCATGGACAACTCCTATATTGATGGGCGGAATGATCCTTGTTTTCTATTTTTTTATGATTCGACCGCAGTCAAAAAAAGCTAAAGATCAAAAGAAATTTGTGGAGGATATGCAGAAAGGCGACAAAATTGTTACGATTGCAGGTATACATGGAACCATTAATAAATTAAATGACGACGGTACGCTTTTATTGGAAACCAGTCCGGGTAGTTACATGAAAATAGAGAGAAGCACGATCAGTATGGAGTGGACAGCAAACGTAAATAAAACAACTGCACTGGAATTAAAGAAATAATAATATTTCATTGATAGATTGAAAATATTAATTTTCAATCTATCATATTTAGATTTTGATGGCTTTGAATTTTGAAAAGTATTCAAAATTTAAAGCCATTCTTTTTTGATGGATGATAATTCGTAATTTGATTTTAATTAATTTAAAATATGTTAAAGATCGGGCTTACAGGTGGCATTGGCTCAGGTAAAAGTACCGTTGCCCATATTTTTGAGTTGCTTGGTATCCCTGTTTATTATGCAGATGACGCTGCAAAAAAATTAATGAATGAAGATGAAAATTTAAAACAACAAATTGTTCATTATTTTGGTGCTGATTGTTATGCTGATGGAAAACTAAACAGAGTTTTTCTTGCAGAAATAGTTTTTTCGAACCCTGCAAAAATGAAATTGATCAATTCAATTATACATCCTGCAACAATTGCAGATGCTGAAAAATGGATGGAGATGCAACATGCGCCTTATGCTATAAAAGAGGCTGCACTTATCTTTGAAGCCAATGCCGAAAAAAATCTTGATCTTGTTGTTGGCGTTTTTTCAACTTACGAATTGCGCTTAGAAAGAGTAATGTACAGAGATGGAATTAATAAACAAGCTATAGAAAAACGGATGCAAAATCAAATGGATGAAAAGGAGAAAATGGAACGTTGCGATTTTGTCATCAATAACAATGACACAGAATTATTAATTCCACAGGTAATTGCACTCCATGAAAAACTTTTGCAGAATATAGATAGGCTTCATGTTTTGGTCTAATATTATTGTAAAGATGCCAGTGCTTTTTTAATTTTTGCAAAACCCATTTCAATATTTTGTGTGTTTACCGCAAATGACATGCGTATGCATTTAGGTGCTCCAAAAGCTTTGCCTGTAACGACAGAAACGTGCGAGTTATGCAGAAAAAACATACACAAATCATCTGCATTTTCTATAACATTTCCCTCAGGTGTTTTTTTACCAAAATACGAACTCACATCAGGAAAAACATAAAATGCACCTGGTGGAATAGTATAAATTATCCCTGGAATATCTTTTAAAAGTTCAATGACTTTATCTCTTCTGACTTTAAATTTTGCAACCATTTCCTGAGTTGGCTTCTGGTCACCTGTAAGAGCTGCAATAGCTGCCCGTTGAGTAATGGAACAGGTAGCACTGGTAAACTGCCCCTGCAATTTATCACAGGCTTTGGTAATTATTGTAGCTGCGGCTAAATACCCGAGTCTCCAACCCGTCATTGCATAACCTTTGCTTAAACCGTTTATTACAACTACCCTTTCTTTTAAATAATCAAACTGCGCAATACTTTCATGCTTACCGCTATAATTAATAAATTCATATATTTCGTCACTAAGTATTGTTATGTTGGGATGTTTTTTAAAAACTTCTGCCAGTGCTTCCAATTCATCTCTCGAATAAACAGCACCTGTAGGGTTGCATGGAGATGAAAACATAAACAGTTTTGTTTTTGCTGTTATAGCATTTACAAGCTCTTCTGCATTTATTTTATATCCATTTTCAACTTTAGTATGTACAAATTTTACTGTACCGCCTGCCAGTTTTACAATTTCGCTGTAAGTAACCCAATAAGGTGTTGGTATTACAACTTCATCGTCTTTATCTACTATAGCGAGAACAACATTTGCAATGCTTTGTTTTGCCCCCGTACTTATCACAATGTTTTCGGCCTTGTAATCTAAATTATTATCTCTTTTAAGTTTGGTACACACAGCTTCCCGAACATCCAAATAACCTGCAACCGGTGTATAATGACTATAATTATCGTCTATGGCTTTTTTAGCTGCATCCTTAATGTGAATTGGAGTATCAAAATCAGGTTCACCTAAACTCAGGTCAGTAATATCAATCCCCTTAGCTCTTAACTCACGACCAAGTTTTGCCATTTTTAATGTTTCGGGCTCATTAAATCTTTCCAACAGAGAAGACAATTGCATATCGTTATTAATGTTGAATTACAAAAGTATAGTTATTTGTGTAAGCAATATTTAAAAATATGATTGAAATTTTCTGTTACATAAACCCTCATTTCAAATTTTAAAATCTATCATTTTTAATAAAAAAAAGGAATGAAAATGATTACATTTTTCTTTCAATAGGGATGATAATTTTTCTGCAAAATGATAAAAATTTCAAATTAAAACACGTAAATCCATCTTTGCCATTTTCCCCTATCTTTGCACACTTGTAAAAAATTAACTAGCTTATTATTAAAGTATTTTAACATGAAACTGAAAGGTTTAGTTTGGTTCTTCACCATTGCCCTCGTACTCATATCTATCTGGGAGCTTTCTTACACTTTTGTTGTACGTAATTACGAATCTTCTGTAAAGTCACTGGCAACAAAACTTGTAAAAAACCAGACAGCCGGCATGAATGCTGAGGAAAGAGATGAAATTATTAAGGCAAAAACACAACACATTCTTGACAGTACAAAGGAAAAAGAAATTTTTCCAATAGTTGGTACTACTTATCAAAAATGTAAAGAGTACGAATTAAACCTTGGTCTTGATTTGCAGGGAGGCATGAGTGTAACAATGGATGTAAGCTTACAGGGTTTACTTAAATCGCTTAGTAACAATCCACGTGATCCTGCTTTATTAAAGGCTTTACAAACTGCGAATGCACAAAAAGTTAAGAGTGAAGCAAATTTTGTAGACCTGTTTTCTCAGTCATACATTTCACAAAATGGTGCAGGTAAATTGTCGGGTTTATTTTCCGGTCCAAATAAAGAGGTGAAACCCGGCGATAATGATGAAGTAGTAACATCAAAAATAAAAGGGATTAGTAGAGGTGCTATTTCTCAAACGTATAAAATTCTACAAAAGCGTATTGATAAGTTTGGAGTAGCACAGCCAAACATTAATTTAGATGAAAATAAAGGCATAATAAATGTAGAACTTGCCGGTGTTACAAACCCGGAAAGAGTTCGGAAGTTTTTACAATCTTCTGCAAACCTTCAGTTTTGGAGTGTTGTATTATTGGCTGATCAAAACTTTCAAAAATCTTTTACTGACGCTGACAAAGCATTGGCTAAATATTTAAAAGGTACAAGTGATACAATAACTTTAAGCGATACCGCAAAAGCAAGAAGAGATTCCGCTGCAACCGGTATTATTGGTTCAATAGTTCAATTTCCGGTAGATCCAAAAACAGGTCAATTGTACGAAACCCCATACATAGGTATGGTTCCCGCAAAAGACACATCTTTATTAAACTCTTACATAAATAATACAGTATTCACTTCTTTACTTGGCAACAATGTAAAATTGATGTACGGAATTGAGCAAAAATCAAAGACAGGGTCATTTTTTGAATTGTATGCAGTAGAAAAAGTTAATGGATCTGATAAAGCGCCTCTTGAAGGTGATGGTGTAGCAGAGGCAAGCCAGGGTTATGATGAAAAAGGAATGCCATCTATTAAAATGCAAATGACTCCAACAGGATCAAGAACATGGGCCAACCTTACAGAAAAAAATGACAAACGCTATGTTGCTATTTCTTTAGATGATATCGTTTATTCTTCGCCAAGAGTGAATGGTAAAATTGAAGGCGGTAATACAGAAATATCAGGGAGTTTTACTGTAGAAGCTGCTCAGGATCTTTCAAATGTTTTAAAGTCAGGAAAGCTGGATGCGCCTGCAAAGATTGTACAGGAACAAATTGTTGGTGCAACAATAGGTCAGGAAGGTTTAATTGGCGGAAGAAATGCATTCTTAATTGCATTTGCTGTTATATTTATATTAATGCTTGTTTATTACAACACCGGTGGGTGGGTTGCTAATATAGCGTTGGTCTTAAACCTATTGTTTACCATTGGAGTACTTGCTATGTTTGGTTTTACATTAACTGCTGCCGGTATTGCGGGGCTGGTACTTACCATTGGTTTAGCGGTAGATACAAACGTAATTATATTTGAAAGAATTAAAGAAGAACTTACAAAAGGAAAAGCTTACCCTGCTGCAATAAGTGAAGGATATCGCAGATCTCTTGCTCCGGTTTTAGATGCGCATATTACTTCATTATTAACAGCCTTTATTTTATTGTATTTTGGTCTTGGTCCTGTCTTAGGTTTTGCTACAACCCAAATTATTGGTATTCTGTTATCTTTATTTTGTGGTATTTTAGTATCTAGGCTAATCACAGATTTAAGAACAGATAAGAGCCATCACTTCAATTATTTTACAAAGATTTCCCGTAAAATATTTCAGCACGCCAATTATAAATTTATTGAGAAAAGAAAGTATGCATATGTACTTTCTTCTATTATTCTTGCATTAGGTGTAGGCTCTTTTTTCCATGGTTTTAATGAAGGTGTCGAATTTAAAGGTGGAAGAAGTTATACTGTGAGTTTTGATAAAGCATTGAACAATTCTGATATTCAGGATAATCTTGCAAAATCTTTTAACGGAGAATTTCCAATTATTAAAACGGTAGGTGACAGAAAACATTTAAACATTACAACCTCTTATTTAATTGGTCAGGAAAATGCTGATTCATTGGTATTGACAAAATTATACGAAGGGTTAAAGAATGTTTTACCCACTGATCTTACCTATGCTCAGTTTTCTAAAAGTAATATACAGAGTTCTTCTACTGTGCAACCTTCAATATCAGATGATTTAAAACGTGGAGCTATTAAAGCAACAATTTTTGCTATGTTGGCCATCTTCCTTTATATTTTTATTCGTTTCCGTGACTGGAGATATTCTGTAGGTACAATTGTAACATTGATACATGATGTACTTGTTACACTGGCAGTGTTTTCTTTCCTTAAAGATGTTGTTCCTTTTCCTTTAGAAATTGACCAGCACTTTATTGCAGCTGTATTAACTGTAATTGGTTTCTCTATGAACGATACGGTAATTGTATTTGACAGAATACGTGAATACAGCAGAGATATGAAAGGTGAAACAAAAGCTAATATTATTAATAGCGCTATTAACGACACATTAAGTCGTACGATAATGACATCATTAACTGTATTCTTAACGTTGCTTATCCTCTTCATATTTGGCGGTGAGGTAACCAAAGGATTTGCATTTGCTATGATGATTGGTGTTATTACCGGTACATACTCATCGATATTTGTTGGTGCTCCTGTTTTGGTTGATTTTGCGAAAGATAAACCATTGGGTGCGGCTGCAGAAGTAAGCACGAAAAAGAAAGTAAAAGCTCCTGAACTGTAAGAAATTATATTTTCATTTAAAAAGGTCCGCTGAAAATTCAGCGGACTTTTTTGTATTTTATAAGCAGGTGGCTTATTAGAAGATTTAGTTACACATTATTTTAAACGGCGAAACTCGTTCCGCAACCACATGTGCTGCTTGCATTAGGGTTTTTAAATGTAAAGCCTCGGGAATTCAATCCACCCTCCCACTCTATTTCCATTCCAAATAAATAAATACTTTGCGAATTGTCAATAATAAAATTCACTCCATCTTTTTGATATAAAGCATCATTTTCTTTTCTGGTATCAAAATCAAGTACATAAGTCATGCCGCTGCAACCGCCACCCTTTACCCCAACACGCAATATTTTACCTTTTTGAAAACTAGGCTCTGTCATCAGGCGTTTTACTTCGCTTACTGCGGCTTCAGTTAAATTAATAGGATTTTTTATAATTGGTTCCATAATATTTTTGTTTAAATGTAAAATTACGATTTATCAAAAAAAGAGTATCATAAAAAAGACATAATACCATTTTGATTTACAAAACAGACCTAAGATTATGTGTAAATCGTAGATCGTATTTTCCCGACAGGGAAGAGTTTTGGACTAAATAGCATTTCAATTCGGTGTAGATGAAATTTTTTATTTTAAAATAAAAAATCCCCCCAGCGTAAGCCGAAGGGATACTATTTTAGAAACAGTAAAACTATTCAGCAGTTTCCGCAGCAGGAGTAGTGGTTGGAGCTGTTTTTTTACCGAAACGCTTATTAAATTTATCGATACGTCCTGCAGTATCTACCAATACATTTTTACCGGTATAAAATGGATGAGATGTATTTGAAATCTCCAGTTTAATTACAGGATACTCTTTCCCATCTTCTTCAAATACTACTGTTTCGCTTGTTGCAGCAGTAGATTTGCTTAAGAAAGTTGTACCGTTACTCATGTCTTTGAAAACTACCATTCTGTAGCCTTTTGGATGCAGGTCTTTTTTCATTTCATTTTTTTGTACATGGATTTTGCCATGCTTTGTTATTTTAATGCGCAAATGTACGGATTATGCGATTATTAAACAAAAGCCCCTTAAAGAAATTTAACGGGCTTGCATAAACAATCAATTTTCAAAAAAGAGCAACTATTTCATATTTACAAACTGCAAAGCCAAGCCCACATCCCAGCCTTTACTTGCCTGTATCACATCCTGCAGATCATCTATCTTTTTACCCGTCACCCGTATAATATCATCCATAATTGCAGCCTGTACTTTAAGCCCGCTCTCTTTAATTAATTTTACTATTTTCTTTGCATCTTCCTGTTTCAAACCATTTCTCACTATTACTTCCTGTTTGGTAATTTTACCACTTGGAAATGGCTCTTTGCTAAAATCATAAATTTCTGCTGCCAAACCCTGCTTTATACTTCTGCTTATAAGCACATCCTTTATCTGATCAATTTTCATTTCGCTGTCAGCCTCCAGACTTAATTTAAAATCTTTTTTATTTAATTCGATCACTACATGCGATCCCTTAAAATCGAAACGATTTTTAATTTCTTTGCTTACGACGTTTATGGCATTGTCAAGTGTTTGCAGATCTACTTTACTCGCTATATCGAATGATGGCATAACTATTTAATTTTTGCAAAGATAACAATGCAATTTTAATTTGTCTTTATTCTGCTCTGCTCATCTCCTGCGCCGCCTGATTTTCTTTGTTGAATTTTTAAAGGCTTACCAAATCTGTAGCTAAATGTAATTCCAATATTTCTACTGTCTCTTGTTTGTGTAAATGCTGCTACTGTATTTTGAATATTTACTACCCCTTTCTGTCTGCCTGAATTAAAAATATCCACCACATTTAATTTTAAACTTCCCTTATTTTTTAATATCTGTTTGGAAATCCCGGTACTAATTTGGTTCATAGAAGCAATCTCAAATTGACCTCTTTTCATTCTAGAACGATAAAATCCTGAAAGTTCAGCACTCCATCCTTTTTTAAAAGAGAACTGGTTATTTAGGTTGGAAGAGAGACCTGTCCCTGAAGTTTTTAGTTCAAAGCCATACAATTGTGAGTTTACTTTATTGTAATTAAATTCTGCATAAGGCATCATCGTCCACCATTTTGTTGGTTTCAATTCAGCATTTAATGAAAGCGAAATATCATCTATTCTACCGTAATTATTTTGTTTTACAATTGTAGCATAACCTGACTGCTCAAAATATTCATTGAACATATCTTTACTGTGCGTATAGTTAAAAGTTGAGGTTAAAAATTTATTATAAGTATGAGAAAGTTCAAACACATTTGCATACATCGGTTTTAAAAATGGATTGCCGGCTTCGTAAGTATATTTATCAATAAAAAAAATAAATGGATTCAGGCTTTCATAGTCAGGACGGGAAATTCTTCTGCCGTAAGAAAAGCCAAATTGGTTTTTATCATTTAATTTATAACCCGCAAACATAGTTGGGAAAAGGCCTGTGTAACTTTTATTAAATGTTGAATCAGGTTTAACCGGATTACCAAACTGATTGCCTTTGTAGTTTGTATTCTCTAAACGAAGACCTGTTTGCAAACTCCATTTTTTAAATTCTTTACTAAAATTTACATAAGCTGCATTTATATTTTCTTTATATTTAAACTGATTTGTTTTATCATTATCAACCAAGGGCACTCCACTAATTACATTAAAATAATCAGCAACATTATCGGTATTTACAAAGCTTGTTTTAATACCGGTTTCCATTTTTAAACCTGATTTGAATGGATGAACGTAATCAACTTTTACGCTGTACACATTTATTTTTGCAGGTAAAATTGAAGTAAGTACTTCGGTCGATTGTTTAATCCATAAAGCTGTATAATTATCTGATTGAAAATATTGATCATGTAAACTTTTATATTGTAAAGCATCTACATCTATGGTAAGTTCTCGTCCGGTACTGTCAAATACATGGCGGAGGTTTAAATTTAGACCCGCATTTTTCCATTTTTCCTTATCAGTGTTGTTGGAACTTAAAATTGAATTAGTAACTGCATCGGCATTTTTTAAATAACTTATGTTGGTACCTTCCTGTGCAGATGGGCTTATTGAGCCGTTAAATAAAATACCAACTGTCGTCTTTTTAGTTGCGTAAAAGTCTATTCCTATTTTAGCATTGTTATTATTGTTACTTCTAATAAATGTTGCTGTCTGGTCAAAAATTGCATTGAGGTTTTTGTTAGCATCGTAATATTTTCTGTTGATATCCAATTGCTGAAAACTCTTTCTGTGGTTAATTCCAAAAGTGGAGAAAACATTAAACTTACCATTTTTATAATTTAAATTTAACGTGTTTAATGTTCTTACATATCTACCTATTGCCAAAGTGTTTTTTACGCTCCCGTTAAAACCTTTTTGTTTATTTCTCTTGGTTTTTATGTTTATCACACCAGAATTGCCCGATGCATCATATTTTGAAGAGGGATTTGGCATAAGTTCTATTTGCTCCAAATTGGCTGCCGGCATGGCTTGGAGATAGTTGGCAAGATCCTGATCACCCATATATGTTTGTTTACCATCAACCAATATGATTACACCCTGTTTTCCTTTCAAACTTATTTTTCCGTCTTTATCTACTGAAACTCCGGGGGATTTTTCGAGGACTTCCATAACCGTACTTCCGGCGCTTGTAATAGAGGCCTCTACATTTATTACTGTCTTATCTAATTTGCGCTCAATAAAAGCCTTTTTTGAAACAACAGATATATTTTCTAAAGTTTTATCAATTGGCAAAATGATTAAATTATTTATTGAGAATATAATGTTTTCAGCTAATGCAAATGCAGGAGAATATGTTTTTTGATATCCGATCGCAGTAGCAGAAATTAAAAATATTCCGTTACTTTTATTTTCAATTAAAAAATCACCTGCTTCATCTGTTACAACTGTTTTTACTACAGAAGAATCCTTAGGGTTTAATAAATAAACGGTGGCAGCCTTAACTGCTGTCGCATTTTTGTCAATTACTTTTCCCTTTACGGCAGTTTTTTGCGCTTGTGCAAATATGCCGTTTAATGTTACTGCTAGAATTAAAATTATTTGTTTCATTTTTTATTATTTAGTTCTTTAGTTTGATAAATACTAAATAAAGCTATGTACTTTGTTATACATAGTACAATGTTTAGTAATGAACGGTTATAAAAAATGATGACCGGCAGTTTTTAGGCTGCCGGTCATGAAATAATGAAATAAAATAAACTATTTTCTATACTTAATTTTAGCAAAAATTATCAGTGCTATTCCCCCAAGTATAAGCATTAAAGCGATTTCCTGTGCCTGGGAAAATGAAAAATTCGATACACTATAAGCTTTGTTTACTCTAACTAATTCTATCACAAACCGCTCTACTCCATTAAGTATCAGATAAATACCAAACATAATTAGGGGAGTTGTAATTTTTTTTCTAATTGCCCATAACAATAAAAATAAAAATGTACATAAGACTGTTTCATAAAAAGACGTTGGAAAAACAGGTTGGGGCAATACACTGTAATGATCTTCTTTAACGCCCGGTATGGGAACACCATCGTTGTTAACATTTTGAGGGAAACTATATGCAAAAAACCATTTTGGTAAAAAAGAGACTCCGGTAATTGATTTATGTGGAACTTCTGAAAGTGAAGGATATATTCTATCGGTCACAAAAACACTTTTACCGGCGCTATCGATTACTTTTCCTTCTGTGAAATAGGTAGCATTTTTTTGTAAAGTTTTTTCAAAATCTCCCGGTGTAGCTAAGGATAAATTTCCGTAGGCATCACTTTTATAAGCACTGTTTGGAATTCCCCAATCTCCATCTCCTGCAACCTGGCAACCAATACGACCTACTGCGTAAGCTATCATTAAACACGGAGCTGCAGCATCTACCAAATGGTTAATTTTTATACCTTTCTTGTAAGCGAACCAGCAAACGGCAATTGCTGCTAAAATTAGTCCACCATAAAAAGTAAGGCCACTAACTGAAAACAATTTACCAATCGGATCTTTCATAAACTCATCCCAGTGCTCAAAATTGTCGAACAACTTTGCTCCAAGTATCCCGAATATTAAAGCAATAATTATAATATCTCCTACCCTGTCATGCGGCCATATCCTTACAGTTCTACGTTCGGGTGTTTTTAATTTTTGCTTATTTTTATCGTACCATTTTATTGCAACTAAAATAACCGACATTAAAATTCCACCAATAATATTTCCATTTGAAGAAAATATATAATCCTGTGTACTTACTTCAGGTGGTTTATTAAGTAAAAGCCCCAACAGTTTTGCGCCAAATATAAAACCTACAATACCGTTAAAAACCAGGTCAAAAACAGATGCTTGTTTTCCAACAACAATTGTCTCTTCTGATGGCTGTAAAAGCCCCAACTTTTCCTTGCGTTTAAGTTCAGCATTGAGCACAAGAGCCGCTACTACAAAAGCCAGGGCAACCATTAATCCAAACGTATTCAGTATTTTTAAACCGTTCCATTCAACACCAAACCAATCTTTGAAGACATAATATAAATTTGGATACATGCGCTTACCTTTTATGAAATGCTGCAATATAATAAAAGTCATCGTGCATTAGTTAAATCTGTTTCCATAGAAATTTATAGTTACAGATCACCAATAAACGATGACTCCTCTAAAACTCAAATAATTTAATTGCAATGAGTATCAAATGCGCCTTTTAAATTATCGGCAATCATTTGTGCACTTCGTCCTTCAATCATATGGCGCTCTATCATATGCACCAATTGTCCATCTTTAAACAATGCAATTGCCGGAGAACTTGGTGGATAAGGCATTAAGTGTTTGCGTATTTCATTTACAGCTTCTACATCAAAACCCGCAAAACTTGTTTTAATATTATCAGGCTTTTTTGCAGCAGTATTTACTGCCATTAGAACACCCGGTCTTGCTGTACCTGCGCTGCAACCACATACAGAATTTATTACAACAAGTGAAGTTCCTTTTTCTGATAATGTACTATTTACATCGGCTGCGGTAAGCATTTCAGAAAATCCATTTTCTGTAAGCTCTTCTTTCATTGGTATTACAATTTCTTCTGGATACATATTTATAAAAGTTTAGAGTGTAAAATTACATGCTAAAACTCACATGAGAGTATGAAAATATTTCATCAATAAATTAAAAAATACGCCATATTGTCATTAATATATTTTTATAGTGCCATTAAGGCGTATTAAAACTTATGGAATACAATTTGAAATAAGTGGTGGGAAGATTAAATTAAAAACTTAAAATAAAAAGCTATGTCGTACGTAAAAATGAACAACAATTACAAAACAATTGATGGGTTTATGAAAGAAATTTTCAATGAATTACCATCGGCAGTCAGCAAAGCCGTTAGAGAGGATGTATTGTTTTATCCTCCCGTAAATATTATTGATAAATCGGCTGTTTATTCTGTTGAGCTTTCAGTACCAGGATATATCAAAGCAGATTTCAGTATTAAGCTGGACAACAATGTACTCACTGTTAGTACAGAAAAAAAAGAACAAAGTATAGTTGAAAACGAAAAATTAATTCGTACAGAATTTGGCTTAAAATCATTTAAAAGAAGTTTTACTTTAAATGAAAAAATTGATACTGAAAATATAGCTGCACGCTATGAAAACGGAATTCTTAAAATTGAACTTCCGAAAAAAGAAAGTTTTAATGCAGCACCAAAAGATATTAATATTTTATAGAAGACAGTGTTGATTGGTTAAAGGTTGTTAAAAAGTAAAAACTCCTCAAGTTAAATTGAGGAGTTTTTTATTAAGAACAATTTAGATTTATAAGTGTATTTTGATCCTTGGCATCAATATTTTATGAAGTCATAAAATATTGATTTCGTTAAAATAAAATATAGTTGTAAATTTCAGTTACTTTAAAATCATAAATATGCAACGTAAAGAGTTTATTAATGCTTTGGGTTTAAGTACAGCCACATTGCTACTCGCTACTTGTTTTGGAGGTTGCGGTAAATCGAGTGGTACAGACAGCGGTTCTGTTGTCCCACCACCACCACCTGTACCAACTAATGTAGATTTCTCGTTAGACCTTAACCAATCCGAAAATGCAAATTTAGCAACCAATGGAGGTTTCGTGTATAAAAACGGGGTTATTATAGCACGTACTATGACAGGTAGTTACATCGCAGTTGCAATGGCATGTACGCATCAAGGTACAACTTTGGTTTACCAAGGAAACAACAATCGATTTTTCTGTAATAACCACGGCTCTACATTTAGCAACTCAGGCGTCGTAAACATTGGACCTGCTGCAACAAACTTACAACAATATAATACGAGCCTTACAGGCAGCAGTTTGAGAGTATTTGCCTAGGTTATGGTTATGTTCATTTTGTTGTTTTGTATGCTCAGAGAAGGTAAAAAGAGTATGAAATTTTTTTATTTTTGGAAATTAGTTTTTGGTATTCCCTCAAGATAATTTTGCCTATTAGAAATCTTATTATTTATAATATTAAATTTAATATTTACAATTGCAAGATTCAATTACAAGTTTTTTAATAGCTTAAAATCATATTGTACTTTTTATATTAACCTAAAATATAAAATGAATCAACAATTATTTTTGTTTTGTTCTAAATAAAATCCCCATTTATTTATAGTAAAGAGTTTCAGTAATTTTATTGAAAGACGTATTTTTTAAAAAAATATAAAAAAGGGGATTAAATATTTTTAGATTTTTTTGATGTTTCTTGACTTTGCCCAAGACTGCATTTTTACCACATCAAATTTTTCGAGATTGTTTTTATACTTATAGCAACATTCTATTTCTATAATTAAAAATAAATAATACTTCGATTTGCCCCCAGCTCAGTAATTATTTTTGTAACTTATTAGAATTGACAAAGGAGCGAAATACAAAAAACTCCCGTACTTTAATTAATTTCATGTTGTGAATTATTTTATTAATGAAACTGAGATCGTTAATTGTACCCCAATATCTTCAACATACTTTGTGATGTTTGCTCTTTAGCATAAACCCATTCTATCAGTTTACCGTTTTTATCTTTTTCAATAATAATATGTTTGGGAGATGGTATAAGGCAATGCTTTATGCCACCATATCCGCTAATCTGGTCCTGGTAAGCACCTGTATGAAAGAAGCCAACGTATAATGGATCCTTGTTGCTTTCAAGATCGTCTTCATTAGTTGTTTTTACTTTAGGCAAAAACACTTCATTTATATGCTCTTCACTATCATAATAATCATGCCCATCGCAGGTTATACCGCCAAGTACCACACGTTGGTATTCATTTTCCCATTTATTTATTGGGAGCATTAAAAACTTTTCTCCTATTCCCCATGTATCCGGCAAAGTTGTAATGAATGAAGAATCAATCATGTACCATGTTTCTCTGTCGTTCTGCACTTTCTCTCCAATAACACTGTAAATATGTGCCATACTCTCGCCCACTGTAAAACTTCCAAATTCAGTGTATATATCGGGCATTTGTACTTTGGCTTTTTTGCAGGCAGCTTTTATATTTCCTACAATTTCATTAACCATAAACTGGTAGTCATAGTCAAACCCAAGGGAATGTTTTATAGGAAAACCACCACCAATATTTATAGAATCGAGCTCAGGACAAATCTTTTTTAACTGACAATATAAAGTGATGCTTTTTTGCAACTCACTCCAATAATAAATATCATCTTTAATACCTTTATTTAAAAAAATATGCAACATTTTAAGTTGAAATTTATCTTCATACCCTTCAATTTCATCCACATAAAATCCCAGAACATCTTTCGCCTTCATGCCTAAACGGGATGTGTAAAAAGGAAAACTTGGTTCTTCTTCTGCCGCTATTCTTATTCCCAATTGAAAAGGTTTGCCTGTACGAATGTTGCGCTTGTACATGTTTAGTTCTTCCTTGTTATCTAATACAGGAATTACGTTTTTAAAGCCATCATTTATCAGTTTTGCAATACGGCTGGTATAATTTTTCTGTTTGAAGCCATTGCAGATAATATTGATGTCTTTCGTTATTTTTCTTTTTTTATACAACGCATTTATGATATCGATATCATATGCATAAGAAGTTTCTAAATGTATATTGTGCTTTAAAGTTTCCTCTACAATAATACTAAAGTGAGAGCTTTTAGTGCAGTAACAATAATTATACTGGCCTTCGTATTTGTGTTTTTTAAAAGCATTGGCAAACATCATTTTGGCCTTGTTTATCTGCATACCTATTTTTGGTAAGTAAGATAATTTAAGAGGAGTACCATATTTATCAATCAGTGCTTTTATATCTACATCATTGTATTGCAAATGGTTTTCGTGCAGTTTGAATCCTTCTTGTGGAAAATTAAAGGTTTGCTGCACTAAGCTATCGTAAGAATTATTCATTGGCTAAAATGGTACTGTTGTTAAATAAGATTTTTGCTGCGCAAATATATTTAATAGTGATGGTTATATGAAGATCGCCTATGTAAATATTATGCTTTACAACTTTATTTCTTATTGTAGTAAATAATAACTTTTATCAGCACAATTGCAAGCAGCACTGCAAAAGTGAACATCAAAATTATTACAGCTATAGATGATCCAGAAATTTCCATCAATAAAATTAATACTATTCATAAAAAAACCGTTCATTTTACAGAACGGATTTTTTATGAATTTTAAAACTCAACGTTTATTTTACTGAGAGAACTAGTGCTTTAAAAGCTTCAGGCTCATTCATTGCAAGATCGGCCAAAACCTTGCGGTTAAGATCGATACTTTTCTCAGAAAGTTTGTGAATGAACTCACTATAAGTAATTCCTTCAGCTCGTACAGCAGCATTTATACGGGCAATCCATAAAGTACGGTATTCACGCTTCTTTAATTTACGGCCTACATAACTATATGTAAGACCTTTTTCCATTACGTTTTTGGCAACGGTATAAACATTCTTACGTTTACCGTAATATCCTTTTGCTGCTTTTAGAATTCTTTTTCTGCGGGCCCTGCTGGCTACAGCGTTTACTGAACGTGGCATATTTAATTTTTTTTTAAAGTTATTAGTTATATTGTATTAGCGTTTTGCTAAAACAAAATGTACATTATTTCAATCCAAGCAACCTTCTTACAAAATACATTTGAGTAGAATCTACCATTCCGTCTTTGCGCATAGCACGCTTGCGCTTAGTAGATTTTTTTGTAAGAATGTGGCGTTTGAAAGGTTTTTGGAAAACGATTTTTCCTGTACCGGTAACTTTAAAGCGCTTTTTTGCGCTGCTGTTTGTTTTTACCTTTGGCATTATATAACTTGTTTATTGTTACTCCCTGCTGGCGTACCGAAATGTCGGAAACTTATGGAGCCGTGTGGGAAATGTCTAAAAAGATTTCTCTTTTCGGAGCGCAAAAATAGGAAGTTTTAGTGACTAATTGTAAACAGATACTAATAAAATGACAATAAACTTGTAAAAATAAACCCGGTAACTTATAATATATTGAATTATTCACCCATTCCATCCTCCTCCGCAATACCAATACTTGTTTTCAATAATTCATTTAATGCAAATAATTCAAAAGGTGAAAAATATTTCCATGTGCCGGGTTCAATTCCTTTTAAGGTAAAATTCATTATTCTGGTACGTTTAAGCGATGTTACTTTGTAACCCAATGTTTCGCACATCCGACGAATTTGTCGGTTAAGCCCCTGTTTTAATATGATACGAAAACGGTTATCACTTTCCATTTTTACAAAACATGGTTTTGTGGTGGTATTTAAAATCCTTACTCCATTCCGCATACTGTTAATAAATTCATATGTGAGTTTTTTATCTGTAGAAACTGTGTATTCTTTTTCATGACCATTACCTGCACGTAGTATTTTATTTACAATATCACCATCATTGGTTAAAAAAATTAATCCTTCAGAAAGTTTATCGAGCCTACCTATGGGGAAAATGCGGATTTTATGATTTACGAAATCTACGATATTAGTTCTGTCGCTTTGGTCAGTGGTGCAGGTAACTCCTTTTGGCTTATTAAGCATAATATAAACAGGCGCTGCTTTCTTTTTTAAATTTTCGCCATCTACTTTTACGACATCGCTGGGTGTTACCCGATTACCTTTATCAGCATCTTTTCCGTTTATGGTTACACGGCATTCTTCTATGTATTTATCCGCTTCCCTACGACTGCAAAAACCTGTATCGCTAATGTATTTATTAAGGCTAATATCCATCGGTTAAAATTTATTTAATTAAAAAAGGTTGTCTAATTTACAGACAACCTTTTCAAAAAACTATTTTATAAAAGTATTATTTAGATACAGAAATTTCTTCTACAGAAACCGGTACTGTTTGTTCTTCAGTTACACTTTCTGCAGGTTTTTCCCTGTGTAATTTACCTAGTTCGTTGCCTGATTTTTTCTTAATAATTCTTGGAGCAAGCATAACCTGCATACGCTTTCCTTCTAATTTTGGCAAGCCTTCCAAAGCACTAACATCTTTTAGAGCATCTGCAAATTTTAATAACAACAACTCTCCTCTTTCCTTAAACATGATTGCACGACCCTTAAACTGAACATGCGCCTTTACTTTATTACCATCTTCTAAAAACTTTTCTGCATGTTTAACTTTGAAATCAAAGTCATGATCATCCGTATTGGGCGTAAAACGAATTTCCTTTACCTCACTGGTTTTGGATTTCGCTTTCATTTCTTTTTTCTTCTTCTTTTCCTCGTACAAAAATTTATTGTAATCAATAATTCTACAAACGGGGGGAGCTGCACCGGGAGAAATTTCAACAAGATCTAAAAACTGTTCTTTTGCGAAACCGGATGCTTCTGATATAGAATAAATACCAGGGGTAATATTTTCACCTACCAAGCGAACCTGCATGGCCTTGATTAGATGATTTGTACGGTGTTCCTGTTGTTGTTCTTTTTTAAACCGAGGATTAAACGCTCCCCGGGGCGGTCTTGGAGGAAATGCCATTTTAAATATATTGCAATAAGTCACCGGCAGGGTGGCGCTTTTTACAAATGTTTATTTGTTTAATGATTAATCTGCCTTCGAAACGTAAAATTACTAAATTATTCAGCTCTACGCTCTTTTATTTCTTCAGATATTTCGCTTATAAATTCTTCCAGATTTTTTACACCCTGATCTCCCTTGCCTTGCTTGCGAACAGCTACAGCATTATCTGCAATTTCTTTTTCGCCAAACACAAGCATATATGGTACTCTTGAAAGTTCTGTATCTCGTATTTTCTTTCCTATTTTTTCATTGCGGTCATCAATTTCTGCTCTAATGCCTACTGCTTTTAGTCTTTCCAACACTGCTAATCCGTAATCAATAAATTTATCGCTTATTGGTAATATTTTCACCTGCAAAGGTGCAAGCCATGTAGGAAATTTACCTGCATAATGTTCTAACAGAAAACCAATAAAACGCTCATGTGTACCCAATGGTGCACGGTGTATGACCAATGGAATTTCAGATGTATTGTCTTTATTAATAAATGATAATTTAAAACTGCGGGGCTGTGCAAAATCGACTTGATTTGTAGCCAACGTAAATTCTCTGCCTATGGCACTCCATATCTGAACATCTATTTTAGGACCATAAAATGCGCCTTCTCCTTTAACTTCAACAAAAGGAACTTTCGCCTCTATCAAGGTTTCTCTTACCATGGATTCCGTTTCCAGCCAAAGTTCCGGTTCGTTCACATATTTCTGTCCTAATTTTTCAGGGTCGTGCAAGCTCAAGCGCATCACATATTTTTCTATACCAAATATTTTAAAATATTTAAGATACATATCATTTACTGCACGAAACTCTTGTGCAAATTGCGCCTTGCTACAGTAAATATGAGCATCATTCATATGCAGGCACCGTACCCGCATAAGACCAAATAGTTCTCCACTTTGCTCATACCGGTAACAGGTACCATATTCTGCAATGCGGTATGGCATGTCTCTATAGCTCTTTGGCTCTGCATCAAATATTTTGTGATGGTGAGGGCAATTCATGGCTTTTAAATAATATTTTTCGCCGTCCATTACCATCGGTGGAAACATACTATCGGCATAATAAGGTAAATGCCCGCTTGTTAAATACAGGTTTTCTTTTGCTATATGTGGCGTAACAACTCTTTTATACCCTGCCGCATTTTCTGTTTCTTTTGCAAGTTTTTCGAGCTCCTCAATTATTACCGTACCATTGGGCATCCATAAAATAAGCCCTGCGCCAACACTATCATCTGTAGTGTAAATGCCAAGTTCTTTTCCAAGTTTACGGTGGTCTCTTTTCTTGGCTTCTTCCAACGTCAGTAAATGCTCATCGAGCTCCTTTTGGTTTGGGAAAGAAATTCCATAAATTCTCGTAAGTTGTTTATTTTTTTCATCGCCTTTCCAATATGCACCTGCAATACTCATTAATTTTACGGCCTTTATAAAAGAGGTGTTCGGTATGTGTGGACCCCTACAGAGATCTGTAAATTCTCCCTGTGAATAAAGCGTTATACTACCATCCTGCAGATTTTGCAGAAGATCTAATTTATATTCATCACCCTTTTCTGTAAAGTAATTTACAGCATCTGCTTTGGTTATTTCTTTGCGAATGAATAGACTGTTCCTTTTTGCAAGTTCGTTCATCTTTTTTTCTATAAGTACAAGATCTTCTTCCGTCATTACCTTATCTCCAAGATCCATGTCGTAATAAAACCCGACCTCAACTGCGGGACCTACCCAAAATTTTACTCCGGGGAATAATGCCTCAACTGCCTCGGCCATTAAATGCGCAGTGGAGTGGCGAAAAGTTGATTTTGCTTCAGCATCATCCCATGTTAATAATTTTAGAGATGCGTCGTCGTTTATCGGCCGGCTTACATCCCACACTTCACCATTTATGTTTGCAGCAAGTACTTTTCTTGACAGTCCTTCACTGATCGATTTCGCAATATCCAAGGCACTTGTGCCCATTTCGTATTCTCTTATAGAACCGTCGGGCAGCGTAATTTTAATATTCATTTTTCTTAAATTCAGTTCATTTAGTGTGTAGCAAATTTAACGAAGTCTTTGCTAATTTATTCCTTTAAAAAAGTAGCATCAAAATTAATAAAAATTACTTTTGACAAAATAATTTTTAAATAATAATGAAAAAATTTTTTACACTAATTTTTATTATTGCGAGCGGATTTTTATGTAATGCTCAAAATTTTCAGGGGCAATGGAAAGGAAGTTTTATAGATAAAAGTACATCTATGGGGTCGTGGAGTGGAGATCGCTGTGATTATGTATTGGATTTAGAGGTTAACGGAAAGAAAATTACAGGATATTCATATACTTATTTTTCAAATGCCGGTAATAAATATTATACTATATGTAAGCTGGAAGGTGTTGTAGATACAAAAAAAAAATCTATAAGAATAACCGAAATAGCACGTACTAAAACAAATATTCCTATCAATATTTTAAACAGTTTTCAGGTACATAGATTATCGTGGAGAAGAGAGGGTGAAAACGAAATATTGGAAGGAAACTGGTTGCCTGCTGAAGGAAGGAACAATGAAAGCAGCGGATATGGAGTAACTTCTTTGCAAAAAAGACAACTAACAGAAATATCGGCATTGGCTAAAAAAACAAATACAAAAAAAGATCCCGCTTCATCCCCCGAAAAACCGGTTATTTCTCCTCTAAAACCAAAAATTATTTTAGCCAATACTTTAAAGATTGCTGAAAAAACCTTACCATTTGCAAAAGTTAAAAGACCCGCTGCAACAGAGCCTACAAAGCTAGTAACCAAGAATGCGGTAACGGCAAAACCAAATGAATTAAAGATAGAGACATCTACAATTGTTAAAATTTTACCAGCGCCGGAAAAAATCTTACCCATTGGTTTTGAAAAGAGAAGCAACTCCGTTTTAAGGACAGTTGTAGTTGAAAATGCAACGGTCAAAATTGAATTGTATGACAATGGCGAAGTTGATGGTGACAGCATTTCCCTATTCTTTAACGGAAATATTTTACTTGCACACAAGCGACTTTCTGAAACACCAATTTTATTAGAGATACCGATTTCATCTAATGAGGTAAATGAATTGGTAATGTACGCTGATAACCTTGGAACTTTGCCACCCAACACTGCCTTAATGATTGTGAGAGACGGTAAAAAAAGATATGAAGTAAGAATAACATCTGACCTTACACAAAGTGGTACTATCAGATTTATTCACCCCAAAAAAGAATAAATATCTTTTCAGTTTCTTTTCAAAAAAAATTTTAGATACAGAAGTTGTTTATCTGAGGTAGTGCCAAAGAATCCAGTCTTTCTACTTGTACTAAGTTCTAATTTTTTCCACATGAACACATACCTTTGATATCAAAGAAAACTTATTTTCGTTTACATTAAAAAAAAGCCAACTAAAAAAAAGTTTGAGCATTGATTTAAAGTTTTGGAATGATGTATTTCCAATCGTTGTTTTTGTTAAATCCTAAACTGATTAATCCGGGTAAAAATTTTGAAATTTTACCAAAAAAAAATCATTCCGTTATTATTTCTATTCTGATTTTTATCTTCAGTTGAGAAACGATCTTTGCACAAACACAGTTACTTAAGATCCTGGACTGTGAAACAGTAGCGTGATAATATTGATGTTTAAAATTTAAATAAATTAGTTGGAGGTGATAGTTTTTACAATGACAAATTAGATGTAATGCATGTAGACATTTAAACTTCACACAGAATTTGTTGATGCATACATGTCAGGGCAGATTGGACATACGTCTTTTTATAAAAAAACCATAAAAATACCAACCTTCTATCTTACGTTTTGGGTAGAAAATTGGCACCCTGTATATTTCTAAAGTTGTTATTTTTTCCCTATCGTAACTTTCAACATTGTTTTTTCCAATGCATCGTTACCACTGGCAACCATCGGCGATTCATTAAAGACCGGTTCGTTACCTCTGTAGTTACCACCATTTATGTTTCTGATTGCGCTTGCTAAACTTGCCTCCGTTATATCTCCCCAATCTTTATCTAAACCATCTGCTACCATTGCATTTGGTGCGAACCCTGCATAATAATTACCTTCACCATTTTTATTTACTGTTTTAAATGATACGGGAAATACATACCATTCCCCATTTTCTATTGGGAAAAAACCTACAGGTTTACCATGCGTATTTGAGTTCCCGATAAGCCTAACATCCATATAAGGTTTTAAATTATTAATCAGTAATTCACTTGCAGACGCTGTACCTCTACTCACAATAAAATAGATTTTGTTAAGTTGAAGAGAGCCGGTTTTATTAAACAATACTGTAGAATTTTGATTGCTGTGATTACTGTTATAAATTTGTTTCATCATTATACTGCCCTGAGCCTGGCTTGTAATTAAATAATTAGCAAGTTGTTCCTGGAGATTAACATACCCGCCACCGTTATAACGCAGATCAACAATTAAATTGGTAATGCCTGCAGCAGAAAACTTATTAAAAACCCTCGAGTATTCTGCGGAAGTCTGGTTTATATTTCCAAGAAAAGAATTGTAAACCAGGTAGCCAATATTTCCGTTTGAAGAATTATAAACAGTATCTAAATAAACAGGTTTATCAGCGTAATGAGCAGCCTGCAAATTCAGATCAACCGATGAACCATCAGCTTTTGCAAACGTAACATCGGCAGAAGCCGCTTTATAAATATTGTCGATTATAAACTGCGAATTTGAAGATGTTATGTTTGAGTTTCCGTTTATTTTTGTAATTCTCCACCCTCTTTTGATACCCAAAATTCCAGCCGGCGAATTTGGCTCTGTCAATCTAACACGCAAATCGCCATCTCCACGAAAGAAAACAGTCATTCCAAAATCTCCTTGAGCAGTTGTTGAGGATGAAAGAGAACTCATTCCACCGCTGTACTGATCCCATTCAGTTTTTTTCATAGCAAAACTCCATTTATCAACAGGAGCAGTAAAACCCGGTTCAATACTATACTGTCTGATAGCTATCATTACGCCTGTTGGATCAGCATAGCCGGAAGTATTAAGCGTGGCAGGTAACTGGTTATTCCACAGATAGTAATCCTGAGTTTTTTGAAAAGCAACATCATTTAACTGTGCAGGATTAACACCTCCTACCGGATTTGGTGGAGCCGGAGTGGGAGCAATATTTGAAGCAATATCTTGCTTGATATCTTTTTTGCAGGAAAATAAAAAAAATGACAAGGCGATTATTCCAAATATTTGAAGAATTATTTTATTTTTTACCATGATGTTGTTTTAGCTTATGTACGGCAAAAACATTGCTGCTTATTGTTATGAAAGAATCATTTAACAGCATGTTTCAATTAACATATTAACATAGTAATTTTCAAAAAGTTTAAGGGCTTTGTGTCTTAATAATTTGTTTAAATGCTTTTCCAAAATTTTCAATCACATCTACAATAATAAGTGTTTCTGTTGTTTGCTTTTCAAGCGCAATGTCTGCAGCCAAACCATGGATGTAAACAGCTAACAAGGCAGCGTTTATACTTTCATATTTTTGAGCAAGCAAACCGGTAATTAAACCGGTGAGCGCATCGCCGGAGCCACCTTTAGCTAATCCTGAATTGCCGGTTGTATTTATAAATTGATCTGAACCATTTGTTACAAAAGTTTGATGCCCTTTTAAAACAATTACAATATTTAAATCCATTGCTATTTTTATGGCAGTATCTTTTCTTTCTTCTGTAGAACTATGGATGCCAAAAAGTCTGTCGAATTCTTTGGGGTGTGGTGTAATAATGGAGTTGGCAGGAATGTTAGCCAACATTTTTTTAGCACCGGCTATTATATTTAAAGCATCTGCATCTAATACAATTGGTTTAGCTGAATACTTAATAATTTGTTTTAAAACCTTCTTTTCCAAACTATTTTTTCCAATACCGGGTCCAATTCCAATAGCAGAAAAATTATCGTAATTATCAGGCAAATATTCCCGAAAATTCAGCATTGTTTCAGGTACTGACACCTGAATGGTTAACCGTTCCATAAAAGGACTATTTACTGTTACCAACCCTACACCTGAGCGTACACATGCTTTTGCAGCTATTACCGCAGCTCCCATTTTACCTGTGTTGCCTGCTATAAGCAATGCGTGCCCATATATGCCTTTATGTGAATCCGGTGACCTTTCTTTTAAAATTGATTTAATAAAAGATTCAGAAATATTTTCCATATTCATTTATTTGGTTTGTGAACTAACTTAAATAAAAAAACCGCTCTAATCCAATAAAGCGGTTTCTAAAATTTATTAAATATTTTATTCCTGAGAAGATGAGCTAAAAAATAAATTCATTTACACGCTAAAAAGCGGACTTCACCTTTCGTTAAAAATAATAAAATTATATCTTGAGAAGGGATAATAATTCTTCCGCTGCAGCTTCAGATGAACCGGGGTTTTGTCCTGTAATCAGTAAGCCATCTTTTACAACATATGATGCCCAATCTTCTTTTTTAGAATAAATACCTCCCTTGTTTTTTAATTCATCTTCCAATGAAAATGGTACAACATCTGTTAACTGAACTGCTTCTTCTTCGGTATTTGTAAAACCGGTTACTTTTTTATCTTTTACCAAAGCGTCACCATTTTCATCCTGCACATTTAATAGAACCGCAGGGCCATGGCATACGGCTACCACCGGTTTTTTATTTTTCCAAAACGCTTCAATTAATTTAATAGAGTCATTATCGTTTGTAAGATCCCACATTGGACCATGGCCACCGGGGTAAAAAATTGCGTCAAAACCATCTTGGCTTACTTCTGCTAATTTCTTTGTTTGAGAAAGCATTTTTTGTAATGCTTCATCTGCCTTAAAACGGATTGTAGCAGGCGTCTGGCTTTCGGGCGCATCGCTTTTAGGATCAATCGGTGGCTGTCCGCCTTTTGGGGAGGCAATACTTATTTCTGCGCCTGCATCCTTAAATAAATAATAAGGAGCTGCAAATTCTTCTATCCAAAAGCCTGTCTTTTTTCCTGTATCGCCCAATTCACTGTGCGATGTTAGTACCATCAAAATTTTCATAAAAGTATTTTTTAAAATAAAATCGTGCAATAACCGTTCCATTGAATAATAAAAAAGATACGGGCAGATTTTTTTTAAAGCAATGAAAATATTCTTTAAACCGGGTACATTTAAAAAGCTTAATAGAAAATTATCGATGAAGGGTTGTGGGATAGCAGCAAAAATCCTTTTATGAACACCGCAGGCGGGTGAAATAAAAGATTGCAGCGAATGAGCCCCGACAAACGCTGAAAATATTTTCGATCCTGAAAGCCACAAATATTTTAAAGAATCATAAAACTTTTAACATGCGGCAGCTTTTAATGCGAAAATAAGACAGGGTTGTGGTTAAATTCTACTGCACCATTCACTGCTTTAGCTCATCCAATTCATACCTGCGTCAGCATTCCACTTTATGGTTGATTTTTTTAGTTTCGTCCAAAATTCTATTGAACTTTTACCGGTAATATCACCTACACCAAATTTACTTTCATTCCAGCCACCAAAGCTAAAAGGCTCGCGGGGCACCGGCACACCCACATTTACACCAATCATTCCTGCATTTGCTCTTTCAATAACATACCTTGCCATTCCACCATCTTGTGTAAACACAGATGCGGCATTGCCATAAGGATTTGCATTTTCAATAGCCAATGCGTCATCAACTGTTTTGGCACGCATAATTGAGATTACAGGTCCAAATATTTCTTCTTTAGCAACACTCATTTGTGGTGTTACAAAATCTATAACGGTTGGGCCGACATAAGTACCGTTTTCCTTTCCTGATACCCTAGCATTTCTTCCGTCCACCAAAATTTTAGCACCTTGTGTTTCAGCCTCAGATATGTATTGTTCAATTTTTTCCTGCGATGCTTTATTAATGACAGGTCCAAGGTTTTCACCCGGAATTATTTTTCTTGCCTCCTCACAAATTTTGTCTATAATATTGTCAACATCCCCCACAGCAATCATTGCACTTGCAGCCATACAACGTTGCCCGGCGCAGCCACTCATACTCGCCACCACATTTTGTGCCGTCATCCCCGGTATTGCATCAGGCAGAACCATCAAATGATTTTTTGCACCACCTAATGCAAGACACCTTTTAAAATTGGAGGTTGCCCGCCGGTAAACAATTTTGGCAACTTTAGTAGAACCTACAAAAGATATTGCTTCAATATCAGGATGATCACATATAGCGTTTACAATTTCAATATCGCCATGCACAATATTAAAGACGCCATCAGGTAAGCCAGCCTCCTTTAAAAGTTCAGCAAGTCTTCCGCAGCTTAACGGCACTTTTTCTGATGGTTTCATGATCATGCAATTACCCAATGCTATTGCGTTTGGCAATGTCCAGTTAGGTACCATGCTTGGAAAATTAAATGGCACAATCGATGCTACAACACCTAACGCTACATGTTGTGTTCTGCATTCAACTCCCCTACTCACTTCCAGTATTTCGCCGGTAACCAGCTGCGGTAACGAAGTGGCAAACTCTGTGAGCTCTATGCATTTTTCAATTTCTGCAACCGATTCTCCGTATGTTTTCCCATTCTCCTCACTACACAACTGAGCCAGTTCTACAAGATATTTTTCGAGCAATGTTTTATACCTAAAAAAAACCTGTACTCTTTCTTTTATAGGAGTTTTGCTCCAAGTCGGGAAAGCTTTTTTTGCAGCAGCTATTGCTAAATCAAGATCGGATGATGATGATAAAGGAACTTTTGAAAGCAAGTGTCCATCAATGGGGGAAACAACATCAATCGTATTTGTGTTGAACGGTCCAGTAAACTCACCATTGATAAAATTTTTTATCAAGGGATATTTCATAAGCGGATAATGTATCGTTTGTAATGTTCAATCTCAAAAATAAAAATAATGCATTTCATACCAGAAAAGTTATGTGCAGCAATAACATGAATGCTTAGAAAAATTAAATGATAGAAATTGCAATGCCGGCGTGGGATGATTTGTATTTTAATAATTTTTTACGTCGGGTAAAAAACCGCAAAATATCATCAACTGCGATGGTTAAAATTTTAGATATAAGTATCGGTAAAATTTTCAACAGGTTAAATAAATAATTGATAGATATTACCATGCATATCCCTGACCAAGTGAATGCCAACTATGGGTTTTACTGTTACAATCTTAGTGCTGTGTTGAAGAAATAAATAAAAATAAAGAAATGAAAGCGATTAAAATTTTATAGACCTGCTGACGCAATTTTTATCTTTAAATGAATTAAATTCCTGTTTTATAGTCTGCCTATTTTTATAGATATTTGCACAAGCTCAAAAAAATGAATGCGTTAATAAAGAAAGCCACCATCATCTGTTCATCGTCTCCCTTTCACCTTCAGGTAAAAGATATTTTGGTTGTTGATGGAATTATTAAAGGAATAGAGGACGATATTTCAGCAGAAAATACACAAACCATAATTGGAAATAATTTACACCTAAGCATTGGGTGGATGGATATTTTTGCAGATTTTGCAGAACCCGGGAATGAGCATAGAGAAACACTTGAAAGTGGTTCAAACGCAGCTGCAGTTGGTGGTTTTACTGATGTGATGTTGGTGCCAGATACTGTACCGACCGTTTCTTCAAAGGCGCAAGTTGAATTTTTGATAGAACGAGCAAAAACCCTCCCCGTTAATATTTACCCGATAGGATCTGTAACCAAAAATGCAGAAGGCTCAGCACTTACAGAGATGTATGATATGCACAACAGTGGTGCTGTAGCATTTAGTGATGGCAGAAAATCAATTCAACAATCCGGACTCTTATTAAAAGCTTTGCAATATGTTTCTGCAAAAAATGCTGTAATAATACAGGTGCCAGATGATAAAAGCATCAGTGAAGGCGGGCTAATGAATGAAAGTATCATGAGCACCAAACTTGGTCTGCCCGGCAATCCTGAAATAGCAGAAGAAATGATGATCGCACGTGACATTGCACTGCTTAACTATACAGATTCTCATTTACACATAACTGGCGTTTCTACAAAAAAAGGAATTGATTTAATAAACAACGCAAAAAAGGAAGGGTTACAAATAACCTGTTCTGTCACACCTTATCACTTGTTTTTTAGTGAAGAGGATCTGGTTGAATACGATACGAATTTAAAAGTAAACCCACCATTACGAAGCCGCGAAGATGTAGTTGCATTGCAGGATGCATTGCGCAACGGAGATATTGATTGCATAGCAAGCCACCACAGCCCGCAATGTGCAGATGATAAAATTTGTGAATTTGAATATGCTAAAAATGGCATGATTGGTTTACAAACTTTGTATGGAACTGTGAATCCAATTTTAAAAGACACAGAACTACTAGTAAAAATATTTACAGAGAATAACAGAAATATTTTTGGTTTGAAAACGCCGGTAATCGAAAAAAGCGCAGCTGCATGTTTTACAATATTTGAACCATCTGCAAATTACGTTTTTGATGAAAAAGCCATTCTTTCTAAATCGAAAAATACACCATTTATTGGAAAAGAAATGAATGGAAAAGTAATTGGAATAATAAATAAAAACAAACTGGTTTTGAATAAATGATGAAAAATATTTCTGCAAAATATATTGGACTGTTTACCGCTGCTGCGATGGTGGCAGCTTCTTTGATTCTTTTTTACATTCTCCATTTTCCTGAGAACGGAAAAAACCAATATTTTATTTATGGCATATACGCCATTGGTATTTTAACAGCGTTAATTTTATTTAATAAAAACACGATAGAAGAAAGTACATTTAAAAATTATTTTTCTGAAGGTTTTAAGGTTTTTGTGGTTGTTACATTATTGATGGCTGTATTTACTTTTATCTTTTATAAAATGAATCCGCAGATAATGAACATTGATGCAGCTCAAATTAGTGCAATGAATTCAAAAGATATAAATCGAACTCCTATTGAAGTAGCCAATAATGAAAAAAATTTTAAAGATGTATTTAGTACAATGATGGTTGCAACAAGCGTATTTAAAAACTTGGTTTTGGGTGCGCTCATTACGATTATTGCCGCAGGTTTTCTATCTCAGAAAAAATCGGTATAATGTGAAATACTTTAAAAATTTCAAGCACAATATTATAAGTTGAAAAGAGATCTAGGAATAAAATGCTTAATTACAAAATCTGACTAATAAACTACAGCCGGGGCTCCCACTCTATCGGAGAAGGACCGAGGGTGAGGCTTAAAAATTAAAAATGGATTTATCAATTGTAATACCACTGTTTAATGAACATGAATCTCTCCCTGAGCTTACGGCGTGGATAGAAACAGTGATGACGACCAATAATTACAGTTATGAAATAATAATGGTAGATGATGGCAGTACCGATGATTCGTGGACAGTGATAGAGAATTTACGCACAAAAAACAATGCAGTAAAAGGGATAAAGTTTCAACGGAATTATGGTAAAAGTGCTGCATTAAACGAAGCCTTTAAAGCTGCACAAGGTGAAGTAATTATTACGATGGATGCTGATATGCAGGACTCTCCGGATGAAATACCTGAGCTGCGCCGCATGGTTTTAGAAGAAAATTTTGATATAGTAAGCGGATGGAAAAAGAAAAGATTTGATAATACATTTACCAAGAATATACCCTCGAAATTATTTAATGCAGCAGCCAGAAGGAGCAGTGGCATTAAATTAAATGATTTTAATTGTGGTTTAAAAGCTTACAGGAAAAAAGTAGTAAAGAGCATTGAAGTGTATGGCGAAATGCACCGCTACATTCCTATTCTCGCCAAGTGGAGCGGCTTTAAAAAGATTGGTGAAAAAGTAGTAGAGCACCGGGCAAGAAAATATGGCGTTACAAAATTTGGTTGGGAGCGTTTTGTAAATGGTTTTTTAGATCTTGGTTCTATTATGTTTGTTGGCAAATTTGGAAAACGTCCCATGCACTTTTTTGGGCTTTGGGGCACCCTTTCTTTTATGGCCGGACTTACGATATTTTTATACCTCACCATTTCTAAATTCTTTTTTGATAGAACTGGCATGACGCAAAGACCGTTATTTTTCTTTGCGCTTTTTGCCATGACGATCGGTACCCAGTTATTTTTGGCAGGTTTTATTGGCGAATTAATTGCCCGGAATTCTCCGGATAAAAACAGTTACCTCATTGAACAAAAACTCGGAATGTAGTTATGGCAAGTGTTGTAATTATAGGTCCTGCACACCCTTTGCGTGGTGGTCTCGCTACATTTAATGAGCGATTGGCAAAGCAATTTATACAACAAGGCTTCAACACAAAAATTTATACTTTTTCCCTTCAATATCCTGGATTTTTTTTCCCGGGTACCACTCAATACAGTGATGCACCTGCACCTGTTGACCTCGAAATAAAAGTTTGCATCAATTCTGTGTTACCCACAAACTGGTTAAAAGTTGGATGGGAGCTCAAAAAATTAAAGCCTGATTTTATTGTGGTTCGTTATTGGTTGCCCGTAATGGGACCATGCTTAGGAACTATCTTAAGAATTGTAAGAAAAAATAAACACACAAAAATAATTTGCATTGCAGATAATATTATTCCTCATGAAAAAAGAAAGGGAGATAATCTTTTTACGAAATATTTTATAAAGCCCATTGATGCATTTATTGTGATGAGCGAAAAAGTGATGAATGATTTAAAGTTATTTGATAAAGCAAAACCGGTACAGCTTATTCAACATCCTTTGTACGATAATTTTGGAGAAAAAATAGCGCAAAAACTTGCAAGAAAAAATATTGGAATTAATACGGATGAAAAAATTATTTTGTTCTTTGGGTTTATAAGAAAATACAAAGGGTTGGATATTTTGCTTGATGCACTTTCGCTTTTAAAAAAACAACATGTTGCAACGCCATTTAAAGTTTTAATAGCCGGCGAATTTTATGAAGATAGAAAACCTTTTGATGAACAGGTTGCAAGATTACGTCTGGAGGACATGCTTATTTTAAGAACCGACTTTATACCTGATAACGAAGTACGGAATTTTTTCTGCGCAGCAGATCTAGTAATACAACCCTATAGAAATGCCACACAAAGTGGTGTTACTCCCGTAGCCTACCATTTTGAAATACCCATGATTGTAACAAACGTTGGAGGCTTGCCGGCGCTTGTTCCCGATGGGATTGTAGGCATGGTATCAGAGCCAAATGCTGCAGCTATTGCAGAAAAAATAACGGAATATTTTACAAAAGACGAGCAAATTTTCATTAATAATTTAAAGCATGAGAAGAAAAAATTCAGTTGGGAGAAACTGGTAAATGCCATTATTGAAAGTTAAAAAGCTGAAAAAAAATTTGTCCATTAATTCATGCGCACTACATTTGCACTTCAAACAAGAAAATGAATATAACAACATTACATCACCATCATTCTCACACTAACCCTCGGGCAAGGTTTTAATGATGTATTTTAAATATTTCAAAACCCCGTCTGAGTAAATAGACGGGGTTTTTATTTAAACTCCACAATTTACTCAGCAAATAAAATTAAACAATGAGTAAACTTAAAATTGCCATACAAAAAAGCGGAAGACTAAGCGAAAAATCACTCGATTTATTAAAACAGTGTGGCATTAAATTGCCAAATGGTGATAGAAAACTATTAACCGCCTCCGAAAATTTCCCGATAGAAGTTTTATTTTTAAGAGATGACGATATTCCTCAGTATGTGGAGCAAGGCGTGGCTGATATTGGAATTTTGGGTGAAAACGAAGTATGGGAAAAAGACAAGGATGTTTTAACTGTCGAAAATTTGGGTTTCGCAGGTTGCAAATTATCTCTAGCTATACCAAAAGATGAAACATACAGCGGTCCATCATTCTTTCAAAATAAAAAGGTAGCTACGAGTTACCCGAAAATCTTACAAAAATTCTTCACCGAAAATAAGGTTATAGCAGAAATAGAAGAGATTGGTGGAAGTGTAGAGATTGCGCCTGGCATTGGATTGGCTGATGGCATTTTTGATATAGTCAGCACTGGAAGTACTCTGTTGATGAACGGCTTGAAAGAGGTGGAAATTGTTAAGAAAAGTTCGGCTGTTTTAATTTCAAATAAAAAACTTTCGGCTGAAAAACAAGCAATCCTTGATAAATTATTGTTTAGGATGAAGGCGGTAAGAACTTCTTCTGAAAACAAATACATTTTGCTCAATGCACCTAACAGTGCAATTGAAGCCATAAATTCTATCTTACCCGGCATGAGGTCACCAACCGTTTTGCCATTGGCAGAAGAAGGCTGGAGCAGCATACATTCTGTAGTAAAAGAAGATGAATTTTGGGAGGTGATTGATAAGCTAAAAGACCTCGGCGCACAGGGTATTTTAGTAATACCGATTGAAAAAATGATACTTTAAAAATTAATAAACATAGAATGGTAAAAATTGAATTTCCTTTAAAAAGTGATTGGAAGAAATTAGCAGAACGACCAGCGGCTGAAAAAGAAAAGCTCGAAAGCCTCGTGGCAACCGTATTCACTGAAATTGAGGAAGAAGGCGATAAAGCAGTTTTGAAATATGCAAAAACCTTTGACAAAGTCGTAATGGAATCTTTGGCAATTGGTAAGGCAGCAGTAGAAAATGCAGCTGCGCAACTTTCTCATGAATTGAAACAGGCTATACAGTTGGCCAAAGGCAACATCGAAAAATTTCATACTGCACAAAAAGAAACCAGACAAATTATTGAAACGACAAAAGGTGTTTTATGTTGGAGAGAAAACAGAGCCATTAATAAAGTAGGAATTTATATACCGGGCGGGTCTGCACCTCTTTTTTCAACAGTCCTTATGCTTGGTATTCCTGCAATGATAGCTGGTTGTAAAGAAATTATTTTATGCACACCACCGGATAAAGATGGCAAAATAAATCCTGCTATTTTATATACCGCAGGCTTGATCGGCATTACACAAATTTTTTGTGTAGGTGGTATACAAGCTATTGCTGCCATGACGTTTGGTACAGAAACCATACCTGCTGTTTATAAAATTTTCGGGCCGGGCAACCAGTATGTTACCGCAGCTAAAAAATTGGCACAGTCATTTGGTGTCGCAATTGATATGCCTGCAGGCCCAAGTGAGGTATTGGTTATAGCTGATGGCAAAGCTGACCCAGCATTTGTTGCGGCAGATTTACTCTCACAAGCCGAGCACGGTGCTGATAGCCAGGTAATATTATTGGCTGAAAGCAAAGAACTAATAGAAAAAACCTTTGAACAAATAACAGTTCAACTTGAAAATTTGCCACGTAAAGAGTTAGCTGCAGCTGCATTATTAAACAGCAAGTCAATCTTATTAAACAGCCTCGAGGACTGTATTGCGTTTAGCAATTATTATGCACCTGAACATTTAATTATAGCTACTGAAAACTATAAAGAATTAATGGGTAGTATTACAACAGCAGGTTCGGTTTTCTTAGGTAAATACAGTTGCGAATCTTTGGGAGATTATGCAAGCGGTACCAACCACACTTTACCAACAAACGGCTATGCCCGAAATTACAGCGGCGTTTCTTTAGACAGTTTTGTAAAGAAAATTACTTTTCAGGAAGTAACAAATGAGGGGATTAAAAACATAGGTCCTGCAGTTGAATTAATGGCTGACGCAGAACAATTATTTGCACATAAAAATGCAGTAACACTAAGATTAAAAAGTTTATAAAATATGTTTCAGTTAGAAAAGATAGTTAGAAACAACATTCTCAATTTAAAACCATACTCAAGTGCCCGTGACGAGTACACGGGGAAAGATGCGGTTTTTTTAGATGCCAATGAAAATCCTTTTGGAGAATTAAACCGTTATCCGGATCCCCATCAAACAGCATTAAAAGAAAAACTAGGCAGTATAAAATCTATCGGTACAGAAAATATATTTATTGGAAATGGGAGCGACGAAGTTATTGATATTGCTTACAGAACATTTTGCGAACCCGGGAAAGACAAGGCACTCACCTTCTCTCCCACTTATGGCATGTACGATGTATCTGCTGCGATCAACAATATTGAATTAATAAAAGTTCCATTGACAGATTCATTTCAGATCGATTTTGATTTATTGAATAAATATATAGACGATGACAATTTAAAGCTCATTTTTATTTGCTCACCCAACAATCCATCTGGTAATAATTTAGAAAATATTGAGGATATTTTAAAAAGATTTAAGGGGATTGTATTTGTAGATGAAGCGTATAGTGACTTTAGTGAAACAGCGTCGTTGCTTGGAAAACTCAGTTTATATCCAAATATGATCATTTCTCAAACCTTTAGTAAGGCAAGAGGTTTAGCAGCGGCAAGAGTGGGAACAGCATTTGCTTCCAAAGAAATAATTAATTTATACAACAAGGTAAAGCCACCCTACAACGTAAGCAAACTTAACCAGGAAGCTGCATTTCAATCGCTGGAAGACCAGCAACAGTTTGAAGAAAATATAAACAGTATTTTAGTTCAACGAGCCTTTTTGCAGAGCGAATTAGCTAAAATTAATTTGGTAAAAAAAATCTATCCGACGGATGCAAATTTTATGTTGGTAGAGGTGGAAAATGCTGATAAAGTTTATACTGAACTGGTAAACCAAAAAGTAATTACACGCAATAGAAATACTGTTGTAAAAAACTGTATTAGAATAACAGTAGGTAGTGAGGCTGAAAATGAAAAATTAATTGAAGCATTAAAAGCTTAAGCCAACTAGCTCCATCTAACTCCCCCAAAGGGTGAGGAAATCTGCAAGTCTGATTTCTAGATAGGCAAAAATGGAATTAATAATATTAAAAACGCTAAAAAAATCAAAGACTCCTAAGTCCCCTTTCGGGGGATTTAGGGGGCTAATTATAAAATGAAAAAAGTACTTTTTATAGACAGAGATGGAACCTTGGTTATTGAGCCACCTGTCGATTGCCAGCTTGATTCTTTGGAAAAATTGGAGTTTTATCCAGGCGTATTTCAATACTTGTCTCGCATTGCAAAGGAGTTAAATTATGAGCTTGTAATGGTTACCAATCAGGATGGGCTTGGCACAAATTCCTTCCCTGAAGAAACATTTTGGCCGGCGCAAAATAAAGTGATTGGCGCTTTTAAAAACGAAGGGGTAATTTTTAGCGACATTATTATAGATAAAACAATGCCTGCCGAAAATGCACCAACCCGCAAACCCGGTACAGCATTGCTTACACAGTACATGAATGGGAATTATGATCTAACAAATTCCTTTGTTATTGGAGATAGAATAACCGACGTTCAGCTCGCAAAGAACCTGGGTTGTGGAGCAATATTTTTAGGAGAAGATAATGAGGAAGCCGAGTTTAGTACAAAGGATTGGGCTACTATTTATTCCTTCTTAAAAAGTAAGCCAAGAAAAGCTACTGTTATAAGAAAAACAAACGAGACAAATATTGAGGTGACCATCAATTTAGATGGTACAGGAAAGAGCGCCTTAAATACAGGCTTAGGTTTCTTTGACCATATGCTCGAGCAGATTGCAAAGCACGGTAACATGGACATCTTTGTAGACGTAAAAGGCGATTTGCATATTGATGAACACCATACAATTGAAGATGTTGCCATCACATTAGGAGAAACTTTTTTAAAAGCATTAGATAATAAAAAAGGAATTGAAAGATATGGCTTTTTATTACCGATGGATGATTGCTTAGCACAAGTTGCTATTGATTTTGGTGGCAGACCATGGCTTGTTTGGGACGCCGTTTTTAACAGAGAAAAAATTGGAGAAATGCCTACAGAAATGTTCATGCACTTTTTTAAATCGTTTAGTGACAATGCAAAATGTAATTTGAATATAAAGGCGGAAGGCGATAATGAGCACCACAAAATAGAATCAATTTTTAAAGCATTTGCAAAGGCAATTAAAATGGCGGTGAGCAAGACAGACAATTTTACCATTCCTAGTACAAAAGGCACTTTATGATCGCAATTATTAAATACCCGGCAGGTAATATCACTTCTGTTGAAAATGCAGTTAATCGCCTTGGCTACCAATGTGTAGTTACAGATGATATTGAGTTGCTAAAAACTGCTGATAAGGTAATTTTCCCCGGTGTCGGCGAAGCAAGTACTGCCATGAAATACCTAAAAGAAAAAGGGTTGGATAAATTGATTCCTGCACTTACACAACCGGTTTTAGGGATTTGTCTGGGGCAACAATTAATGTGTAATTTTTCAGAGGAAAATAATACGGAATGTCTTGGTATTTTTAATACGACCGTAAAGAAATTTCCGCCGACAGAATTGGTGCCTCACATGGGGTGGAACAATATAGAAGTTTTAGATAGTCGCTTAATGAAAGATATTTCTGCAGCTGATAATTTTTATTTTGTCCATAGTTTTTATGCGGAACCCTGCAATAGCACAACGGCTATTTGCAACTATATTCTGCCTTTTAGTGCGGTAATGGAAAAGGATAATTTTTATTCGACACAATTTCATCCCGAAAAATCTGCTGATGCCGGGGAAAAGATTTTAAAAAGTTTTTTGGAGGGTTGAACCCTGCCTTTGTCGGCCGGCAGGCACAAAGACACAAAGATGTGCACAAGGTGCACAAAGCTGAAAAAGAAAATTGAATAATAAAGTCAAGTTAGCTAAACTTAATATTTTTGACCTAGCGTCTTGACGGTAAAAAATTTTAAATGAGGATAATCCCGGCAATAGATATCATAAATGGAAAAGCTGTTCGGCTTACGAAAGGTGATTACAGCACAGAAAAAATTTACAACGAAAGTCCACTGGAAGTTGCAAAGCAATTTGAAGCTGCAGGTATAAAATACCTTCACTTGGTAGATCTGGATGGTGCAAAATCGCAGCATATTGTAAATCATAAAGTGTTACAGGAAATTGCAAGTAAGACTACCTTAAAGATCGACTTTGGTGGTGGCTTAAAATCAAATGAAGATGTAAAGATCGCTTTTGAAAACGGCGCAGCGCAAATAACCGGTGGTAGTATTGCAGCAAAACATCCAGTACTGTTTTTAGAATGGTTAGCAGAATATGGAGCATCAAAAATTATATTGGGAGCAGATTGCCTCAACAAAAAAATCGCTACACAGGGTTGGCTGGAAAGTTCTGAGACTGATGTAATCGATTTCATTGCCGATTATAAAACCAAAGGAATTGAGTACGTAATTTGTACAGACATTAGCAAAGATGGCATGTTACAGGGCGCATCAAATGAATTGTATAAAGAAATAATTAATAAGGCGAATGTAAAATTAATAGCAAGTGGCGGAGTATCTTGCCTGAATGATTTGATAGAATTAAAAGCAATCGGTTGCGAAGCAGCTATAGTTGGCAAAGCTATTTATGAAAACAGGATTACGCTAAATGAGTTGAGTAAATTATGCTGAAAAAACGAATCATACCATGCCTTGATATAAAAGATGGCAGAACAGTTAAAGGAATAAATTTTGTAGATATAAAAGATGCAGGCGACCCAATTGAACTTGCAAAAAAGTATATTTTAGAAGGCGCTGATGAATTGGTGTTTTTAGATATTACTGCTACCAACGAAAAAAGAAAAACCCTTGCTGTGTTGGTTGAAAAAATTGCCAGAGAAATAAATATTCCATTTACCGTTGGCGGAGGAATAAATACGGTGGAAGATGCTGCAACGATTATTAAAGCCGGTGCAGATAAAATAAGTATTAATTCTGCAGCAGTAAAAAATCCTGTACTAATAAAAGAAATTGCAGACCGTTTTGGTAGCCAGGCGGTTGTTGTTGCAATAGATACAAAATTTGAAAACAACGATTGGTTTGTCTATGTAAACGGTGGCAAAGTTGCATCTGGAATAACTACACTTGATTGGGTTAAACAGGCAGAGCAATTGGGAGCAGGAGAAATTTTATTAACGTCTATGAACAACGATGGCACCAAGCAAGGCTTTGCTATTGATATTACAAATGCAGTAAGTACATCTATCAATATTCCTGTAATAGCGTCGGGGGGCGCAGGCACGGCAGAACATTTTAAGGATGTTTTTCAAAAAACAAAAGCAACAGGGGCATTGGCTGCAAGTATTTTCCATTTTGGCGAAATACCAATACCGGTTTTAAAACAATACCTTAAAGAACAAAATATAAACATACGATGACTATTAACTTTAATAAATCGGAGGGGCTTGTACCGGTGATTGTGCAGGATGCAGTAAGCATGCAGGTACTAATGCTTGGTTATATGAATGAAGAGGCACTTACCAAAACAAAAGATGAAGGCAAAGTGGTGTTTTATAGCCGCAGCAAACAGCGCTTGTGGATGAAAGGGGAAACTTCGGGTAACTTTCTGTTTGTAAAAGACATTAAAGTTGACTGCGACAAGGATACCATTCTTATTACGGCAAATCCTGCAGGGCCGGTTTGCCATACCGGAACACAAACCTGTTTCGGTGATGTTAACAGCAAAGGCTTTTTGTACAAACTTGAAGAAACTATTCATAAAAAAATTGATGAAAACGACGAAAGTTCCTACACCAATAAACTATTTAAAAAGGGAATAAATAAAGTAGCGCAAAAAGTAGGAGAAGAAGCAGTGGAACTCGTGATAGAAGCAAAAGACAATGATGACAGTCTTTTTTTAAATGAAGCTGCCGATTTAATGTACCATTTGCTCATTTTGCTGAAGGCAAAAAACTTCACATTTACGCAGGTAGAAAATATATTGACAGAAAGGTCAAAAAAATAAGATTTTACAAGACTTACCCTGTTATAATTACGTAAATATTTTTACATAAAAATTCAAATAAAATGATTTCTAACAAAAACAATATCAAAGAAACAATTAGCCCTTTAATAGATAAAATTGTAAACCACGAGTTATATTCTGCCATAGAAGACATTGAAGACATGCGCATTTTTATGCAATATCATGTTTATGCTGTGTGGGATTTTATGTCTCTGCTAAAATCACTACAAAAAAACCTAACCTGTGTAAATGTACCATGGTTACCGGTTGGCGATGCTGATACAAGGTATTTGATAAATGAAATTGTTACCGGAGAGGAATCTGATGTTGATATAAACGGCGTGAGAAAAAGTCATTTTGAAATGTATCTCGATGCTATGGACCAGTGCGGTGCCGACTCAACAGGTATTAAATCATTTATTGCCGGCTTGCAGCAGCATGGTGACTTAGAGCGTGCTTTTAAAACTGCACAAACACCTGCAGCAGCAAGAGAATTTGTCAATTTTACTTTTGGCATCATAAACAGTAACAAAACACATTTACAATCTGCCATATTTACTTATGGTAGAGAAGATCTAATTCCAGGGATGTTTGTCTCTATCTTAAATGATATAGACAGGAATTTTCCTGACAGTGTAAGCATTTTTAAATATTATATTGAAAGGCATATTGAGGTAGATGGAGATCATCACAGCAACTTAGCAATAGAAATGACCAATAATTTGTGTGGTGAAGATGAAGGCAAATGGGAAGAAGCGGAAGAAATAATTAAAGAAGCCCTTAAAAAGCGAATTGGTTTATGGGATGGTGTTTACAATGAAATTATCAGCACTAAAAAATTACAATATTAAAATATGTAGCCATTTTCTCAGTCATTTTATTTTCGGCATTGCTAACTTTTGCTGAGGCACCAGCAGCGACATATACCTAAGTAGTAAAATTTAATGGCCAGAGTTGCGGGGTTCTAAATGCAGCAACCATGTGTAAATGGATTGCTTCCTTCAAAAAGAAAAATAAAATTAAGAGTATCGCTTATTATTCAATAAGCCCTATAGGTAAAGAAGGTGTGTATTACATAGCTTTTACACTAAATGAATTAAGTAAAGGGCAAAAAGCGATTTTTATAAGCAAATAGATTACACTGCAAAAAATATGAAGGATAAAGATAAAGGTAGTTGCACAACCGCACAGCAGATGGTTATAGATAAAGAGAGCTTGTCGTGACGAACCACAATCACAAAAACGACAATATAAAAAAGCATCCTTTTTAGATGCCTTTTTATATTGTAAACTACCAAGTTTTTACTTAAAGATCTTGGTTAAGAACATTTTCATTTCATTAAAAGAAGCTGTATCTGCGGCTGCATTGTAACGAATCGGCATCCCGTATTTCTTCGCTTTTTCATCAGCCATAGGGTTAGTAAAAGCATGCGTTGCATTTGCATAAGTTCTAAATGTATAAGATGCACCTATAGAATCCATTTGCCTTTTAAATACAGCAACTTCGGCAGGCAATACAAATTTGTCTGAATCTCCGTGGCAAACCAATACATCAGCTTTTAGCAATTCTTTTTTTAATGGTACACCAACAAGGTTACCGTGAAAACTAACTACCCCCTTCAAAGGCTCTCCTAACCTTGCCATGTTCAGCACCATAGCACCACCAAAACAATAACCTATAGCGGCTATTTTATTTGTGTCAGCACCGGGATAAGTTTTAATTTTTGCGAGGGCAGCATCAAACCTTTCTTGAGCATGGTTACCCGGCGCATAAAAAGGTCCTGCAAGTTTACCTGCTTCATCAGGTGTTTCAGCAGTTTTACCTTCACCGTAAATATCCACCGCAAAAGCAAGATACCCAAGTTCAGCCAACTGCTTTGCTCTTCCACGGGTATAATCACTTATTCCCCACCACTCAGGCACAATAAGAACCACTGGCTTTTTAGCAGTATCATTTTCATTAAAAGCTACAAAACCTTTCATGGTTACAGCATCTCCTTTATAATCAACATTCTCACTTTTTACTTTTACGGGCTTTTCAGCAGTGTTTGTTGGAGCATTTTCAGTAGATGTTTTTTTATTGCTGTTGCACGATGCAGCTGCTATCACTAAAAGCAATACAGCACTAAATTGTAATAGTTTTTTTGACATGTTTATTGGTTGTTTATATGATGAAATTTATAAATTAAATTAATTCAAAGGCTGGTTTGTATACTGCCCAAAAAGCATCAAGACCAATCATGGAATGTTTTAAAAAACTGATGATTGTTGGCCAGTCGTTATCCCTAAAAATACTTACATTCTTCAAATCAATTACTATTTTACTTACGTTTTCTTTATTTTCACTAAGATTATTACGTTTTAAACACCAGCCTTTCCCCACGATGTTTTCAAAATGCTTTGTAAAGTTATTAAAAATTTCAAAATATTGATGTTGCAACATCGTATCTTTTAAAAATATTTCAACAGCTATGCTTGCTGAATCTTTATCAGCTTCCATTTTAAATGAAATGCCTTTAATTCCTGTTTTATAATTTACCCAGTTCACTTTTTCTAAAGTGGCAGATGGCACAGGTGACATATACTTTCCGAAACTTGTCCAGAATTTTTGTCTTATCAAAGAAGCATCTGATTTTGTATTCATAAAAAATGATCCGGGAATTGATCTTTAAAAAACTTTTTGAAACCAAATGATTTGATGAAAACTTTTCATTCTAAGAAAGTTAAATTTTAGCCATTAACCTACAATTTATTCATAATAACCTTATTTGATAAATGCCCCGAAAGATATACGTGTTACCTTTGCGGCGCAAAATAGTTCTATGATCAATAGATATGGTTTATTAACTTTCTTTTGCAGTTAATCCTTCAGCAGGTTGTGCACAGCCTGATATCAAAGGATTTCATTTATTAAAATAAAACACAGAATTATGAAACAGGAAACATTGGGTAATGTTGCACCCATCAACAAAGAACAGATGAAAGAATTAACAAAAGAAACAAAAGAAACACTTGCAGCACATGCACTTCAAACAGAAGAAGGTAACCGTTCGTTCGGTTCGGTAGATTTATGGAATGCCAGAAAGCAACAACGCACCATGGCATCTATGAGAAGATGGATCAATTAATAACAATTGTATTATTATAGTTTATTCTTTCACAGAGGCTGTTTTGTAATTTTGGAACAGCCTCTTCTTTATTAAAGTAATTTTTTAAGTCCATTAATAAACGACCAATCGCTTTATTGCCTTATTAAAAAAGTTTAGCCACAGATGCACAGATTAATCTGCAAATCTGAGGTTAAAATATGAAACGCCGCATGACTGCATAAAGCAGTTATAAAAACAATCTTTTTCAAAACTGAATGTCTTCATTTAATATTTTATTTTTAAAAATTTCTCTAAATAACATCTTGTTGTTATTGTCTGACAATGCGCTTAAATGGCGTTCATGGTGCAGGTCTGTACCTACAAAAGAATGTAGGTTATTTTTAATAATATAATTAGCTGCTTTGGCCACAGGCTTACCGTAATAACCTGTTAACGATAAAAGGTTTACCTGAAGCAAAAAACCTATTTCATTTAAATGATCATATTGTTTAAAATCATTGTGATAATATCCATAGCGCTCCGGGTGAGCAAGTATTGGCTGGTATCCTTCTGTGATAATTCTAAAAAGGAGCTGCTCCACATTAAACGGTTTATCTGCGTAAGAAAACTCAGTAAGCACTATGTTGTTTTTTATAGTAAGCAAAGGTTTATTTAAAGCCAGAAGTTCAAGAAAATAGTCATCCAGCATATACTCTGCGGCAGCAGTCACCTTAAAATCAATTTGCTTTTCTGCAAGTGAATTTCTTAAAAGGGAAAGTGCATTGTTTATCGATGCTGCATCGTTTCGGTACAAGTCGCCAATTATATGTGGCGTAGCAACAGATTGCGTAATACCAAGTTTCATCAAGCCTTTTATTAAAATCAGCGAAGTTTCTACATCAGGCGAGCCATCATCAATACCAGGTAAAATATGCGAGTGTATATCTGTAACAACAGGAAAATAATGGGAAGAGAAAGGAACTGTTTTTTTAAAAATTGAAAACATTAAAATATTCCCAGATTTGTTTTTAAATTATACTGGTGAACCTTTAAAAGTGGCTTTAAAATAGAAACCAGAAATGGCATGGGGATGTTGTTTGTTTTCATGGCTAAATAATCTCTCCTGTTGGCTCTTAACCTGTGCTGAATATTGTTGTTACTTGCACCACCTCTTCTCATTTTTACAATAAGCTTAGGCAGATAAACAGCAGAAATTTTATGGTGAAATAAATATCGGGCCATAAATTCGTAATCAGCCGCTGTAAAATAATGGTTCTCATAACCGCCGTACATATCCACTACAGATTTTTTAATATAAAAAGTTGGGTGACCAGGCATCCAACCCATCTTGAATAAATTACGGTCATACTTTTTTCCTTTCCACGTTCTAAATACCCTTGAAGTTACCTCCTGGTCTACATACTGAAGATCGCCGTAAACAGAATCCACCTGTTGTTCTTCAAAAGTTCTGACAATGTTTTCGATTACATCATCAGAGTAAAGCATGTCATCACTGTTTAAAACACCAATAACATCGCCGGTAGCCATTCCTATACCTTTGTTAATGGCATCATACATACCTCTGTCTGGTTCTGATATCCATTTGGATATGGCTGATCCGTATTGAGTAATAACTTTCACTGTTTCATCTGTTGAATTTCCATCAACAATTATATGCTCTATGTTTTTATAAGTCTGGCTTTGCACAGAATCTATACAGCAACGTAGATACTTTTCTGAATTAAAAGTTACTGTAATAAGCGAGATCTTCATATCGTTTTAGTGCTTTATTTACTTCTTTCTAATGGATCATCGAATATAGTGACAAAAGCATTTTATTAGAAATTCTTTTACACTTAAGCAATAACTTAATATTAGACCATTTATTATGAGCGCAGGCAAATATTTTTTCACAATTAATTTAATTTGTTAATAAAGCAGCAAAAATATCGGATTTTACAACATAGGCGGATGATATAATGTTTCCTTCATATTTATCGTGTTCTAATTTTTATGGCAGGGTTACCTTTAAAAATACTATTTGCTTCACAATCTTCAATAACCACAGAACCTGCTGTAACAATACTTTGAGTATGGCAGGTAACTCCGGCACATACAATAGCTTTTGCGCATATCCATACGCCTTGTTCGAGCGTAATTTTTTTTACTGTTAAATTAAAAGAGGTGCTTTTATAATCATGGCTGCCTGTTAATAAAAGCGCTCCCTGAGATATACAAACATGATCCCCGATTATAACCTGTGCCAGATTATCAATCCAAACATCTTCCCCTATCCAAACATGGTTGCCAATGGTTAAAAACCAGGGATATTTAATGTTGACGAATGGTTTTATTAAAACATTGTTTCCCAGTTTTGCACCAAATAATTTTAATAAAAAAACTTTCATTACATAAAAAGGAAACCAGCCTGATTTAAAAAAAATCAGGTTGATATAATACCACAAAATTCTTTTTACAGCGTTGCCCGGTTTATACCAGTTGTTGTTGTATGTAGAAAGATTAACCTTCATCCAAATTGCTTTTTTTTATATTTTTTTCAAAAAAATACATCATCATAAATATTGCCACGTAAGCAATAATATTAAACCAAGTATGGTGATCCAGTCCAAATGGAAATTTCCAGCCTTTGTAACCTGCAAGCAAAACCATGCTTATCCTTAAAACATTTATTACCCAAATCAGCAGGAGCCCAATAAAAAGCCATTGTATTTTTTTTACTTTTTTAGCAGATGTTGCAATAATATAGGCCGTCCAAAAACTCATTACACCAAACCCCAAACAGGAATAAACAATCCTTATTCCATTGGCTTTTGGTATGCTTAATACATAGTCATCTGTGCGAATGGTTTCAATACCAAAAAAGGATACAAATAATTTAGTTCCCGCGATAAGTGATGATCTTAACCAGGCAGACAGGTTAAAGTATTTTTCAACAAATGGGCTGTACATGCCCCCCTTAATTGCAACACCTGTAATAAAAAGTGCACCGAAATAACAGATTAAAAACACGAAAGCAAATACAAGTATAAATTGTAGGAATGTATTTTTTGCAAATGTCATTTTATATTTCTTCAAAAAATAAACGTTTATATCCTTTTATATTTTCTGCTGTATTAAGATGCCGGCTTGCATAAAGCCCTGCCGCTTTTGCAAATTGGTTGTACATAGTTTCATCCTGCGCAGCAAAAAAGGAAATGGCCCGGGTAATTTCTTCAGCATTAGTTTCTACGTTTATGCCTGCATTGTTTATTTCTAAATTATTCCAGGGTGTATTGTTGGATGTTATTACTGGTTTGCCTGCAGACAAAGCTTCAACAATGGCATGACCGAAATTTTCACTTTTGCTTGGCATAATAAATACATGCTGTAGCGAAAGTACTGTTGCTATTGAGTCCGGCTGTATTTCTCCATGGTAGGTAACTTTTATATTATCAGGTAAAAGCATGATTGCAGCCAGACAGTTTTGCCAGTATACTTCGTCTTTTATGGGGCCGTAAATATTATAATTTATGTATGCCGTGCATTCCTTCAATGCC
>JAYUZL010000195.1:0-40794 GCA_043751875.1 Ferruginibacter sp.
TCTTCAAAAGGTGGTAGGTATGTTTTGGTAACGTTGATCATATATTTAAATCCAATTGTAGCAATCAATTATGCCGCCCTTTTTTACAAATGCTAATTCCAACAGCCATAATACCGGGTTAGGAAATGGCCTGTTCAGATCTGTTATTTCAAATAACCTGTAGCCTTTTTTATCCATAAATTCGGTAACGCTTAATAAACTATTATCGAATCGTTTGTTTACAATACCTGCTTCTACTAGAAATACTTCTGTTTTTCCAAAAAAATCACTTGCGCCTTCCAATACCTCAAGGTCCAAACCTTCTGCATCAATTTTAATAAGATCCGGCACTTGTAAATTATTATTACTTATAAATTCGTTTAAAGAAATTACCGGTACTACAATTTGCTCATACCCATTTTCTTTTGCTTCAGCAGCAGTCATTAAAAAATTACAGCTATCATCTCTTTCTACCAAAGTAAATTTTAAATTACCTGCTTTTTTACCTGCACCCATTCCATAGAAATTTAAATCAGCATCCGAAGCTATAAGGTCTTTAATTGAATCTTTCATCCAAAGTTGTGGTTCAAATAAACTGTAGGTTGCTTTCGGGAAAAATGGCAGAATCTCTCTTGTCCATGTACCGTGGTTTGCACCAATATCAACTATATGCTTCGGGTTGAAATTTGCCTTTAATAACAGATTATAAAATGTGTGTAATAAATTTTGCTTGCTAAACAAATCAGTGGTCTCCACCTTTAAATCCTGCAATACCGGCATGCTGTATCCTAATTTCTTTGCAAACGGATCTATTATTTTTATCATTAAGTTTTTTACAAATTTTTTCACTTAGGCAATATTTTCCAATTAAATCTCGGCTTGATGATCCCTGGTTCTTTTCCCATCCATCCGCCTATTCCCCTTTCCCCTTCTTGTATATCAAATGCTATAATATCTTTTTCAACAAATATTGAGTTTAAATTATCTTCTATTAAATAAAAAGAAAGAAAATAATTACCTACATTCAAAAAGCCTGCAGGTAATGTACAAACTAAATGATTATAGCCTTCCTGTAATTGCACCCCACTTTCGTAATGGGAAAATGTAAATACCGGCTCTCCATTTTCATCATTTAAAACAAAAGTTATTTTCCTTCTTTGTGCAAGTATTTTAATCTCAATTTTTACATTAATTTCTATTTCATGATATTCATCCAAGTGAATGGCATGTGACCTACCAAAAGGATTAAAGCTTATTTCAATCAGCTTAAAATTATTATTGTCATAATAATCACCATAAAGTTTGCAATTTTGACTTTCGGTATCACCCTTCAGATATTTGGAAACCGTTTCCGCCGTAGTACCTGAAAAAGAGATTTTCCCCTTTTCCATTACAAGTGCACTAGTGCACAGTGTTTTTACAGCAGCCATATTGTGGCTTACAAAAAGTACCGTTCTTCCTCCCTTGCCACTCACCTCCTTCATTTTTCCCAATGCTTTTTTTTGAAACTCTGCATCACCTACTGCCAGTACTTCATCTATAATTAAAATATCAGGTTCCAGGTGTGCAGCAACACCAAATGCAAGGCGTACATACATGCCACTGCTGTACCGCTTTACGGGCGTATCAATATATCGTTCTACCCCTGCAAAGTCTATTATTTCATCGAGCTTTTGTTTAATGTCCAGTTTGCGTAATCCCATGATAGTACCGTTCAAATATATATTTTCTCTTCCGCTTAACTCTCCATGAAAACCGGTTCCAACCTCCAATAAACTCGCAATGCGACCCTTCATTTTTACTGTTCCTGTGGTTGGTCCTGTTGTACGGCTCAGTATTTTTAAGAGTGTACTTTTACCCGCACCGTTGCGCCCGATAATACCCAATATATCTCCCTGTTTTACTTCAAAATTAATGTCTTTCAAAGCCCATACATAGTCTGATTTGCTGGTCGTTGTTCGGTCGTTTACTTCACCAACTGTTAAGAATGGATCTTCTCTCCCCATCATTTTATAGCGCCATCTTTTAAGGTCATCTTTTATAGAGCCCGTACCAACATCACCCAATCGGTATTGCTTGGAAAGGTTTTCTACTTTAATTACTGGTTTCAAAGAAATATTGTATTTATTATTTGCTGTTTGTTTTGCTTGCTGCAGCTAAATAATTGGTTTTTATTACTCAATTAAATTATATCCATAAAGTTTTTTTCTGCCTTGTTAAATAATATTAATCCAACAAAAAGCAGCACACCCATCCAGGCAAAACTGTAACCCAACATTGCTGCCGAAAATTCGCCCCTGCCAAACAACGCATATTTAAAGATTTCCATAGGCGCTACCAGCGGGTTCCAAATTAAATAATGCTTTAACCTTGGCGATAATAAAGAAAAAGAATAAATAACGGGCGTTGCATATAGTAACAACTGCATTCCAAAGCCTACCAATTGGCTTAAATCACGGTATTTGGTTGTAATGGAAGATACAATTATGCCAAAGCCAAACCCAATACCAGCCATCAACAACAGCGCTATGGGCAGGTACAACAAGCCCAAACCCACTACCGGTCTGTAATCCTGATAAGTAATCATGTATACATAAATAACTATAAACAGCGAAAACTGTATTCCAAACTTAATAAGCGCAGATACGATACTTGCCAGCGGCATGATAAGCCTTGGAAAATAAACTTTACCAAAAATACCTGCATTGCTGGTAAAAGCGGAGGAGGAACTGCTGAAACAACCGTTAAAAAAATTCCAGATGGCAATGCCAGCATTGTAAAACAAAAACATTGGCACTCCGTCAGTTGGTAGTTTTGCAATTTTCCCAAAAATAAGCATGTAGGTTAGTGTAGAAAAAATCGGCGAAATAAAATGCCACAAAGGCCCCAACAGCGTTTGCTTATAAGCACCAACATACTCCCTCCGTACCCATAACCACAATAAATCCTGATAATGAAACAATTCTTTCAGGTTAAAATCCAGTAGCTTATTTTTTGGCTTTATTACCAGGTCCCATTGTTCTTCTTCGGCTGTCATCAATTAAATTATCTTTTTATAATGGGATATTTAATACCGCCATTTATTTTTTTACTGTTTACGAACTATATCACTTTCTAAAAAATAATGAGCGCCTGTTGCATGGCATACTGCATGACCACGTTCTTCAAAAATGAGCCTGTCGCCATACTCACTTACCCAACCAATTTGTTTGGCGGGGTTGCCCACAACCATTGCATAAGCTTTCACGGGTTTTGTAATAACTGCTCCTGCCCCTATCATTGCATATTGCCCAATTTCATTTCCGCAAACAATGGTTGCATTAGCACCAATGCTTGCACCCTTTCTTATAACAGTTTTTTTAAATTCACTTTTTCTTTCTACCGCACTTCTTGGGTTTATTACATTTGTAAAAACTACTGAAGGACCAATAAAAACATCATCTTCACAGATAACGCCATTATACACCGAAACATTGTTCTGGATTTTTACCGCATGCCCAATTACAACGTTGTTATCAATAAAAACATTTTGACCGATGTTGCAATTATTACCAATTGTTGCGCCCGGCATTATATGGCTAAAGTGCCAGATATTGGTACCATGGCCTATGATGGCTCCTTCATCAATAACGGCAGTATGCTGTGCTTTGTAATTCAATGTTTTTTATCGCCTGGCGCAAATTATTTTTACCACCAAAACGCTATGTCGCCAAATTTTATAGCCTTCTGCCATTTTTTAAAGAAGACACCAAGGTTTTAATTTTTATTATTAGCTGTTCAATTTTCTATACAAATCTCTGCGCCTTATCGTCTTTGCGGTTCAACTTTTCTTTGTCAAACTTTGTACACTTTTATCTCGGTGTTTTTCTTTAGTGATACCCTACTTATTAGTTGTATAATGCCTCTACCAGCTTTTTTTTATAAGGCTCATAACCAAAATTATTCATTAATAATTGCCTGTTTGGTTTATAAACATTTATATTTTTCATTATTTCATTCACCGCTATTTCAATTTCAGTTGAGCTGTTGGGTTCTATCAATAATCCAAGTTTTCCATCAAGCAATGCATCGGTAGAACCATCTTTATTGCCTGCAATCACAGGTAACCCATAATACATGGCTTCTATAAAAACAATTCCAAACCCTTCCTTTGTGCTTGGCATTATATAAATATCTGCTATAGAAAAAAGGGTTGCCAGATCTTCTTCGGGTATATAACCTGCGAGTATTACATTTTCTTCCAGCGCATATTGCTTAATGAGTGATTTAATGAACAACTGCTCATTATCACTGCTCCTACCTGCCAGTAAATATTTAATATTTTTATTTTTTGTTGCCAGTTTCTTCATCGCTTCCAAAACAAATTCATATCCCTTGTACCTGTCTTTTGATGACAGTCTTGTAAGGGTTAACAACACAACATCTTCGGGGGTAAAAGAATATTGTTTTCTCAAATTATTGTCAGCTTCGGCTGTATGCTGGCTGTTTAAAAAAGGATCTAAACAATTATTTAATACAGTGAGAGCAGTAGTGTGAAAACGGTGTTTTTCCCTTATTTGTTGCTCAGTATAATGGCTTACACAAATTATTTTATCACAGGCTTCAAGCATTTTCTTTTTAGCAGGTTTTAAATCGCCCCATATTTCAATGCCATGCGCCATTAATATTATTTTTGTTGCAGGATGTACTTTTTTTATAAGCCACCCCGCCACTAAAAGATTAATATGGCTGATGATCACTACATCTGCTTTTCTTCCCTTTTTTACAGCGTCTAAAACAAACCCGGTTTTATTCCCCGAAAATCCAGAAAAGAATTCTGCAGGAAAATATACATTATTTGCAGCTTCGCTTTGTTGGTCGTGCATACTAATAATTTGAACACCTGAGCTGTCTTCCAATCCAAATTCATACAGTGCTTTTCCCATTATCCGGCATACTTTTTCAATACCACCTGTAGCGGAAAAAACTTTAAGGGTTAAAAAAAGAATATTTGTTTGCAGAAGAAAAAATTACGATTTGAATTAATTACGTTTGACAGTGAATGATGAACGATGAATGCTCAATGTTGAACGATGAACTGTTGACCATCGTCTATCGTCTGTTGTCTGTCGTCCATTGTCTTCTGTCTTATCTCAATATTACCTACTCAATACCAACAGCGACATAACCCTGCTCCAATGTAACTTTCCCTGCATAAAATCCTTTACAGTCTGTTGGGTTACCCTATTTTTACTGTTGCTGAGGTCCTTAACGAGGGGGCTGTTTTTTAACCACTCATTAAAAGGAAAACTAAATCCCATTTTTGGTCTGTTCCATACAGGTTCGGGCAACAGTTTTTTAAAAGTTTCTGTGAGCAATTGTTTGGGTAATTTACCTTTGTACTTAATGTTTTCATTGATGGTAAAGGCAGTTTTAATCACTTCATCATCTAAAAATGGCACCCTTATTTCAAGCCCATGGCTCATGCTCATTACATCTGCATCCCTCAAAAGCTGGTTTTGCATGTAGATGTTAAATTCCATCCAGCTGGCTTTGTTTTTAGGGCTTACGTTTTCCAGCGAAGCTGATACAGGGGTTTTTTCAAGTATGCTCCAAATATCTTTTTCATACCCCCCAAGTTGTGCGGCTATTTGAACAGGGGTAAAATGCCCACGCAAAAAAAGATAAAGACCTTTAATACCTTCCAGGCGCAGGTAGGCAATACGGTTGTATTTTTTGAGGTCGAGTTTTGCACTTATGTTGAGCAGGTCTTTCGGTAACTCACTTAACAAAAGCGTTTTCTTCATTCGGTTAAAAGAAGGGTATCCACCAAACAACTCATCTGCTCCAATACCTGAAAGCACGGCCTTTAACCCTACTGATGCTGCAAATTTGCTGATGAACCATGTATTAATACCATCGCAGGAAGGCATATCCATGGCAGCAATTACGTTCGAAAAATTTGCATGGAAATCTGCTTCCTTTAAAAGGATAGAATGATGTGTGCTGTTTATTTCTTTTGCAACCAGATCCTGATACTTTTTTTCAGAATAGTTTTTTTCCTCAAAATAAATAGAAAGGGTATGCAGTTTTTTTTGTGCTGCATTATTGGCCAGTCGGGCAAGGATAGCGGAATCTGTACCTCCGCTTAAAAATATTCCCACATTTTCATCGGCAAGCATTTGTCTTTCTACAGCATCCTGCATCGTGGCAATTAGTTGCTGCCTGGCAACTGATTCTTCAGTTATCGTATTACTGAAACTAAAAAAAGCAAAAGACTGCAGGCTTGTATTTTTTGTTTTACAGTCATATACAAAAAAACAGCCTTTGGGCAAAGGTTTTACATGTTCAAGTACAGTAACCGGCTCGGGTATAAAACCATACGCCAGCTGATACACAGCAGCTGTTTTGTTTCTTTCCTGTAAATAATCTACAGGTTTAAAGCCTCTTATTTCAGATGCAAAAGTCACACCACCGGTGTGGGTAGAATAATAAAGTGGTTTAATGCCTGCAGCATCTCTAACTAGGTAAAGTTTTTTCTCTAAACTGTCCCACAGCGCAAAGGCAAACATGCCGTTCAGTTTACAAAAGCTTTGCGTGCTCCATTTTGCAAATGCAGCTAATATAACTTCGGTATCAGATGTTGTGTTAAATATCATTCCCTCCTCCTCCAGCTGCGTTTTGAGGGCAGTAAAATTATACAGTTCTCCGTTGTAGGTGATGATGTAACGTTGCAGGTAATGCATGGGCTGGTGTCCGTTTACAGAAAGATCCATTAAAGACAATCTTCTGTTTCCCAAAACAAGATGCGACTGTAATTCAGTAAAAATTCCTTCATCGTCGGGGCCACCGTGTTTTAACAAATCACACATTTCTGTAACTGTTTGTTGCAGTGCTTCCGGCGGAATTGATGGGTGAATGATACCCGCTATTCTACACATTACCGGGCAGCCCGTTTATTCTTTTTTTTGTAATATAGTAATCATACCGCTCACTAAAATCTTTATACGTTGCAGCAAGACCTTCTAAAAGATTTATAGAATAGTTCCATCCCTGATTATTAAGCTTAGTTACATCCAGCAGTTTTTGCATAGTGCCATCTGGTTTTGAATCGTCGAAAACAAGTTTTCCTGTATACCCCGTTATTTTTTTTATTGCTTCCGCCATTTCTTTTATAGAATAATCTTCTCCACAGCCAATATTTATAATGGAAGGATCTTCATATTCATTCATTAAAAAAACACAGGCAGCTGCTGCATCATCAACATGCAAAAACTCCCGCCGTGGTTTGCCCGTGCCCCAAACAGTTACTGAGGGGTCACCGTTAATTTTAGCTTCGTGAAACTTACGGATAAGGGCAGGTAATACATGTGCATTTTCCAGATCATAACTATCTCCCGGCCCATACAAATTGGTAGGCATTACACTTATAAACCTGCACCCATACTGTACATTGTAGGCCTTACACATTTCTATGCCTGCTATTTTTGCCATGGCATATGGTGCGTTGGTAGGTTCTAAAACACCCGTCATAAAATAATCTTCCTTTATAGGTTGTGGAGCATGTTTAGGGTAAATACAACTACTCCCTAAAAACAGTAATTTGTCAACCCCGTTTTTATAGGCTTCGTGTATAACATTGTTTTGCACGGCAAGGTTATCGTAGATAAATTCTGCGCCAAGCGTTTTATTGGCCATAATGCCGCCTACTTTTGCCGCCGCAAGAAAAACGTATTGAGGTTTTTCTTTTTGAAAAAATTTTCTAACGGCAGTCTGTTCCCTTAAATCCAGATCGGCAAAGTTTTCTGTAATAATGTACCGGAAACCTTTTTGTTTTAGCTGTCTTACTATCGCACTACCTACAAGACCATTGTGCCCTGCTACATATATTTTATCATTAATATCCATTGTTGTAATTTTTCAATTCACTGTTTTTAAAAATTTTATTCATCTACGTACATTTAAAAGGACTTTATTATAATAATGCACAAAATTAAGTACACTGTATTATTTTTATACTATTACCATGAACTAATTATAGTCATTACCCTTACTGCCGGCCTTAGAAAAAAGCTTTGAGAAAATTTGAATGATCGACGGCCTGTCCCGGTACTCGGGATTAAAAATGAACTTAACGTTACAAATATCCGGTTTTGCTATTTGCCTGTAAGTCCTACTAAAGCAAAATCTTATTGCGCAGGTATAACTATTTTCAGATAGCCGGACATTTAGTTTATATTTTTTTATTTAGGAAGCCACAATTTTTTTTGTTACTCTTTTAAATCAAAGCCTTTCCGGTTTTTTCGGGAGCAAAAAAAGTACACACAAATAAATCTTTTTTAAAATTAGCTTCTACAGGCATTTATAATTCCATAAAAGATATTATTTATTTATTTTCGTAAGGTTCTTATTTTCAAAAATGGCAGTGAGCGTTAACCCCATCCCTTCTATCTTTACCCTTGCCCTGCTGCCAATAATTTCGAGTACTAGGCCTTTGTAATTCATAAGCAATCCCTGTTTAATTTGTACACGATCTTCGTTTAAAATACGGTCATCTGTCACTTCTACATCATCAAATTCCTGTAAGAACTTTTTAATGGTATTAATTTCTTTTTCCCTTACAACAGCAGGTTTGCCAAGCCAGTGAACAAAATTTAATATTCCGTTAGTATCTTTCACATCCCATTTATCGTTCATATCCGCTGTTAAAAAAACGTAACCCTTAAACAAAGGTTCTAATACTATTTTTTTTCTGTCGCTCCAGTTTTTAGTAACCCTGTTAAGCGGACAATAATTTTCTACTCCTTTTTCAGTAAGCAATGCAGCAACTTTTTTTTCCCATCTTGGTTTTGTATACACTACATACCATTTTTTCGTGTTGCTCAATTGTCAATATTTTAAAGATTGTATTCAAATTTTAAAAGCCCACTTACTATCTTCTATTTCTCACCTGGGCAAAGCTTTGCTGTCCCTCAGTCCCATCTTTTTTAAAAAGAGTACTAAAGAATGCTTTTTTAAATCCTTTTTTACAAAAACCAAACACCACATTTTAAAGGCTTCAATTCCCTTACACAAGCAAATGCTTTTACCTTAACTGCGACCTTTTTTAAATAACTTTTTCAAAAATCGGGTAAACCCAAAAAGATTTTTAAATCCCGGTTCACCACCATCAGCAATATAATATCCGCCTGCTTCACTTCCGTACCCGTAACCATAACCGTAACCATAACCGTAACCATATCCGTAGCCATTTCCGTAACCGCCAAATCCGTAATTTAAAAAAGAAATACCCCTTGGTTTTACCCCATTAAATACAACACACATGCTCGAAAATTTCTTATCCCGCTTTAAGCCATCAATCATCTTTAAAAACAAAGTTGGGGTTACATGGTGCCGTACAACAAAAATAGTAATCTCTGCATATTTATTCAGCAGCTGCGAATCTGTTACGGGTGCTATCGGTGCAGAATCAATAATAATAAAATCGAACCTTTCTTTCAGCCCTTTGATCATTTCCCCGAATTCCTTTTTGTCTATCAACTCAGTTGGATTGGGTGGTATTGGACCTGCCGTAACCAAAAAAAGATTTTTATGAGCTGTAGGTTTTATAATTTCATCCAAGGTTATTTTACCAATTAAATAATTTGATATACCGGGGTCTCTCTTCACACCTAGTTCCCGGCTCAGCTTTGGTTTCCGCAGATCAAGTTCCAATAACGCAACTTTTTTTCCGGTAAGGGTCATACTTAAAGCAAGGTTGGTTGCTATAAAACTTTTACCCTCGCCTGATATGGATGAGGTAACAAGTACCGTTTTATTGATACTGCTAAGCCCCATAAAACTGAGGTTGGTACGAAGCGTTCTGAACTGTTCTGCAATCACCGTTCTTTTTCCTTCACTGATGGCGATAATGTTTTTATCAACTGCCTGTATAATTTCACCTACTACGGGCACTTTTGTTTTGTTTTCAATTTCTGCCCTAAACAACACTTTATTGCTTAAAGGCTCATTTAATTGAATAAAAACCAGGAACGCAAGCAGTCCACAAACCAATCCCATCAAGTAATAATTTTTTGCAACGGGGCTGATAGGTCCATACGAATAACCCCTTTCAAGTACCCTCAGATCTGCGGTTGTAGAGGCAGAAGATATGGCGGTTTCCTCCCGCTTGTTTAATAAAAAGGTATAAATATTGTTCTTAATGGCCTGTTGCCTGCTGATGGCAAGCAATGCCCTTTCTTTACCCGGCACCTGCAACAGTAAATTGCTGTTTAAAGTAATATTGGCATTGATGCTGTTTTTTTCAATTTGATAACTGTTGCGAATGTTGTTGATGTTTTCCTTGATATCATTTTTTAGCCTGCTTACTTTTTCTTCAGCAAGAATTACTGTTTCGCTTTTTTCTCCGGTTACAGCTTTTGCCCTGTCGGTCTCAAATTCAGCTGAATATAATTGTAACAACAATCCGCTTAAAGTTGGGTCAGCAACCAGGCTTTGTGAGGGTACGGTTCCCGGCTTTCTTCCTTTGCTGTACACATAACTTTCTATCCCTGAAAGCATATCCGTTTGGAGATCTAGAGCTGTCTTTTTTTGATCAAGCTCCCTCACTATTGACCCATACTGCGCACCTTGGGCAGATATATCCGTAATACCTTCTCGTGCTTTTAAGTTTAATTCTTTGTTCTCTACACTGTCGAGTTCTGCAGTTACTTTATTTAAACGGTCATCTACAAATTTTAAGGTTCTTTGGGCAATTTCGTTCTTGTCGTTAATACCCGCAATATTGTATACTTCAAAAAGCTTGTTCAATATAGCTATGCCTTTTTCGGGTACGGGTGTTGATATGCTTAAATCAATAACCGTACTGCTGAATGATATTGGTGCAGCACTAAGCCCGCCTACAATGCCACCCGCAGCACCCGCAGGGGAATTAAAAATTACAAAGTAATTTTTTCCTGCTACATTTTTGTTATAGTTATTGTTAAGGACAATTTTATAATCTGTACCCGCTACATGTACAATGCTGTTAAAACCGTAGGTCGTTTTATCCAGGGTAACAGTATTGTTTTTCCAGTCCACCTCCAGCAAAAGCTTGCCCCCACCGTTTATACTGTCTTTGTTTAATGCCTCAAAATACAGCGGTGCATTGCTGCCATACAATTCTTCCGTTTGTACTTTCCCGTCATTGTATAATGTGGCATAAAGATCAAGTTGCTTTACAACATCCTGCATAATAGAGGAAGACTTCAACACCAGAATTTCATTTTCCACGATTTTTTTCTCACTGAAGATGTTTAATGCATCAAGCACTTTGCTGTCGCCGCCACCCTTTTGTGGGTCTTTTAATAATACCTTGGCAGCAGCTACATAAATTCTCGTTTGCGCACGCAGGTAAACAAATGATATTGACAAGGAGATGGCAAGCAGTATGGCAAGCAGGGGCCAAAACGGCAAATACCGCTGCAGAATCTGCACCAGTATATTGGCTTGCGGTTTATCGCTAAAAAATTGTTCTTCGTCCATACCGGTATTACCTATTTAACTACCCTGTTTAAAATGATGAGAAGAAACGATACACCCGAAGCTACAAGCGATAAGGTAGTCTGTAATTTTTTTCTTCTTTCTTCTTTCTCAAATTTTTCTGTTTCTGCAGATACCAGAATAATGTCGTTCGGTTGCACATAATACAAGGGCGAGGAGAAAATAGAATTATCCTCCAGATTGATGTGCTTTACCTTTTTTTCGTTGCCCACTTCTCTTATAATGGTAATATTTTTTCTTTGAGCATTGGCCGTTAAATCTCCGCTTAAGAGCAGCGCATCTATTACTGAAAGTGGTTCGTCGGTCAGGGTGATTACCTGCGGTGTGCGTACTTCACCCATTACTGTAACCTTGTGGTTTAAAAAACTTATCTGCACAATCGGCTCTTTCATGTAAGCCAGTAGCTGAGCTTCCAGCTTGTTGGCTAATTCTTTCCTTGTTAAACCTTCTGCCTGTACTCTACCTAACCTGTGTAATAAAACAGCACCATCCTCTTGTACGAAATAACCACCAGCTTTTGAAGCAGCAGCTACGGCTGAACCGGCGCTGTTAAACACAGCATCTTCCTGCGGACTAAGACTCGTAACTGTAACAGATATTCTGTCAGCCTTCATTATTTTTAATTCCAGATCGGCAGAAACAATGTTTTTAAGTGTGGTATCTTTTTTTAGATTGGTAAAATAGGCAGAAGGCTTGGTTACTTTACACGAAACCATTGTCAGCACAGCAAATACGAACACTATTATGGTGTGCAGAAAATTAACTTTGCTGGAAGCCATGTTCCGGTAAATATTTTTCATCATCAGATTAATGGTCAGAAAGTAACACTGAAATCCTGACAGTACTTTAGTAAAACAAACATCGTAAAAAATATTCACTGTTGCACAGGCCTAAAGCGAAAACTTGTATACATATTTTGCGCCTGTGTGGGTAACTTATATTAAACGGAGCAAATTATTTTACATTGCCCATTTCGAAAAAAACCTTTTTAAATACTCAAAAAAATACCTGAATAAAATCGATTTTGCATTTTAAAGATTCGTACTTAATATTTGACGATCCGTTTAGTTCTTCTGTCACCTGTAGTATTAATAAGGATCAAAACATAATTTCCTGCACTGAATGAAGAAAAATCTACATCAATAGTGCTGTTTCCATCTTGTACAAAAACAGTTTTCTTTAAGATCGTTTTGCCTGCCAGGTCTGTAATACTTAAATAGAAATTTCCTCCTTTTGCTGTTGCAACATTGATCTTTGCCGATCCCCTTACCGGGTTTGGCCCGGCACTAAAGATCTCAAACCCGATTACCTCATTTAGCAATGTCACAATGCCGCTGTATAACAGCCTCCCATCGGGCAATACAATCTTTAACCGATAATAATTTTTGCCTATGATGGGGTTCTTATCAGTGTAAAAAAATTCCTGCAAACACCTAACGTCTGATGCTGTTTGCTCGTTAAGTAAACCAAATGTTTGTCCGTCAATACTGCGTTCCACTGTAATTTTTACGGAAGCCACACCAACACAGGTAATCTTCCAGTTAAGTATATTAACATTTGCCTCATTTTTGCCTTTAAAAAAATCTACTGAAACCGGTCGAACAGCATTTGAATCTATACCACTTGCATAAGTGCCGCCACTAAAACTTGTAATGCCATTAAACTGTGCATACAAAACTCCGTTAATGCTGGCACCTGTTGTGTTTACATCCGTAAGCACTAAAGCATTTACCACCCCGTTTGGTTGCACATGTGCAGCATCTCCGTTAAATGCACCACTGTTTGTTTTAAACCAGGTGGACTGTTTTATAATACTGCCAGGGTTAGCCTGCGCATAAGAAAATGCAGCAGAATCAGCTGCATTTTTTTCTGACGCACCGTAAAACAACCGGACTTTCACCGGAGTAACAGGCTGAACGTTTGCCACGTCAATGTTCCAGTAACGCTTCATGGTAAAAGTACCTTTTGCAGTTGCACCACTGCCGGTTGTAGCAGCAAATAAGGCAGCATCGAGCTTTAAACCGGCCGTTGCTGCAGCTTTGGATGCAGTGTTTGTGCCCCACTCAACAGCAAGTACCGATTTATTGTCCGCATCATTGTAATAGGTCCACCCCATATCATCACAAATAGCCATAAGCGGATAAACGCCCACAGAAGTTTCAAGGGCTACATTAATAACTTTAATAATTTGTGTGCTGCTTAATGTGTCATTTAAAGGCACAGTATCACCGGGAAGATTAACATATACCGTATAATAATTAATACCCGTATTTATTGCATTAATTCCTCCAAACGAAATGGTTTCACTGCCGCCATTTGTAATACTGGTAGCGTTTGTCTGCGTAAGTGTCTGGCTGTTTGCCCCCGTAATTTTAAGTGTAATGCTGGCAGCATTTACTGCTATGTTGTTGGTACCGGTATTGGTTAGCTGTACACTTATTTTTTCGGTATTATTACTACATATTATACCTCCGCTGTTGGGTAATGTAATATTTGTAAGAGAGGCATCGATAAGTATTTTTAATTTTGCGTCAATCATAAATCTGTTCGTACCTGTCGTTGAATTGTCTACCCACGCAGTACCTGCCGGCGATGCAAAATAAAAAGTATTTGGCCTCAGCGGCGCTTCTGTTTGGCGCAGCAAATTAAAATTGGTTGTTGTAGTTTGTCTCACGCCAATATAAAAATTACCTGTACCAATAGAAACTGCAGGAGAAATTGGGATGGTATTTACCCCTGCTACCGAATTTTGTAAAGTAGTTTCAAAAAGAAGATTTCCCGGTGTCCCACCCATACCCATGGCATCCCATACAGCAATTTTAAACGGCTGCCCACCCGCAGAAAAATATACAGTCGCCTCGGATAAAGATGCCGCAGCTGAATTATAATATTTTGACACCAGGTCTATCGTTCTTCCATTTATGCCCGCTGTGCCTGTACTTGTATTTCCTTCAGAGTAGGACCAGGTGTCTGAACTAACAGTTTGCACAAAACTTCGGTTATTGTTACTGTTATCGTCATCCGCGGGAACGCTGACCAAAATATTATTTGTGCCTGTTGTTGTCGGCGTAAAAGCAGCAAAATTTACCGTTGTCCTTGCTCCGGGTGCAAGACTTGCAATGGTCTGTACATTATTAAATGTATTTGCACCAGATATATTTAAAGTTACAGGTAAAGCAGTAAGTGTATTTACACCATTATTTAAAACGGTGGTAGTTATAAGATGGGGTACTGCATTGGCTATGGGTAACTTTCCCAAAGTATAAATGGGCAATAAAGCAGCATCGTTGGCAGTTTCATGTTTCAGTCTTATTTGTGCTCTAAAGCTGGAAGCAGTTAAAACAGTACTCCCCGATAATGAGGTAGTATTATTGTAACGCCGGCAACTTAACAGCCCTGAGTTTGTATTGTTGCCGTTGGCAGTATTGTAAAAAAAACCTGCGTGGCTTGTATTATCCGCTCTTTCAATTAATACTTGTAAGTTATTACCGGCTGTTCTTACAAAACCTGTTGCAAGCGGTATTTCCGTAAAACCTATTGTCGATAAAACAACAATACCGCCTGCTGCACCGCCAAATACCTGCGTATAACCTGCTGTGCTGTATGTACCCGTTGTCATTGTAGTTGTACCTGCAGGCACTTCCATCAGGTAGATTTTTATCATGGCAAAACTGGAATTGGTACTTACCTGGGCAACATTAAAACCTATTTTATTAATAGCAGAGGCTGCAGTAATAAAGTTGGAAGCACCAATTTCTGTTTCTGTGTAAATACTTTCATTTGCAGCATAAAGATTGTTTCCAAAAACGGGTATGCTAGAAGTGGAAGGGTTTCCCGTAAGATCTATTGTCTGCGAATAGATTACGACTGCAGTTAAATAAAAGTAGACAAAAAGTATAGCTTTTTTCATAAAATTTGTTTTGGTACAATTATAAAAAATAAATAGAAACAACAGTATTACAATATACGATGTTAACTTCAATTAATATTAAAGGTCATAAAGCCGATATAATTATAATGTTCCCAAATATTTATAAGAAAACACAACCACCCCGGCAGCATTTTACCTTAAACTTATTTGGATTACTTTAATTAAGAGTAGTACAGTTTGGATGCAGAAGATAAATACGTACAACATTTTTTACAGGGTGTGATGCTATACTTATTGTAAACTTTTGATAGTGCAATTCATTTTTTTAAATTTCCGGCGAAAGTTATAAAGGAGAAGGTAAATTAAACAATTGACTTATGCTTTCTAATATGGCTTCAAGAAAAACAGGCCTACAACTTTTTACTTCCCAATGTTTTATATTGTGTTACAACCGGGTTAAATGGAAGGAAGATAGCTGTAATGTAAACGAGCTTGAAAAGTTAATAAGAGAATTAAATAACTGAGACAGTTTTTTTGTAATTGTAGGCTTTCCATGCGGCTATAATAATAGCTGCAATCACCAGCACTATCAAGTTGCTGTCTATCGGGCATGGAGCCTGTGGATCTGTACAAGGGTCAATAGGTTGTGCAAAAAGTTGAAAGGGTAAAACAAATAAAATAAATACCAAAAATGCAAAAAAGGTTATGCGTTTAATCAATGTCATGTTTTATTTACAGTTGTTCAAAATTAAGGTTTGTTATTTAAATATCAACAAACGATAATTATATTCTAAACGTTTTATATTTTCTTTTATTGCAAAAAAATACCATGTTTTATAGGCAAAAAATATATAAATCGATAGTTAATAAAAAAATAAAATCATTTTGAACTTTGTATTTAAGACGAAAATCAACTGATTAATCTGTGCATCTGCGGCTAAAATTTTATTTAATAATGGGGTAATGAGATTAGGTATAAATTATGCTCAACAAACATTTTACTAAACAGTAATTTGCTTTTCTCTTTTTCTGTGCGGTGATTTTTTTTTATAAATCATGTTTTGCATTCAGGTAGGCACCAAAATATTGATTCGTAATTTCAGACAGTTTTATTTAATTCCAAAGGCTCAGGGGGTGGAGAAAATCTCACAAAGTTTTTTAAACAGCTTAACTCTTGTTACTCTTATTCTCTGCTGTAAATTCCGTCAAGTAAAAAAAGAGACCGCCTAGTTACTATCAGTCCTTAAAAAATATCTAAATATTCTCCTATTGTATAAAAACTGTTTGTACAAATTGTTTACCATTAACATCAACAAGTAAAACATCATAAACTCCTGCAGCAACGCTACCAATTAAGATTTTTTTTGAGTTACTTGCAGCTGAGACAGTTACCTGCTTGCTAAACACTGTAGCCCCCTGTTTTGCAACCAGCTTTAAAGTGTAGCTACCCTGAATATTATCAAAATCAATATTCAGTATTTTATTAATAACCGGGTTTGGGCGGATATTAAATTGTGGCTTTACATCATTATCAACAACTTTAACTACAGAACTGTACTGCTGCTTTCCATTACCGGAAATACTTTTTACACGGTAGTAATTAACTCCGGCAAGTGTTGCCACATCCACAAAATTATAAGAACCGGTGTTGCCGTTATTACCGGTAACTGCAGTAGTCGCAATTGCTGTAAAGCCCGAAGCAAAAGCACTTCTTTCAATATGATAGTTGTTTATATTAATTTCATTTGCAACGCTCCATTTAAGATGATTTGTTTTATCAGCGTTCTGCTCTCCTGAAATAGCGGTGAACCCAAATGGCAAAGGCGCAGCTACCGCCTCTCTGAATACGATCATAAACCTGTCTGCCACCCTGCTGCCTGCATCGCTTGTAATACTGAAACCCACAGTGGTTAACGCAATCAGGCTTACAGGTGTGTCTGTTAGTAAAAATTTATCTGTTAAGAAAGCATTTAAAGCGAGGTTCCCAAGTACGGATGGGTCTATTTCGAAATGGTATGAGGCAACCCTGGTGTTTGTAAGCTGTAAGAAAATGGTGTCAGTTATCTGCAGGGGTGCATGTCTTTCCACTACAAGTTTATAATTATTTTTTAAAATAGATAAATTGTCAACAGCGTTAAATACTTTTCGCACGTCTGTATTTTCGATACCATTGCTGTGATTGTTGTCAAAATCTATTCTTACACCGTCTGCAAGTAATGAAGTATTATTTAAATTATCTGTCCTCAAATTAATTTCGAGTGTTGCTGTATTTTCACTAGTTCCAGACTCATTTTTAGTACGGCTTACTAATCTGCTGCCACCAACTTTGTCATTTTCTTCGATGGTAATATACCCACCACCAGCTTTACTACCCGACTGTATAAAAACAGCTTCGCCGCTTTGTATTGTGTCTCTTATTATATTCCCCGGTGTTGTTTGATAATGACCTGTTCCGGTATTATAAATATAATTTTCAAAACCTCCTACCCCGTAAAATGCAAAGGGACTATTCGGATTCCAAACCGTGAAAGCATCAATCATATTTGTACTTTTACTCACATTTCTAAAATCAATTGCCGAAGCATAAGGATTACCAAATGATGCGAATTTATCAGAGAGAACATTGTAATTCGGCTGTGTACCTGTATTTATTTTACCCTTTATTCTTAAAGTCGTTGAACTTCCTGCACCTCCTAAATTTTGAGTTCTGTCACCTCTTACAAAAACAAAATACCCCTCTGCACGGGCAATAGCTGATGCAGTATTTGAAATCTCTTTATAATTTTGAATTGCTGCATCATACCATTTCATAGAACCCCTTTGAGTGTTCTCATCCATACCGGTATATGTAGCAACGGGCCCCGTTATTTGTGTACCAAATCCTGTTGTTGTTAAGCCACTCTCTCTCCATGAATCAGTAATAGTTGGATAGGTTGCCAACTCAACAGGGGTTGCCAATAAACGCCACGATTTTTTTTGAAACAAATAACGCTCAATTATAAAACGTCCCATACCGGAACCGGGATAAGAAATACTTGCGCTTGATGGCATTGCCGTAAACTGTGCTGTCCGGTTTATATCTGACTTTAAAGCTATGTTGCCCGTGCCAAAAATAAGTTTACTGTTATCTGTTAAGGCAATACTATTTAATACATTTAATGTGTCGCTGTTTACCGTTACAGCAGCAGTATTATTAATCCGGATATCATAGAAATTTGTACTACCCGTCGCCGAACTAAATGTTTGGGCAGTTGTACCATCAAAACTTACTAACCCTATGTTAGGATTAAACACACCAGAAGCTCTGCTAAAATTACCAAGAATACTTAGTTCATTAGGAGCTGTTTTAACAGTAGTTCCGGAAATTGTTAAGTTTTGATAGGGGATTTGATTGGAAATATTTTGTGCCACTGTAGAACTTGTATAATCCACGGTACTTCCTGCATTTAAATTAATTTTAAATATATTCAGATCGATAGAAGAATTTGCAGGAACAGTATATGTTGTGCCACTAAAGCCTTTATTATTGCCGGTCTTAAAAAAGGCAGCATTTTCTACAGTAACAAAGCTTGTATTTATAGCATGTTCACTAATTATTGACTTTGAATTGGGAGCATAAGTTGCACCTGATTTTATTATAAAATTACCGGCCGTTTTATTTAGTATTATGTTCTCATTGCTTGTCCCAACATGAGTTCCTGTTACTTCGATATTTTTATAAATAATATTTGCCGAACCATTTTTACATTGGCCTTTTATAGGTTGTGCACCAGCCGTAGAACCTGCAAATTCTACTACGCCACCTGTCAAAGAGAAATTACCATCAATATCCGGTTTAGAAAATGATGATCCACTCATTTTAAACCTACCGCCGTCCATTGTCAAGTTTGTCTTAATATCCCCAAATCCGTTAGATGATCCTATGTCCAATAAAGCGGAACCTGTGATATAAACGGTACCTGTGATGCTTGCAGGATTGGATAATAAAGTGGTGGTCGTTGCATTAGAAAATGTCAGATTTCTATAAGCCTCCCCACTTCTTAAAACCTGAGCTCCTGAGCCATTTAGTTCAATTGTACCGCCACTTAATGCATAAGTTCCTGTAAATTCAGGTAAGGTAGTAAGCTTAGCCAATTTCAATGTTCCACCTGTCATTGTTAATGTTGAAGTGGCTCCACCGGATACTGTATTGGTTCCGGCATCTACTATCCCCGCAGATATATGAAGTCCTGATCCGGAAGCACCTGTCGCGGTCACATTAGAATTCAATGTAAGGGTTCCCGATCCCGACTTTTTAATATGATAAAAGTCTTCCCCGCCGTTGGTATTAATAATTTGAGATCCTGCACCGTTTAAGTCAACGATAGAGGTATTTTCGGTAAAACCATCGGTTGCATAATTTGTCCAGTTTCCTCCGAGATTAATTGTATTAGTGCTTCCAACCAATACTGCTTTACCGGCAATTATTAAATCTTTAATTATGGTCATTCCACCGGTAAAACTTTTATTGGCAGGTGAAGAAACGCTTTCCAAAATCAGGTTAGCATATGAAGTAGCAGGCGCTATAGTTTGAGTTCCGTCATTATAATTCACTGTTCCTAAAAAATTATAAGTGGTGGGCAATGTGAAAGATCCATTTGAAATAATAAGGTTACCACCTGTTTCTAAGTTGATAGTGGTAGAAGATGCTATCCAGGTCGTTTTACAAACAGGAGAAATATTTAAAAAAGCATTATTTTTTACTGTAACACCACCACTATTTGCAGTTATTACTCCTCCTCCTGCGGTAGTCGTAATATTTACAATTCCCCCCGTTGCACCATTATCTTCTACATTAAGACTTGTAACGTTGATACCTGATGATGCTGTAGTATTTATATTTAAAATACCATTAACAGTCATATTTCCAATTGGATTTGATCCACTGGCTCCTGTTCTGATGATACTTGCACCACCAGATTGCGTTAGGGTGCCCAATGATTGAATAGTGATATGCGATAAATTACTTATTCCTCTTACTTGCTGAGCATTTCCCGTAATTAAAGTGCCTGATACAATATTTAATAAATTTGAAAATTGCAAATCACCATCTGTAGTTATTGAGTTACTAAGTTTATTTACTTCTAAGTTAACAAACGTAGAAGAAGATGATAAACTTGTTGTAGTCTGGGCTGCAGAACCTGCGAAAACAAATTTTGCCCCCGCAGTCCATATCCCAAAAATATTGTGTGTCGTACCTGCAAATATTAAGTTTCCGTTTACACTAAGTAGCGCAGATGCAATTGAAAAAGATATTTTCGTAGAAATAGCCGCACTGGCATCAATTGTTTTACAAACAGCCGCTGAATTATCAACTATGATTGTATTTGCTGATTGTATAAAAACATCAGTTGAGGACGTAGGTAATTGCCCTGATATTGCTGCAAGCCATGCTGTATTTGCAGCGTTTCTAATATTCCAGGAATTAAAGTCACTCCAGTTACCGGTCATACCTTTCGTCTGGAAATCTCCGGGATTTTGCCCCCTCCCATTTACCCCCATTCCTAAAGTCAAAATCACCAACAGCATCACCTTAGTAATAGACCCAATCTTACCCATAGGGTTCATGGAAATTTTTCGCATAAAAGTGTTTTTAGTAAATAAGGAGTAATTCATATGCGGGACGGATGGCTAAAACATCAAAAGCATTTTCACCCCTTACAAAAGTAAGTGCTGGAGTTTTAATATATGAATTATTATTATGTCTGGTTGAAGCTTGATTTTACACATACTGTAAACAAAAATTTTATACAACAAACAAACTCACAACATCGCATAGCTTTTTCCTGATTTACCGCAACAGCGTAATTGAAAATTACCTCCCCCATTTCAAACTGCTGTTAATTCCCCTCCGCCGGAGGGGTTGGCCAAAGGCCGGGGTTGTTCCTCACGGCGTCACTAGCGTTTTGCAGAAGCATAAACATAGTTTGGTTTTCTTGAACTTCGTTACTTAAAAGCACCAATTGCCAAAGTAAAAACTAAAATATTATTTTAAATTAAATGTGAACTTTGACCCGTTTCCCAAAGACGAATTGACTTTTAACGCCGACAAATTTTTTAATGTAATCCTCGCTGTAGTGCGTCATTAATCAACGGATACCCAAAGCCCAAAAAATTTTCCATCTACTCCTCAGTAGTAATTCCTTAAACTCTTTTTTCTGAGGTAAACTTTTTAAACTTCTAACCCAAGAAGACAAACAAAGTTTCTAAGTATGCCTCAGCAGTATCTTTAGAAACTTCGTTTCTGTGCCGTGAATTTTCTTAACCCATACTGTCACGAAGAATAAACCCAGAAATAGACTATGTTTAATCTTTTGTGCCTAAGTGTCTTTGCAGTGAAATACTTTTACCAAAAAAAGACCGGCAAATAACTGCCGGTCTTCTCAAAATACAATACGTTTTTCTTATTGTATAAAAATTGTTTGAACCAGTTGTTTGCCTTTTGCATCTACAAGCAAAACTTCATAAACTCCTGCAGCCACATTCCCAACAAGAATGTTCTTCACTTCGCTTTCACTTGAAACAGTTACCTGTTGGTTAAACACCGTCGCCCCTTGTTTCGAAACCAGCTTCACAGAATAACTACCTTGAATATTATCAAAATGAATGTTCAGCATCTTGTCAACAACCGGATTTGGCTGCACAGCAAAAAGCGGTTTCCCATCGTTGTTTACAACTTTCACCACATCGCTGTAAAAAACCTGCCCATCCCGAGCAGTGGCTTTTACACGGTAATAACTAACACCGGCAATTGGCGCTGCATCAACAAAGGTATAAGAAGCATTGTTGCCAATATTACCCGTTGCAACACTAGTACCGATTGCTGCAAAACCATTGGGTGTAGCACTTCTTTCAATACTGTAGTTACCCATATCTATTTCATTTGCACCTGTCCATTTTATAGTATTTGTTTTACCTGCATTTCTTTCCGCAGTAATAGTTGTAAAACCAAAAGGCAATGGCGCTGCTGCAGCCTGCCTAAATACAATCATAAACCTGTCTGCTACGCTGCTGGCTGCATTGCTTGTAATACTGAAAGGCACTATGGTTAATGCTATTAAGCTAACTGCTGTTTCGGTTTGTAAAAACTTATCTATTAAGAAGGCATTTAAAGCGAGGTTGCCAAGCACAGATGGGTCTATTTGCAATTTGTAATCAGCTAAGCGCATACCCCCAATATTTAACCTTAAGCTATCTGTAACTGCCAATGTTTTTCTGCTCTCTACAACAAGGTTTGCAGCACCTTGCTTTATACCTATATTATCATAACTGTTATTTATTTTTCTTACATCATAGTTATCAAGGCTGTTACTGTTGTTTTCATCAAAATAAATAGATACTCCATCAGCTAGGCCTTCAATTCCTGCAGTATTATTTGTCAGCAAGTTTATTTCCAGGGTTGGCGATGTTACACCAGGTCTACTTACCAAACTGCTTCCGGATCCTTTATCACTTTCTTTTATTGTTATAGAACCATCTGTTGTTGTAGAATTATTTTGTAAAAATACTGCTTGGCCGCTTTCTATGGTATTGAGTATGGCACCGCCTGTACTTCCATTTCTTGTAAAATTCGAACCATTTTTTGCAAAAACTTCGAATTGCCCCACACCGTAATATCCGCCTGTTGGATTCCAGATATAAAATGACTCATTCACACCACCTGTAAGTAAAATGAAAGTACGCACGTCAATTCTGGATGCAAAAGGATTTCCAACACTTTGGAACCCAGCTGCAGGAGCTACATTTTTCCCCACAGTAAAGATTTGGTTACCTGTTCTTAACTTGCCCGTTATTCTGAGATTAGTGAAACCACTTCCACCAAGAGACACAGCTCGATCACCTCGTACAAATACATAATAACCTTCATCTCTTGCTATAGGGGCAGATAAAGCGGCTGCCTTTATATCTACATAGACATTAGCAGCCATATTATAATACTTCATAGATGCACGTTGTGTATATTCATCTAGACTACTTACATTAGCAGTAGTTGGACTTACTACTCCTGTAGCGCCTGTAATCCTGGTACCAAAACCTGTAGCAGAAAGCGATGTACCACCCTCTCTCCAACTGCTATTAATTGAAGGGCTGGTTAAATCACCACTCAATAAAGTTTGCATAGGCGTAGCGAGCAAACGCCAGGATGAAACCTTACTGAGATAACGCTCAACTACAAAACGCCCTGTACCCCCCGTATAATCTATAGTTCCATTTACGGGATTAACAAAAGCTGTAGTTAACGCATATGATTTAAGAGTTGTATTGTTTATGAATGGAAACATCGTAACACCCAAACCTATATCAAGTGCACGATTTATAGAGATATCACCTCCAACCGTTTTTATACCACTTCCAGATAAAGTGAGGTTACCATAAATTGTAACAGCAGTTGGTTGAGGGATAGTTTGCGCAGCACCATTAAATTCAACTGTACTTGTGGAGTCTAGAGTAACGGTATTATAGTTTGCGGGAAAATTACTATTGCCAATTCCTCCTGTATTTCCTCCTAATTTTAATATGCCACCAGGGCTGATCAATAATGTTCCCCCACCTGTGGCACTTCTGTTTATTGCAAAACTCGGACTCGGTATTATAAGTGTTCCAAAAATTGTAATATCATTTGGCTGGATTTTATTTGTGGAGGTACTAGCAATACTTAAATTTACAATCGAGGATGCATTAATTTGGAGCGATGACATAAAATTAATATTTCCACCATTATCAGTTATCGTCTGGTTACCTACACCATTGAAAATAAATTGAGCAGGCAGATTTCCTGCACTACTTGTACGTGCACCTCGATTTATAGTCAGGTCAGCATTGAAAGTAATTTTTCCTGTTGTTCCACCCAAACTGTAGGCAAATTCACAATAATTACCAATAGCAGCTCCAAAAGTCGCATTACCTCCGTACGTTATTGCGCCACTATTACCTACATTTAATCGTAATGTATCGGCGATACTTCCAATTATTACGTTACCATTGATAGGTCCCGTTATTATAAAAAATTTCGAACCAACATCCAATGTAAAGAGTTTATTATTTTTGCTTAAGGTTATTATCAATGAACCAATTGTTGTTGATGCACTAGAAAATGTTACGTAACCATTTTTATCTAAAGTCATTATAGCTGTATCTGCAGCCGTAGGTACAGATCCCTCAACCCAATTTAGTGCAGAATTAAAATCTGTACCATTGTTACCACCTGAAATACCATCTCCTTGCCAATTTCTAATACCTCCATAAGATGAACACAGCACAACACAAATAAAACCTGTAAGTATAGCTTTTTTCATAAAAAAATTTAAATAAAATATAAGTTCAATAAATTATCGGGTGTTTTTACGAAAGATAAAAGCAATTTAATACGTATAAAATTCTAAGACTTGTAAAAATACGTAGTAGATTTATGACTTGGCTGAAATTATAAGATAAACTAAGTTTACTTATCCACATATTTTTAATAGAAAAATAAACATTGAATATAATAGCATTCTCCTTGTTTAATATATCCATAAACTAAACAAAATTGCAATTGTTTTAACTATTCCTTTGTGTTTTTAGTTCACTTATGATTCCTCACAAGGAATTAATGATCAACGGCTTGGTTGTTTAATAACGTCATTGGTAGGATCTGATAAAAGGAATTCATATTTGAGATTAATTACATTTATTTAATTAGATTTAACTGAGAATTTTGTAAAAAAAATACCAACCTTATACCTACGCATAGTGACACTATCGGTAACGCCATGCTGAAACCCTACCACGTTATACCTGAGCCATAGTTGTGATTTTACTTAAACAGTTAATTCGGTGAGTGTTAGTGTAAAATATTTTTTTGTATCCACAAATTTATTTACTTTGAATTTAATTATAAAACTCTGCTTCAAAGAAACGATTTTGTATATTTACGGTACTACATCCTGCATTACATTCCTTTGAATACACTGCATAAAAGGAAAATTAATTATAATATCCCGGAAGTACAAGGTTGAAAATATTATGGATTTACATATAAACTTTCAGTCTGTTTTATAAATTAATCTGGTATTCTTCTGGCTGTCATACAAATTCCATTGGTAATTTATCAACCTTTTCCTTGAGTAAAAAATAAAAAACCGCCCATGCTATTGAGCGGCTTAATAACATTTTATGCTGTCTTTTTATTTTACCATGAGAGTTGATACCTGCTTTTGACCATTGGAATCTTCTGTAATTAGTCTGTAAATACCAGGGTATAATTCCGGCATTCTTATACTCTTAACAAAAAGAGATGATTGCACAGAAATATTTTCGGTAAACACCGTTTGACCTGAACTGCCAACAATAGTAAGTCTGTATACGCCTAATGGCTTATTTTTAAAACCAATGTTTATTTTACCGTTTGTGATTGGGTTGGGATATACATTAATGCTGTTTCTTAGTTTTTTAAATGCCTCACCTGCTTTAACAACCATACTATAAATGGCAGCACCTGTTATCGGATTTTCTTTTACCCTATACCAATTATAGGAATCATTTGCGTTGGCATCTACGTAGCTGTAACAAGGGTTACCAAAATTATTTGCTGTTGGCATTTGGCTGGCAATTGTTTCAAAAACAATCCCATCTGAACTTCTCTCTATGCTGTAATTATTTACATTGTTTTCATTTTCAGTCTTAAAGACAGTATTTATGGTATTGTCCGGATTTCTCAATGCTGTAACTGCTGTAAATCTTACAGGATCCTGCATCCGGTAAACTATCATAAAACGGTTTGCAACTCTGCTCAAGGGGTCTGTGGTAATATCAAAGCTATCAGAAGTTACAGCACTCATATTTACCGGCATTTCTATGTTTAAATACTTATCAATCAAATAACTTTTGATATTTGGAAAATTTAAATCGGAAGGATTTATATCAAATCTATAAGGAGAAACTCTCGTCTCAGTGAGCATTAAAAGCAACGTATCCGTTATGCGTATATTTGGTCTTCTTTCAACAATTAAATTGTAGTTGCCGTTTTTAATGGCAAGATTATCCATTGCATTCATAAACTTCCGAACATCCATATTGTCTACTTCAGCACTAAAATTATCATTAAAGTTTTGCACAATGCCGTCCGCTAAAAACATGCTTCCATTCATTGCTTTTGCATAAAGGTTTATTTCTAAAGTGGGAACTGCCGAACCTCCTCCCGAGGTTTGTTGTGCCCAACTGTTGGTAAAAAACAAAGGTCCTGTAAGTAAAAGAGCAAGTAAAATAGTTCTCATATTAGATAGGTTTTGTATGTTAACATTAAAAAAATAACTGGAAACAATTTATTTTTAAAATATCGGGTATAAATTCCTTAAACAAAAATGGAAAGAAACAGAAAAACTGTTTATTGAATTTATAAATGAAAAGAATACGTCATCTCAAGTGTTGAAACGGAGATTGTGTTACATTATTGTTTATAAAATAAATGGCTTGTTTTAAACAGACCGTTGAAAACTATTTTATGGGAGAGATGTTTGGTTAAAAATATTTAAACCCCATATCTATATTGGGTTATAGCAGTAATGAAACTATTTGAATACCGTGAAAGCACTAAGTTGAATATCCATAAAACTTATACAGAAAATATGCTGACAATTGTAGAAGACATCAGGCAATAATGATAAAAAGTTTATACAGAAGCTGTTCGTTTGCCCAGCTTTTTATCAAGAGCAATAAGCGCCAAACCACTCAACATAAATACCATAATAAGTACAACAGCGTTTAAAAGAACTTTTGGATAGCCAAATGTGAGCACATTTAAAAAAGGATAAGGATACCAACCATAAAAAGCACCTCTTGTCAGCGAATAAATAAGATAGGCAAATGGAAAAAAAAGCCAGCTAAGGCCTTGTTTAAATTGCAGGGTGCCTTTTGCAACCCAAATAAACCAATAGGCAATAAAAAAAATTGGTACAATTACATGCAGTAAAGTATCTACAAAAAGATTCCATCCATTGAGTGTAACAATGCCACGCAGCACTGTATTGTACACCAACGCAACTATAAAAATATAAAGTGCAATGGCAGATAATACAGCGGGTCCTTTAAAAAAGGCACCCACAAAAGTTTGTGGCAAAAGCAAAATAGCCGTAACACTAATCGCAATAAGCAAATTGGTAAGTATGGTAAAATAGCTGAACAAATTGCCCATACTGCCTGTAGTAAGGTATGCCTGAAAAATAATGGCGGTCCAAGCATTTACCGCAATAATTACCTCCATTGGTATTTTAAAGGAAAACCCTACCGGTATATTTTTATTGGAAACCATCATATTTTTTTAATATTAAAATACTAAATTAACATAATTGTAAGCGTGTTTTAAAATTCTAATTTAAGCAGTCAACATAACGTAAACAAAAAAGCCGTTTCAGTAGCATGAAATGGCTTTAATTAACAAAAACATTATTTATTTTATTACAAAAGATATTTTCTTTGAATTTCCTATGTCGTCTTTTACAATTAATTGATAGTTGCCCGTAGCCGCACTGCCTAAACTTATCGTTTTTTGAAGATCAGAATTCTTTAATACAAGCGATTCTGTATAAATTCTTTGTCCTGCCATATTTGTAATGGTTATTTGATATTTACCCAGTGCATTATTTGCAAAACTTATATGTACGTTACCTTCAATTACCGGATTTGGGTAGACCGTTGTTGCGGCAGGTAATACAGTTTCCTTGGTAACAATCTTAGCTAGATCACTTTTTAACTGTAAACCGCCTATTGTATTGGCTTTTATTTGATACCAGTTATTTTCATCAACAGGAGTGTTATGAATAAAGTTGTAATGAGGGTTTCCTTTGTTATTGGCTGTTGGCATCTGGCTTCCTATCTCATTAAAATTAATGCCATCCTTACTATATTCTATGGTGTAAGTATTAATATCATTTTCGTTTTCAGTATACCAATTTATTGAAACTGTATTGTTTTTATTTCTTACAGCATTTATCTGAACAAAACGCATAGGATGCAACTTATTAAACACAATCATAAATCTGTCCGCGGCTCGGCTCTCTGCATCTGCTGTTATATTAAAATTATAGTTTGTAATGTTTGATAGGCTTACAACAATTTCACTACCCAAAAACTTATCTTTTAGTATTGCCTCTAAGCCAATATCATTAAGCACTGAAGGATCAATTTCAAAACGGTAAGGATTTATTCTTGTGTTTGCGAGATTAAATTTAATCGTATCTGCAACAGTAGGGTACGGTCTTCTTTCGACTATCAGTAAATTAGCATCATTTTTTATTGCAAAATTATCGCCCGCATTTGATATTTTCCTTATATCATCGTTGTCCATTTTAGCACTGTAATTATCATCAAAATTCATTAACACACCATCTGCCAGGTAGGTGCTGCCATCTACATCTCGGGTGTACATATTTATTTCGAGGGTTGGATTATTAATGCCAACTCTTGCCGTTGTTGATGAAGGTCTGCTCACGGGTGTAGTAATACCCCCTACTTTATCTGTTTCATTTATTGTTACAGAACCGGCTGCACCATTGCTTTGAATAAAAATTGCCTCACCGCTTTGAATGGTATTACGAATAGTTCCTCCTGGTACTTTTAAGTAATTAGTTCCATTAAAAGTATAGTTTTCAAAAGCTCCTACGTTATAACTTCCCAATGAATTAGGATTCCAGGCATAATATGTATTTGAAATATTTGATTTAACTGTCGTTATCAAATTTATGCCTGACGGATATGGATTGGCTAACGTTGCAAATTTACCGGCAAGGACGTTTACAACCTGTGTTCCTTTTTGTATATCTCCCTTTATCCGCAATATTGTTGCGGCAGCTGTACCATTTACAGCAACGCTTCTATCTCCTCTTACAAACACATAATAGCCTGTATTGATATTACCTATTTTAGTTGTGTTTGTATTGTTCACATCTATATATTTATTTGTTAAACCATCATAGTATTTCATAGATGCCCGTTGAGTAATTTCATCTACTCCTACAAAACTTGCAGGGCCGGTTATCCTAGTTCCATAACCGCTTGGGCTGGTAACACCTTCTCTCCACGATGCTGAAACAAGTGGGGAACTGGCATTTGCTACAGGCGCAGCAAGCAAACGCCATGATTTTACTGCAGGCATATAGCGTTCAATTATCACTTGTCCTGTAATATCATTTCCTATTCCCAATGGTCCAAACCGGGCGGTGGCTGTATCTCTCGATAAAAGTGTAAGGTTGCTATTAGTGTTAATGATAGAGTTTGTTGCCCCATACAGCAAGGCACTCGATATTAACAGTGTATCTGCAGGCGTTGCTGCTACTGTAATACCTATTGTATTTGAATTTATCAGAGAAGAAATTGTTTTATTTACAAACCAACTGCCTGAAAGGTTTTGAGCTACGCCCGAAGTACCTTTCATTTCAACAATACCCAAATTGGCTTTCATTTTAGCAGTAGGGCTGACACTTATTAACGTTCCTGTACCGTTATGGGTTATTTTAGTCGAACCAATATCGAAAATTCCCTGTTTCAAAAGATCGACTCCGTTTACAAGTTGATTTGTTGCAATCGTTACAGTTGTTGGGTTATCAATAGTTAAATCATTAACCGTTGTTGGCAAACCGCCACCTGTTATCTGTGTTACTAATCCATTGTAAATATAATTACCGGTTGTATTATAAGTACGTGAGCTCGTCATTTGTATATTACCCATGGCATTTCCCAAAAGTGAAATACCCTGTGGATGCCCCATGCCAAGATAACTACTGTTACCCATTGTAAAAGCCCCTGCACCTGAAACTACATTTGCATTGCAATACAAGCCTCCTGTAGCATTTATATTTAAAGGCCCTGCAGAAGTAACAGGAGCTGTGCTTGTGCCAAGACCTGTTGAAGTACCAAGATAAACATCGGCCAATGCATTGATATTGAAAGATGTATTTACAGTTAAAGTACCCGCCGTGGTTTGTTTAACCGCCCTACCACTTCCACTGCCGTTCGTTGCTGCAAGGTTTGCATAGGTTACACCGTTATAAATTGTTTGTGTTAAACCGTTAGATCCATAATATTCTACCGTACTTGTTGGATCAAAGGTATAAGGTGAAAAATTTGTTGGAAAGTTGCTTCCTGAAATTACAGTAGATACTATGCCACTTACATCAATAGTTTTATCACCACCCAATCTTAATTTAGCACCTGCAAGCATTATTATAGGCTCAGCAAAACCTGCTGAAAATTTTGTAAGAGAGTAATTGGCTGGCAAATCAAGTGTTGAATTTACCCCTATTGTAACTCCGGCTGCACGCACATTTTCAATATAACCGTCCGGTGTTGTACCTGCAAAAATAACTGTACTGGCATTGGTATTTCCTATAATGAGTTTTTCAAATAACACAGGTTGAGTAGTATCTGAAACTACTGTATTGTTTGTAATGATTTGGGTTCCTGCTTTATCAAATACAAATTTTGTCCACTCATCGGTTGTGTAACCCCGTGGGTTAAAAGTCATGTTACCTTTTAAAATATAAGTCTGATCAGGTGTGGCACCATTGGAGCCGATGGCTGCATGTCCATCCAATGCACCTTGCACTGGATTTCCCAAAATTAAATTACCGTTTATTGTAGTTACTGTTTGATTAGAAAATACTGACCTGTTAAACCTGTTTGCACCTGGGCTTCTCATAAATAAATCACCTAAAATATTAATTGTACTTGTACCGTTGGTCTGAAATATATGTACATAAGGATCTGAAGAACTGTTGGTCAGCGTCATATTAAAGCATGTAAAATTTACATCCCACAGAATTGTGGTAATATCAGGAGCTGTGGCTGTAGATATATTTAAAACAATTTCGGCACTTTCGCATGAAGTTGGCACATGCCCTAAACTCCATGAAAGAGTAGAAAAATTATAGTTATTTGTGCCTGGGGTAGTAATAATTGCCCTGTTTAATGGCATTCCACATGCAACTGTAGCAGCATTACCGGTAAGAGGTGAAGCCGTTAAATATTTTATACCACCCACACAGCTAACATTATCGTATCCGTAAGCCCAATACCAATATTGTGTAGTGCCAACCAGAGATATTGAGTTGAAACTTGTTGTAGAGCCTACACTTTCTATAAAACCACCTAAAGCTGAAGTACCTGCCGTGTAAGTAATACCATCTACCGGTGCAGTTGGTGCGGCCGCTGTGGTTGTTCTTATTACAAGATATCCGTCGGCATAAGCAGCCGCTGTAAATGTTCCAGCAATGTTATTTAAACCAGGCGTTAATATTAATGCTGTAGGTTGTGCAGGCGGTGCTGTACAATTTATTGTATAAGTAAGCCGTATCTGACCAGCGGCACCATTTCCTCCTGAATTACCTGTCTTTCCACTTGTTTTTAATGCCCCTGAACCACCGCCACCTACTGTTATACCAATACTTCCATTACTGGTAGTTGTCTGTCCTGCCCCACCCGCACCACCATCAGTGCCGCCTGCAATGCCCGCAGTTGGATTGGCGCCATTACCACCATTCCCTGTTGAACCTGCACCACCACCGCCCCCACCAGAACCCGTCAATATGCCACTACCACCGTTACCGCCATTATAAGTTCCACCTGTTCCGCCGACACCTGATGTTCCTATAACAGGACCGAAGCCACCACCCGTTCCAAAGTTTGCAGTATAAAGTCCGTTAAAACTAGATGCAGTTCCGCTTCCTCCTGCACCTGAAACATTTCCCGCCCCCCCTACACCGACAACATAATTATAGCTGATTCCAAACGTTACCGAAATTAAGCTTGTTATTTTATATGCACCACCGCCTCCTCCTGCACCTACACTTGAGGTAGTTGGTGCTGCACCACCTGCACCGCCACCGCCCCAGGTTTCTACTGTAATAGATGTTACTCCATAAGGACACACCCATGAACCTGAGCCGGTAAAGATTTGTGTAGTTTGAGCATTCGAAAGAAATACAACTAATGATAAAAGGAAGGTCAGTAAACTGACAGCAAAAATTTTTTGTAATGTTGTTTTCATAGGTGGACGTATAATTATGTTTATGCTCCTTTTATAAAAAGCATAGAAGATAATTTCGTGTGCAGAGGACTTAATAATGTTGTGCGAGGAAAAGCACTAAAAAAGTCATCACAGTTTTGTTTGCTTAAACAATAAGTAGAATGGATTAGGGCCAAAGAGAACTTATTTTTTTATGAACGAATCTAACGGTATGTTATTGTGTAAATTCTATAAAAAATGTAGAATACTTATTATCTCGTATAGAAACGTAAGTAGTAGTACTAATAATTTTTGTAGAAATACTTGTCAGCTTTATGAATTACATAATCAGCAATTTAATTTTTGCAGCATAAAAATTCTTGAAAACTTTCATTCCTTTATGAGCACGGGATATCAAAAAAATAAGCAAAAAAATACCTGCATCAACCGATGATTAAAATTAATTTAACCTGAAGAAAAACTATAACTAATTTGGTAAGTTTAAAAAATTAAAAATCTTTAGCTCTTATTAAAAATGATAAATTTTTTTACAAAAAACGTTTACATTTTCATCAAAACGGCTTCATATTAATTGCTGAACAATTACTAAACAATATTTTTACAACATTGCGGCCTGCTTCATTTCGTGGGCTTTTTCAGCTCCAAGATATTTCTCGATCCGGTTTTCCATTCCATATATTACAGGCGTGAGAATTACTGCCATTAAAGATTTGTAAGAGTAATTAACCATGCAGATGGCAAGCACTTTTTGCATTGTCCAGCCCTGCCCTAAATAAAAGGCTATAAAAAGTACAATAAAACTGTCAACGAGTTGAGATACCAGTGTGGAGCCTGTTGCACGCAACCATACCTTTTTTTCTCCGGTTACTTTTTTTATTTTATGAAACACAAATACATCTACCAGCTGGCTTACCATAAAGGCAGCAATGCTTCCTAAGATAATCCACATGCCCTGTCCAAACACAGCATTGAAAGCATTGCCCATATTTGGTACTCCTTTGTCAGCATTGGTACTATACCAAAAATCGGCACCCGGCACTCTTATAGCCAGATAAAACATCAAAAAAGCGTATGCAATAAGTGCTACAGCAATGTAAGATATTCGCCTCACCGCCTTTGTACCGTAATATTCATTAACAATATCTGTAATAATAAACTCCAGCGGCCACAACAAAACGCCACAGGTAAGGCTTAGAGATAAACCACTTTCACCCAATAAAGAAAAGTTAAATGGAGTCACACCAAATAATTTTTCCAAAGAAAATATTTTACCACCAATACATTCAGCGATCAAGGCATTGGCAACAAAAAAGGCAGTAATGCTTAAAAAGAGTTTAGTTGGTTTGTCTTTTAAAATAATTGTGATCATAAAATAAATTTACAGTAAATGCAAATCATTTATAAATGAAACTTAAAATATTACATGGTTATTCGGAAAGTTTATTAGTGTCTCACAAAAAAAGAATACCATATCTCAATAGGCAAAAGAAGCATATTGAACCACAAAATAAAATTATTAACAGGCAAAGGTTTTCTGATTGATTTTCTAAATAAAATAATAAAAACAAATGCAGCATTTAATAAAACAGCAACCATAAAACCAAGTATAACAATTGTTCCCTCAACCGCCTGCAAAGGAATTACAGCATTTATATTTCCACCCTTGTGCATACTAAACTCCACTAAACGCATTACTGCAGATATGATGAAACATGTATTACAAATGAATACTATTTTGGAAAAGAAACGCATAGGAGGGTTGGTTACGAGTTACTGATGATTGATTAGAGATTACTGGTTAAAAATAGAAATTGCCAACTGCAGGTTTCCAATTGCCAATTACCAACTGCCTTATCTTACTTCCCTTTTCCCCAACCAAGCCAATCGTTTCCGTTTGCATAAAGCATGAGTGACAATAAAATAATCATACCCGCAATCTGAGCATACTCCAAAAACTTTTCACTTGGTTTTCTACCGGTGGCCATTTCAATTAAAGTAAATAAAACATGCCCGCCATCCAGAGCAGGTATTGGCAGTAAATTCATAAATGCAAGCACTATTGAAAAGAATGCGGTTATATTCCAAAACTGCTCCCAGTCCCAGGTATTACCGGAAAATACAGAGCCCATAGATTTAAAACCACCTACTCCTTTATACGCACCGGTAGACGGTTGAAATATCAGTTTAAACTGCTGAATGTATTCTCCCAATTTTACATAAGCTAATTTTACACCTGCGGGAAAAGCATTGAAAAATGAATAACTGGTATGCTCTGTTTTAAAGTAACCAAGACTATCCATTTGAGAACTTGTGGGTAATGAGGGAGCTATTCTTCCTTCATTGTTTACCTGAACGGGCAGCAAAACAAAAGAGCCTTTTCTTTCTACTGTTAGTGCAACTTCTTTGCTTTTGTGTTGCATAAAATACGCAGAAGCCTCATCTAAAAATTGAATATTTACAGAATCTACTTTTACAATTTTGTCCCATTCTTTTAATCCTGCTTTCTTTGCAGGTGATGTATCTATGTTTGAAAATTCGCCCATTACGGCCGGAATTCTTTGTATCAACAAGGGTGTTTTTGATCTTTTTTTCTCAACAAGTTGCCCAATAAGACTCACCGGAATTGTTACATTGGTTGGTTTTTCATTCCTTATTACTTCAATGTTTCCACCACCACTAAACACTATTCTCTTAGCAACATCATCAAAATATTTAATTGAATCACCGTTTACCGAAACTATTTTGTCTCCGCTTCTCAGCCCAATTTCATACATCAGCGAATCAGAAACCCACACACCGTTTTTTAAAGATGAATTTGGTATTTTTTCTTCCCCCCAATGCATTAGAATACCTGCGTAAATAATAAAAGCAAGCAACACATTTACCGTAACACCTCCAAGCATTATAATCAACCGTTGCCAGGCCGGCTTGCTGCGAAATTCCCATGGCTGAGCAGGTTTATTCATTTGTTCTTTGTCCATGCTCTCATCAACCATTCCAGATATTTTTACATACCCACCAAGTGGCAACCAGCCAATACCATATTCCGTATCGCCTATCTTCTTTTTAAATATAGAAAACCATGGATCGAAGAAAAGGTAAAATTTTTCAACCCTACATTTAAACCATTTTGCTGTAATGTAATGACCAAATTCGTGAAGAACCACCAAAATAGATAGTGAGAGAAGTAGTTGGGCAGTTTTTAAACCTACACTGCCCCAGTTAGTTGCTAAAAGTATCATAGTTAATTTGCTGATATGCTAATTAGCTTATTTGCTAATCGCTTTATAATTTACAGTTTTATTTATTTTATTAGTTTATTGTTAGCAGATCAGCACATTGGCTAAATATGTCTCACATCTTCATTACGCTTGCAGCAAAGTTACGTGCCTCACCATCGCTTTCATAATATTCATCTATTGTTGGGTTTTCTATAAAATGTATTTTCTCCATCGTTTTCTCTACAACGGCAGTAATATCTAAAAAACCTATCCGGTTCTTTAAGAAAGCCCAAACCGCTATTTCATTTGCCGCATTTAGCACACACGGCTTGTTGCCACCTGCTTTTAAGGCTTCTATTGCAAGTCCAAGGTTTCTGAATGTTTTATAATCAGGTTCTTCAAAAGTAAGACTCGGATATTTTTTAAAACTAAACCGTGGAAAATCATTTTTCATCCGTTCGGGAAAACCCAATGCATACTGAATCGGCAACTTCATATCAGGCAAACCCATTTGCGCTTTCATACTGCCATCTTCAAACTGCACCATGCTGTGTACAATACTTTGAGGATGCACAACCACTTCTATCTGTTCAGGCTTTAAATTGAAAAGCCATTTTGCTTCTATCATCTCCAACCCTTTGTTCATCAGCGTTGCAGAATCAATAGATATTTTTGCACCCATACTCCAGTTTGGGTGTTGCAAAGCATGATCTCTTTTTACATTAACCAGAAAATTTGGCTTTTTCCCTAAAAATGGACCACCACTCGCTGTAAGAATTATTTTTTCTATGGGATTCCTTGCTTCGCCAACCAAACATTGAAAAATCGCAGAATGTTCACTGTCTACAGGAATGATAGGCGACCGGTTTTCAAACGCCTGCTGCATTACAATATCACCGGCTACAACCAGAGTTTCTTTGTTTGCAAGTGCAATAATTTTTCCTTTGTTTACACCTTTCAGGGTAGATTTTAATCCTGCAAAGCCAACAATAGCTGTAAGCATAACATCATAAGTATCAAAATCGGCCACTTCTTCCAATGCGTTTTCGCCTGCAAAAACCTTTATAGAGGTGTGGGCCAGTGCTTCTTTAACCTGTTCATATTTTGTTTCATCGCCAATTACAACTGCATTGGGTAAAAACTCTAAAGCCTGTTTAATAAGTAGATCGGCATTTGTCTGTGCTGTTAAAATCTCTGCCTCTAAAACATGCCGGTGTGTGCGTATAACATCAAGGGCTTGGGTTCCAATCGATCCTGTAGATCCGAAAATTGCAATGCGCCTTTTTTGGGTCTGTTCAGCCATAAGTTCAGTAATTTTTAAATATAGTAAGGTGGCAATTTAGTCTTTTATTTTTTGCCGAATATTGATAAACTCATAAAGTAACCATAAAGAAATTTAAAGCTGTTACGCTAATTTATGCTTGTAAGGCTTCAATAGCTTTTGCTATTTCTCTGTCATTGCTTAGTTTGGGTACTTTATTTTGCCCGCCAAGTTTGCCTATACTTTTCATATAACTTTTGAAGCCGTCTTTTTGAACGGGTGTAATTTTCAATACTTCTAAAATATTTCCTTTTACCAGGTCATCATAATAAGCGTTTTTATTGCGGAGATTGTCATCGAGTTTCTGTGCAAATTTTTTGATGTCTTTTGGTATTTCTTCAAATTCAATAAACCATTCGTGGTAACTTTTTCCTTTATCCGGTGCCACAAAAGGTGCTACGGTAAATTCATTAATCCGCACATTTTCTTCTGTAGTTGTTTTTAAAATAGCGTGCTCAGCTTCTTCCACAATTACATGTTCGCCAAAGGCAGAAATAAAATGTTTTATTCTACCGGTAACTACAATTCTATAAGGATTAAGTGATACAAATTTTACTGTATCACCAATATTGTAAGCCCATAAACCTGCATTATTTGTAATGATGAGTGCATAGTTTTCTCCCAGCTGCACATTTTTTAATGTAAGCCTTTTTGGGTTTTCATTTTGAAGTTCATTAACTGGTACGAATTCAAAAAATATTCCACTGCAGGTATTTAACAACATGCCTTTTTCTTTTTGTGTATCCTGGAAAGCAAAGAAGCCTTCACTTGCAGGATAAAGCTCTATGGTATCTATGGAGCGCCCGATACTTTCCATTAATTTGGCTTTGTATGGTTCATAATTTACGCCGCCCTGCACCATTACACTCAAGTTTGGAAAAAGGTCACCGATTTTTTTACCTGAGCGCTCTTCCAGTTTATCAAAATACATTTGCACCCAAGGCGGAATTCCACTTATCAGTGTCATGTTTTCATTAATAGTTTCATCAACTATTTTTTCTACTTTTTCTTCCCAGTCATCTATACAATTTGTTTCATATTTTGGCAACTGGTTGCTGCGCAAATAAACCGGTATATGGTGATTTACAATGCCACTTAAACGGCCTGTTGGAATTCCTCCTACTCTTTCCAAAACGGGAGAACCACTTAAGAAAATTACTTTGCCGTTTGCAAATTTTGTGTTACCGCTTTCAACCATATAACAAAGCAAGGCATTGCGGGTTGTATTAATGTGGTTTGTTATGGAGTCTTTTGTTATTGGAATGTATTTTACTCCACTTGTTGTACCACTTGTTTTTGCAAAATAAATTGGCTGTCCTTTCCATAAGATATTGTGTTTGCCTTCTTTTATTTTTTCGATGTAAGGTTTAAGTGCCTCGTAATCCCTTATCGGAACTAGCTTTATAAAATCGTCGTGGGTTTTTATTTGAGCAAATGAATGATCTTTACCAAACAAGGTTTTACCTGCAGATTTTACCAAAGAAGTTAACATGGCGTCCTGATCTGCAACGGCGGTTGCCATTCCTTTTTTAATTTGCTTCTGTATATAAACGGCAAAAGGTTTTGCCAGAAAAGATTTAAACTTCATACTACAATTTCCTTCTTTTTTTGACTTGTATTTTACCAACGGTTCAAGTCTTTACACTGTTAAAAATACCAATTTGTTTTAACACTTTCAACCAAAATAGTCATTCATATTTTATTACTTACAATCTCCGCAAGGCCAATCCTTATCCAAATCTATTGCCGTTACAACTACAATTTCATTTTCTTTAGGCGCAAACACAATTCTTACATGCTGACCATCATGCGTAACCCCTTCTAATGGATAAGTAATTCCTTCTTCACTCTTTTCTTCTTTGTTATAATTTATTTCACCGGAAGCTAAAATTTCTTTTACCTCACTTTCATCAATATGACTGCAATCCATTCTACATTTTGCATGGCGACTGTATACAATTGATTTTTTACCGGACCTTAAAGCAAAATAATCGTCCTTAACTGCATCGACTGTTATACGTCCAGGCTGTTTTCCACGCTGGTTCTTCTTTATCCAAAAAAACAGCAATAAAGAAGCTACTAAAATCAGTAAGGGATAACTTTTGTTTTTCACTTTTGCAAATTACGCTGTAAAAGAAAGAAAAATTTCAGAAGATTTTGTCTTAAAATTTCTACAAAAAATATAAATAATTATTTCATAGAATAGAGAGGATCATCAGGATGTAATGAGTTATATACTAATTTATTTTCAGCAGGTATTATCACGAGACCCATTAATTCCATGGGTATCGTACCAATTAAGGGTTCTTCATTATCAGGTAATACAAAAGCATCAGTAATAAAATCCCTGTCTTTAAATTTTACTCTTACAGGTCTTGCTACTTCAAGTGTTATTTTTGCACCATCTGCCAATGAAATGTTTAACTGTTGTCTTACCCTAAGCCCTAGTTGTTGTTTTATGGTTTCGTTTATTGCAAGTCTTATGGTACCGGAATCTGCCATTGCACTAATTGAAACTTGTCTGATCTTTTGTTTTGGGAGATAACCATCCTTATTAAATATTTCATCTGCATAATTAAACCCATATACATTTTTCAATCAGAAGTAAGCGAGTTTTATTTTCTAAGTTTTGTTTAGTACACTAACGACAGTATAAGATATATAAAAAGAAAAAACGCGAATGCAATTACAATCCCACTTTATTAATAAATTCTTATTAAAACAAACCTTCTATACTTAAATACCTTTCTCCTGTATCATAATTAAAAATAAGCACCGTGCTTCCTGCAGGTATCTCGGGTAATTTTTTTGCCAATGCAGCCATCGTTGCACCGCTAGAAATTCCCTGAAAAATCCCTTCTTCCTTTGCAGCTCTTTGTGCATATTCAAAAGATTCCTCTTTCGTTACCTGTATTACGCCATCTAAAATTTCTGTGTGTAAGTTGGTAGGAATAAAACCTGCACCTATACCCTGTAAAGGATGCGGTGCCGGGCTTCCACCACTTATCACCGGCGATAATGCAGGTTCTACTGCATATACTTTTATTGCAGGAAAATGCTTTTTTAAAACGTCTGCTACACCTGTAATATGCCCACCTGTACCAACACCGGTTATTAAAAAATCTATTCCTTCGGGGAAATCTTTTACAATTTCTTCTGCTGTTGTTTTAACATGAATATCAATGTTTGCCGGGTTATCAAACTGCTGCGGCATCCATGCATTAGGCGTCGATGCAACCAATTCTGTAGCTTTTGCTATCGCTCCTTTCATGCCAAGCTCTCTTGCTGTCAATTCAAAACTGGCGCCATAAACGCTCATTAATTTTCTACGTTCAACACTCATACTTTCAGGCATTACCAAAATTATTTTATAGCCTTTAACAGCTGCTACCATAGCCAAGCCGATTCCTGTATTGCCAGATGTGGGTTCAATAATAGTTGTGTCTTTATTAATCAGCCCTTTTTGTTCAGCATCTTCAATCATTGCCAAAGCAATTCTGTCTTTTATACTTCCACTTGGGTTTGTCTTTTCAAGTTTGGTATATACATTTATGTTGCTAGGATACAATCGGTTTATTTTTACGTGGGGCGTATTGCCAATCGTTTCTAAAATATTTTCAACCTTCATAATCTGTTTTTTTTAGATGATAAAATTTATTGGTTCATTAAAATCTCTTCTGTCTTTTACTACCGTTTGTGCTGTGTGATAAACTACGCTAAATGATAGAACGCTCTGTGTAATCCAAGTATTACCTCCAATGATGCAATCGTGCCCTATGGTAGTGTCGCCACCCAAAATAGTACTACCTGCGTAAATTACTACGTTGTCTTCTATTGTTGGATG
>JAYUZL010000196.1:0-6894 GCA_043751875.1 Ferruginibacter sp.
ATGGGTAACAACTCCTGGGATGAAATGATGAAGGACAAATTACCGACTTTTAAAACAGGTTATTATACATTCAGCTTTGCGGATAATAAAAGTATTTACAAATTTGATCGCTGGCCTGAAAATGAAAGAATGCCAGATTATATGCGCAAAGATGATGAAAGCAATACTTGGTATTTTGACCACAATAGCAATAGAATGTTCATCCAAAAAAATATATTTGGTTCGGCTTTTAATATAGAAGACAGTATTTTAAATTTAAAATGGACGCTTACAAATGAAAATAGAAATATTGCAGGCTTTAACTGTAAAAAAGCAGTCGCAAAAATATTTGACAGTGTATATGTTTTTGCTTTTTATACAGATGAAATTATGATCTCTGGCGGCCCATGTTCTATAAACGGATTGCCAGGAATGATAATGGGATTAACCATTCCACGACTTTTTACGTCGTGGATAGCAACAAAAGTTTCCTTGAATAATGTTGCTGTTAATAAAATTTTTCCATCTCCATCAAAAAAATACTATACCATGCCTTTCATTGTTAAAACAATTGAAGATCGCACAAAAGACTGGTATAGTTACGATCCAACAGATGAAAATATACAACAGAAAAACAGATTTATTTGGAACACATTATTGTAGTAAATAAAACTCCTGAAAATAAGAAAGCAGCTTTTTTAGGGCTGCTTTCTTATTTTCAGTATAACTCAGAATTTTACAACTCAAACCCGTCGGCAATAGTAGCTCCTTTTTTAATAACAACAATTCCATCTTTTACAACAAACAAAGAATGATCTGAATCAGGTAAATGTGAACCTCCTTTTATTTTTACATTGTTACCAATTCTACAATCTTTATCGGTAATAACATTTTTTAATTCGCAGTTATCTCCAATACCAACTTTTGGTATACCATGTTCAAAATTATGTGTTATCTCTGCTATTGTTTCATAAAAATCGTTACCCATTATGTAACAGCTTTCCAACACACTGCCGCTTCCTATCCGGCTCCTAATACCGATTACAGAGTTGGCTAGAGATTTTGCATGTATGATACAACCTTCTGCCACTAGAGTTTGTGTAATAGTCGTTCCGCTTATTTTAGCTGGTGGTAGCATACGGGCACGGCTAAAAATCATACGTTGGTTATCAAACAGATTAAACGGCGGTATATCCATTGTAAGGGCTAGGTTGGCCTCAAAAAAAGAATAGATATTTCCAATATCTGTCCAATACCCACCGTATTGGTAGCTTATAACTTTGTATTTGCTGATAGCATCAGGTATTATTTCCTTTCCAAAATCCGTCGCATCTTTCTTTTCTTTTTCAAGCAAATCAAACAACACTTTTTTAGAGAAGATGTAAATACCCATAGATGCCAGGTAATTGCGTTGCATCATCTGCATATCCGACCCTGTATCACTTACCCAATCAGGCAACAAATCTGCTGAAGGTTTTTCAATAAAAGAAGTGATGTGGTGAGTTTCATTTGATTTTAAAATTCCAAATTCGGTAGCCTCTCTTTCACTTACAGGAATGGTTGCAATAGTAATATCTGCGCCTGCGTTTTGATGGTTGTCTATCATTTCTGCAAAATCCATCTGGTACAACTGGTCGCCACTTAAAATAAGCACATATTCGAAATCATTTTTTTCAATATGCTTCAAAGATTGTCTAACAGCATCTGCAGTTCCCTGAAACCAACCCAGACTGTCAGGTGTTTGTTCTGCTGCCAGAATATCTACAAAGCCGCTGCTAAAACCACTAAACTGGTAGGTATTTTTTATGTGCTTATTAAGCGATGCTGAATTGTATTGTGTAAGCACAAACATGCGGTTTATATTGCTGTTTATACAATTAGAAATAGGTATATCAACCAACCTGTATTTTCCTGCAATAGGCACGGCAGGCTTACTTCTTGTTGCTGTTAGCGGATATAGTCTAGAGCCTGCCCCGCCACCTAAAATTACTGCTACTACTTGTTTGCTAGTCATGGTTTTTATTTTTTTTGAACAGAGTTATAAAGGTTAATATATTGTTGTGCACTTGCTATCCAGCTGTTGTCAATTTGCATCATGGTTTTTCGTATTTCTTTCATCTTCTTTTTATTATCAAAAAGCTCAAGTGCACGTTGTATAGAAATATCAATATCCGTTAACGACGCATAATCAAAACACAACCCATATCCATTTGTTTCATCAATATCTTTTACCGTATCTCTTAATCCGCCGGTTCTCCTTACAACAGGTACAGTGCCGTAACGCATAGCATATAACTGGTTTAAGCCACATGGTTCTACCCTACTCGGCATTAATAAAAAATCTGCGCCTGCATACATCAAATGGCTTAATTTTTCATTGTAAGTTATTTGCGAATTGTAATATCCAACAAATTTATTTTGTAACGCTATGAGGTCGTTTTCAACATCAGGATCACCACTACCAAGAATTAAAAAATTTAATTTTCCTGCATACAGTTTTAAAGCACTGTTGATGGCTTCGGGTAAAAGATCCGCGGCTTTTTCCTGCACAAGTCTTCCTATAAATACAAACAAAGGCAATGCGAGATCTAGTTCAAAATCATCACAAAGTTTTTTCTTGTTAAGTGATTTGCCTTCAGTGTAATCTTTTACAGAAAAATTATCCAGTATAAAAGTATCTGTAAGGGGGTTCCAAACTTTATAGTCAATACCATTTATAATGCCTGAGCATTTAAAATTTTCATCCCGAAATAAACTTTCCAAACCATTGGCCTCGTCCATTAATTCGAGCATGTAGCCTGGGCTTACGGTATTCACTGCATCGGCACATTTAATACCACAGGCAAGTGGGTTCACAATGTTCATCCAGTCAAGCATTCCCCATTTCCATGTGTTCCATGCAGGCAGGTAAGCAGCCTTCTCCCATGCCATCCAACCCTGATATTGTGCATTGTGAATAGTAAGAACAGTTGGGATGTTTCTTAATTTTCCGTAAGCAAAACATTCCTGCATCATAAACGGAATAAGTGCTGCATGGTAATCGTGTACGTGCATTACATCAGGTAAATGTTCCCATTCATTTAGCCATTCCAATACAGCAATTTGAAAAGCCACAAACCTTTCAGTATCGTCATCGTAGCCGTAAACTTTTTCCCTGTCCAACAAGCCATTTATATCTACACAATACAAATCAAATCCAAGTTTATTTTCTTTTTCTTTAATGATGGTAAAATCAAAGTCCATTTTTTCCATAGAAAAATTTCCTTTATGTACCACTTCCCACTCATTGTCATACAAAAACTTTGTTCGGTACATCGGCATTACAACTTTTGCAATATGCCCCTGTGTTTGTAGGTATTTTGGCAGAGCGCCCACTACATCTGCAAGACCGCCAACTTTAGCCATAGGATAACACTCAGCACTTACATGAATAACTTCCATATTGCAGTTAATATTTAGAATGAATTTAAGAAGTAAATTCTGAATAAATTTAAACATCCGGCAAAAAATAATATTCGTATTAATTATTTCAATCTTAATCCATCACATCTTTATAATTCACCATTAAAATCAAATATACTTTTTAAGAAATAGTTGATGATTATCTTTTTTATTTCCGGTTGATATTTTCAAGAGATAAATTATTTTTTCGTTAATAAATATTTACACTATTTTGAGACACAAACCAACCTATTATGATAGCAACTTTAGATGCCAAAATAAATTCTTCTGCCAAAGAAGAAATAATACCCACAAATTATGGAGCACTGGGTACATTAGTAACAGTATTTTTCTTTTGGGGTTTTATTGCCGCAGGCAATAGTGTGTTTATTCCCTTTTGTAAACATAAATTTAATTTAGATCAGTTCCAGAGTCAGTTAGTGGATACTGCATTTTACTTTGCATATTTTATTGGAGCGCTTATTTTGTTTGCTGTAGGTGCCATGAAGGGCAATGACCCGGTTGCAAAATGGGGATATAAAAAAGGTATTATCTATGGTTTACTGTTTTCAGCTTTAGGTGCAGTAGTTATGATTATAGCGGTTAACCTTGGTACCTTCCCAGGTATGCTTGCAGGTTTATTTGTGGTAGCCCTTGGGTTTTCGTTACAACAAACCGCTGCACAGCCCTTTGCTATTACTTTGGGCGACCCAAGCACGGGAACAAGCCGTGTAACATTGGGAGGAGCGATCAATTCTTTCGGTACTACTATAGGCCCGCTAGTTGTTGGTATAGCATTGTTTGGCACTACTGCTGCTATTACTGATGAAAAAATTGCCACTTTAAGTTTGGGGAAAGTGATTTTATTATACAGTTGTGTAGGCGCTCTATTCGTTGCGGCGGCGGCTTTGTTTTATTTTTCCAAAAAAGTACCTGCAGGTGTAACTGTTGAAAAAACAGAACATGCTAATAAAGCGCTACATACATTGCTTATTATGACTGGACTATTAGCGGTGATGTTTGTTCCAATTTTTAGCAGTTACATGGGGCTATCAGATTCTATTTCAGATTCAGAAAAACACGCACAAGAGGCTTACCGCTTAAAATGGTTACTTGGCGCATTTGCTGTAATTGTTTTAGGGCTTGTATATTCAAATGTTTCAGCTAAAAAAAATTCAAATGGATGGGGGGCGATGAAATATCCACAGCTGTTGTTAGGCATGCTCGGAATATTCTTTTATGTAGGGGTTGAAGTGACAGTTGGAAGTAATCTTACTGAACTACTAAAGCACGATGGATTTGGAAATTTATCGTCATCAGAAGCGACACCTTATGTAGCTATGTATTGGGGCAGTTTAATGATTGGCAGATGGGCATTTGCGGTAAGCGCATTTAACCTAGGTAAGCAAAAAACAATTATTCTTCAGTTTATCGTTCCGTTCGTTGCCTTCGGAGTTTTAATTTTAGTGAATAGAGCTTTTGGATATGATATGCAAAAGTTGTACTGGTATGTTGCATGTGTTGTTATTCAAATTGCAGCATTTTTTGTAAGTAAAAATAAACCTGCAAGAACGTTGTTAATTTTTTCTTTACTGGGCGTAACAGCCATGGTGATTGGGACACAAACTACCGGTACAGTAGCTATTTATGCATTTCTAAGTGGCGGTTTGTTTTGTTCTATTATGTGGCCCTGTATTTTTAGTTTGTCAGTAGCAGGTTTAGGAAAGTATACAACACAAGGTTCAGCTTTCTTAATTATGATGATTTTAGGTGGCGGCATCATCCCGCCAATACAAGGTAAATTCGCTGATTTTTTACAGGCCGGCTCTACCATTGATGGATATGGTATTCACACATCTTACTGGATAGCTGCAGCGTGTTATGCATATTTGGCATTTTTTGCGTTTGTGGTGAAAGGTATTCTGGGTAAACAAGGTATAAATTATGACGTGTCTAGCGATGCAGTAGGTCACTAATTATGATACAAGCAGAAATTAAAACAGACCGAACAAACCCTGATCTTAAAAAAATTAAACGAATGCTCGATATTTCAAATGATCATGCTATAGGAATTGACATAGGTGGTACAAATACCAAATATGGAATCGTAAACCACCGTGGACAAATCGTATTTGAAGGTTCAATAAAAACAGATGCTTATCCTTTAATAGATGATTTTATAAATGCGCTTTATGAAAAGTTGCAACCTGAAATAGAAAAATTAAAAGATGTAAATATTGTGGGAATTGGAATGGGCGCACCCAATGGTAATTTTTATACGGGTACCATTGAATATGCACCAAATTTACACTGGAAGGGTATTGTACCGCTAGCAGAACTGGTAACAGCAAAATTTGGCTTAACAGCAAAATTAACCAACGACGCAAATGCAGCAGCTGTAGGTGAAATGATGTATGGCGCAGCAAGAGGTATGAAAGATTTTATTATGATTACGCTTGGCACCGGTGTAGGAAGTGGCATATTTGCTAATGGAGAATTAATTCTGGGTCATGATGGATTTGCAGGAGAACTCGGACATACTATTGTTGTTCCTGGGGGAAGGGTACATCCAAATACAGGCTCCTTAGGTTCGCTGGAAAGTTATGCAAGTGCAACTGGTGTTACTATTACTGCTAAAGAATATATGACAGGCACCGATGAGCCCAGTGTATTGAGAGATGTTCCTATGGATACATTAGATAGTAAAATGGTGTTTGATGCAGCACTGGCAGGCGATTCTCTTGCACAAAAAGTGTTTATGAGTACAGGTGATATTTTGGGAATGGCTCTAGCAAATTTTGTGATGTTTTCATCGCCGCAGGCAATTATTTTATTTGGCGGGCTTACTAAAGCCGGCGATATTTTAATGAAACCTGTAAAATCTAGTATGGAAAGAAACCTTCTCCCTATTTTTAGAAATAAAGTACAACTTATTTTTAGTGAATTAAAAGAAAGCGATGCTGCAATCTTAGGAGCTAGTGCGCTTGTGTGGGGATAATAAATAATTATTAAAGATTAATATTAATAAAAAGGAAGTGCCCTGACTAGGCATTTTCTTTTTGTTTAGCTTTAAATCCCCTACTACTCTACAACTTTAATTTTCAGTGTTCGTTTAAGAATTATAAAACCAATAACGCCTGCAACAAGCGAGGAAATAAGTATTACTAATTTTGAATTATCTATAATAGTTGCATCTTCAAAAGCAAGCATTGCAATAAATATAGACATCGTAAAACCTATTCCTCCTAAAAAAGAGATTCCCAACAAATGAATTTTTTTTACATCGTCAGGTAAAGTACAGATGCCTGTAATAATTGCAAGAAGGCAAAATAGAAAAATACCAAATCCTTTACCTATAACCAATCCCAAAAAAATACCTATACTATAAGACTCCGCAACTATTGCCTGTGGGTTTGCTCCAATTGTAATGGCAGTATTTGCAAGTGCAAATAAAGGTAAAATAACAAAGGCTAC
>JAYUZL010000197.1:0-2890 GCA_043751875.1 Ferruginibacter sp.
AGGTTACGCATATCTGCAATGCCTTGCGGATCTAATCCATTGGTCGGCTCATCCAGAATGATCAATGCAGGATTGTGTACCAATGCAACAGCTATGCCTAAACGCTGTTTCATTCCCTGGCTAAAAGTTCTTACATTATCCTTTGCTCTTTCTTCCAAACCAACCATTTGCAGTTGCTGCATCAATAACTGTTTGGTTATTTTTATACCACTCATTCTGGCAAATATCGACAGGTTATCATAGGCCGATAAATATTTATACAAATCAGGTTTTTCTATAACAGCACCGACGTTTTTCAAAATTTCTGACCTATGAGCAGACAATTTTTTTTCAAATAAATTTATTTCTCCACCAGTAGGTTGTATAAGGGTGAGCAACATCCGGATAGTGGTTGATTTGCCAGCACCATTCTGGCCAAGAAAGCCATATATATCACCTTCATTAACAGTAAACGACAAATCATTTACGGCATAAGTATCATTAAATTTTTTGGAAAGATGATTCACCTCAATAATCAATGCCATATACCTTTTTATTATTAAAGCTAAAACATGTAGCTTAACTAATTGTTCATCAAAATTAAGCTGCCTTTAAAAATTGTATTTTTTAAAATTTGCATTTGTAAAATAAAGTATTACTTTTGTCCTAACAACATTGCTTATTGCAATATCCCCCAACTACCACAACCCACTTCTATCCCATTTCCCTATCCTACAGAAATACCAATCTACTCCCAATTTGCTGTGTATTAACTATTTGAATTATTTAGTCATTTAGCTTATTACTTACCTCAAAATACATACAAGATGAAATCAATTTTAACTATTCTCCTTGCATCATTTACAACAATTTATGTTAACGCACAACAAAATCTTAACATAGCTATTCACCCTGCTATCAATGCTTCTACCGGAAAAGTCAATACTTTATTTACAGACCAGACTGTCTTTTCAACAACAAATAATTCATTTTACGGCAACTTAAAAAAGGGAATGACTATTACGCCCAATTCAGCTACCAAGGATGTAAAAGTAATTTTTAGAACAGATAAATCTGCTGAAGCAAAAATTATCGTATTGGACGAAAGCGGAAAAAATGTATTACAGCAAGATGCACAAATAGCTGAGGGAAACAACAATATTAATATTGATAATTTTCATAGTTTAAATGATGGAACATATACCATACAATTAATCAGCAATAACAAAACTTATACTTCCACATTTATGATTTGGAAATAATTTTTAGGATAACCAGGCACAAACGAAAATGCTCTTCTTTAAAACGAAGGGCTTTTTTATTGCTCTGTATTATTGGGGTGCATGTAGGTTTGTAAAGCCTTTACATAAATTTCAAAAGCATCAATGCCTGCTTTTGTAACCTTACAAATTGTTTGGGGATAATTATTACTGAACTGTTTTATTACCTCAATATATCCTGCTTCTTTGAGCTTGGTAATCTGCACGCTTAGGTTACCGGCAGTAGCATTTGTTTTTTCCTTTAAAAAAGTAAACTCTGCTTCCCTGACACTAATCAGTAAACTTATTACAGCTAAACGTAACTGCGAGTGTAATATGCGATCCAGCTCATTAAACATCGGCTTTTTGTTGCTTTTGAATTTAATGTATAAATTAATCAGTAGTTATTTTCTTATACTTTATACGCAATAAAGATTCAAGAATTATATAGCTTATTAATATCAATACAGCGGTTATTAATATATTAGTATTATAATCCAGATAGGCTGATAAAATTGCCAATAGCTTTGCCCCTATACCATCCCAAACCAAAGGAGTAAATTTTATTAACCTGCCGGTTACAAAACAACGAATACCATACAGCAGTATATAAAAGGTAAAAGTATTCTCGTAATCAATTTTTGCAAAAATTAAAGACAATGCGAAAAAAGTTATACCAATACTTATCCATACATGATCAACGCTTTCAATTACATAAGTTTTTACTTTTGTATTTTTTATCTTGCCGTGCACCCAAGTATACAGATCCTGCGATACCAATTATAATAATCAGCCAGGCATAATAATGATATTGATAACGCATCATATTTTTAAAAAAATATTTAAGCAAACAGGCAATAAAAATTACCCAGCCCCATAATAGAAAATAAACACTGCTGTCGGCAACAGTGTTTTTAGTTTTAAGAATCATGCTTTGTATTAAATTAATACTTTGCTCCGGAGAAAAATTTTCCTATTGCATAATAATAATTTTCAGTTACTCTTTTTGGTGCAGCTTTCAATCATTGAAGTAAAAAAGCAATGGCCTATTTACATTCCTTAATCAACATTTCTACCCGTTCCTTACCCCAGTTTGGGCTTATTTCACTAGCAGGTTTAAACGTAGCATATTTATCCAATGCAATTTGTAACTGCGGTTTCGCTGTAGTACAGCCACCCCCAAATTGTTCTGGTGTGTATTTTAATCCCTGCCCTTTTAAAAAATATGGACGGGGATTATATGGATCCTGTTGCATTGCTGCATCCATATTACTGCTGCTTTCCTGGCCATACTCCTGCCATCTTTGCATTGGATCTACCATCATGTGGCAACTGGCAATCATACTTTTTACACAGGAAATTTCCGAATTATTAGGCGATAAAGAATCTGCTTTTGAAATCAGCAGGGTGGCTTTGTCTGCGTAACCATCCACCTTACTTTTATCCTGTTCCAAAAAGCCATAATTTACCTGGCACAAAGCGGCATAATAATACGGAAGCCACTGATTTTTTTCTACACTGGCAACACGCTCAAAAGTATTGGCAACAGCTAAAAGGTTTGCAGGATTTTTAAAACTGGTATCCATTGCAGCCAGATTTTTTTTCATTGCTGCAGTAAATTTTTCATTTTGTGCAAATACTGCTACTGTAAT
>JAYUZL010000198.1:0-25404 GCA_043751875.1 Ferruginibacter sp.
TCCACCTTTGTTGGTAATGATGGCCGAGGCTTTTTTCATGATTGGTTCCCAATCCGGATCGGTCATATCTGTGACTAAAACAGAACCGGCAACAAACTCATGCCCTTCGCTTACACGTTTGTCCAGCGAATATAAAATAGTGACTTTTCCCGCACCGATTTTATCGCCCACCGCAATTCCTTTGGCCACTAACTTTTCATGACGTTTTTCGTCTTCAATTTTATATTCAGTAATAAAGTTGTGGTCTTTTTGGGAGTGAATCGTTTCGGGCCTTGCCTGTACTATAAAAAGTTCTTTTGAAAGCCCATCAATTGCCCATTCAACATCCATGGGCGTCCATTTTTCTTTTATTTTGGTATAATAATCTTCAATAATAGCAACCCATTTTGCGAGCTTAATGATTGTTTCATCTTTTAAACAAAAACGATTTCTAAAAGCGTTTTCCGTCGGAATAATTTTTACTCTTTCATCACCACCCTCACCATAAATCATCATCTTGTCTTTATTGCCCATCTTCTTTTCTATAATAGAATTAAAGCCCTCTTTTACCAATGGTTTGAATACAATATATTCATCAGGAGATACTGCACCCTGCACGATCATTTCGCCTAAACCAAAAGAAGCATTAATTACCACGGCATCTTTAAAACCACTCTCTGTGTCTATAGAAAATGCTACACCGGAAGCACCTAAATCGCTGCGCACCATTTTTTGAATACAAACAGATAATGCCAATTGAAAATGCCCGTACCCGAAACTTTGGCGGTAACTAATTGCCCTGTCGGTAAACAACGAGGCAAAGCAGTTTCTTACACAGTCAATTAATGTTCCAGGACCTCTAACATTTAAAAAAGTCTCCTGTTGTCCTGCAAAAGAAGCATCAGGTAAATCCTCAGCTGTGGCACTGCTGCGTACGGCAACATCCGTAAATTCCTGATCGTATAATTGAGAAATTCTTTTGTAAGATTCTATGATTTCTTCGCTTACTTCTTTAGGGAATCGTCCATTTAATATAAGCTGGCGAACCTGCATACCACCACGTCTTAAAGACTCAATATTATCATAGTCTATGGCATCTACAATTTCTTTTATATTTTCTTCGAGATTATTAAATTTCACAAACTCATAATAACCATCAACAGTAATAACAAAGCCATCAGGAATGTTTACACCAAGTGAAGTAAGATTTTGAAGCATTTCGCCCAGTGATGCGTTTTTACCACCAACAAGTGAAATATCGTTGATGCCAACGCTTTTAAGCGGTAGGGTGTAGTTCATAAAGCAATCGTTTTTTTTCGTTAAAGATGTAAATTAAACAATCCTTTATCTTAACGAAATTTAATGACTGCGAGTTTTGGAATATTATGGGAATTGGTTTCTATTCATGATTTGTTGGGAGATAATAAACATGATTTGTTTTGACTAGTGACGCACGCAGCAGCAAAGGAAATAAATATTAAAAAAGGAGTTTAAATTCAAAAATTAAAAATAGTTAGTACCAAGCGGATAGTTAATATGGATTTGGATAGAGCCGCCGATAAAAGTTGAAAAAAATTCTTCTGCTCAAGGGCTACGCACGCTTAGGCGGAGCTACTTTTTTATCCCGCTTTTTAGCGGGATAAAAAAGAGCGAGAGACGGGCGGCGGACAAATACTGAACAATCTTTCTCTGCCCACAGCCCCAATTTTTTAAACAAAGTAATTGAAAATTTAATATCTTTTTACTTTCCCATTATCCTTCCAATAACGTTGTCATATTTATCTTTCCAGCTACTGACATCTCCCCAATTTTCATCTCCTATTTTTATATCGCCATCGGTTACTTCTCCCAATTTTGTAAAGTGAACAGCAAGAAGTTTTAATGCATTTACCAACAGCTGCTCTGCATCTGCAGATACCGACACCACAACCCTACTTTGTGCTTCGCCAAACCAATAAGCATCGCTGCGGATATTACTATCATTCTGTAAAGCGGTGAAACCAAGGTTATTAGTAAATGAACTTTCGAGGAGGGTTACAAAAAGTCCGCCCTCACTTACATCATGTGCAGAGAGAACCAGCTTTTCTTTGATGACATCAGCAACCGCTTTCTGTAAATTATATTCTTCATCCAAATCAAAATAAGGGCATGGACTGAATTCTTCGCATATAATTTTATGCAGGTATTCAGATGAATTAATATCATTTCTGCTTTGTCCCAACAGGTAAATAGCATCGCCGGTATTCTTAAAATTCATGGTCATTTTATCGGCAACAGAATCCAACAAACCAACCATACCGATAGTTGGTGTTGGATAAACAGGGCCGTCCGGGGACTGGTTGTAAAAACTTACGTTACCACCGGTTACGGGGGTATTAAATTTTACACAAGCTTCGCCCATCCCTTTAATAGCATTGGTAAACTGCCAGTATACTTCGGGGTCGTAAGGGTTGCCAAAATTTAGGCAATTGGTTACTCCCAAAGGCTCGCCACCACTGCATACAATATTGCGTGCAGCTTCTGCAACGGCTATCATAGCACCTTTGTAAGGATCTGCAAATACATAACGGCTGTTGCAGTCTGTGGTTAGTGCAAGCGCTTTATTCGTGGGTTTTGCTATTACAATAGCAGCATCGCTTACGCCATTTGTATTGGTATTGCCTGCGCCGACCATGCTATCGTATTGCTCATATATCCAGCGTTTGCTGGCAACGTTTGGAATGGCAATAATTTTTTCGGCTACTTCTTTTAAGTTTTCGGGCTCTGCAACACCATATAGCTCAAATTCATTTATCAGTGCAATATATGCGGGTTCTTTAATATCTCTGATGTATTGGGGTGCGCCACCTCCAAGTACTAACTCATCTGCAGGTAAAACGGCTTCTAACACTCCGTTCATAAAAAATTGCAGCATACCATCGTCTGTAACTTCACCAATTTCGCTGCAGGGAAGATCCCACTTTTCAAAAATATCCAGCACAGCTTTTTCTTTGCCTTTTTCTACAACGAGCAACATTCTTTCCTGGCTTTCGCTGAGCAACAATTCCCAGGCTTTCATATCTTCTTGTCGGGTGGGCACTTTTTCTAAATCTATCCGCATACCGGCTTTGCCCTTGGCACTCATTTCGGCTGTAGAACATATAATACCCGCTGCGCCCATATCCTGCATGCCTACAACTGCACCGGTTTGTATAACTTCCAGGCAGGCCTCCAATAATTTTTTCTCCTGGAATGGATCGCCGACCTGAACAGCCGGTAAATCTGCTACACTGTCTGCCGTAATTTCTGCACTCGCAAATGATGCACCTCCAATACCATCTTTACCGGTAGCACTTCCAACAAAAAATACCGGGTTACCTTTTCCTTCCGCCGTTGCAGAGACCGTTTCTCCATTTTTTAATATCCCAACACTCATGGCATTTACAAGTGGATTGGTATGATAGCAATCTTCAAAATATATTTCACCTCCCACCGTAGGCACACCAAAACAATTACCGTAATGCCCGATACCCTTTACAACTCCGGCCAATAAATGCTGTGTTTTTTCATCGTTTAAATTACCAAACCGCAATGAATTTAAAGATGCTATGGGTCTTGCACCCATGGTAAAAATATCTCTGTTAATACCGCCTACGCCGGTTGCTGCTCCTTGAAAAGGTTCGATGGCACTTGGATGATTGTGGCTTTCAATTTTAAAAACAACGCCAAAGCCGTCGCCGATATCCATAAGACCGGCATTTTCATCCCCGGCTTTTACGAGCATCTTTTCTCCATCACGAGGTAATGTTTTTAATAGTTTAATGGAATTTTTGTAACTGCAATGTTCACTCCACATACCACTGAATGCGCAGAGTTCGGTAAAATTTGGGGTACGCCCCAGCTTTTCAATAATCAATTTAAATTCATCTGCAGTTATTCTTAACTGCTCAGCGGTTTGTACGGTTATTTCCATAAAATGTTGATTATTTTCGACTGAAACTTCATAAGAAATAAAGACCAGCAGAAATTTTATTACCACGGATTACAAGATTAAGAACACTATGGAAATTTACTTTGTAATGCCGGTAGCATGATACTTTAAATTAATTTATGTTAAATGTCAATTTCTATAATTTCTGCAAATTTACAGACCTGCTTTGTTTATGGCTAATAAATAAAAATCAATATTTTAACTATCTTCCAACATCTTAAAAAAATACCATTGCTTGCTGTATTATTTATTTTTTACTTTTTGCTTTTAGGGTATTTGCTAACCCGCATAAAGACCATTAAGGATTGTGGTATTGCTTTACCTACTATTTTATTTCTATTTACAATAAAAGTTGCAGCAGGCATTGCAGTTGGATTAGTGAGCCATTATATTTTTAAAGACATCTCTGATTATTATGGTACAAATCAGAACGGTATACTTGAATACCATTCACTCTTTAATACACCGAAAGTTTTTTTTACAGATATTTTCAACTCCAACTATCCGGATACCGGACAGTTTTTTGGTTCTAAAGCTTCTTACTGGAACGATTTACGGTTTAATATTATTTACAAGATACTTGCATTTACAAATATATTTAGCCGTGGTAATTATTACATTAACAGTCTTTTTTTTAATTTTGTGAGTTTTATTGGAAGTATTTTACTGTACAAAGTTTTTATAAATTTTTATCCCGCTAAAATATATGCAGTTATAATCGGTTGTTTTCTTTTACCGTCTACACTATACTTTAGTTCAGGCATACACAAAGATTTAATTGTGCTCTCAGCGTTGTCGATATTTTGTTATGCTTTGTATTTCGGTTTGTTGAAGGGTTTTGATGGAAAGAAAACTGCTTATCTCTTGTTTTCTTTCCTTACTATTCTGCTTATACGAAATTTTATTGTTGTGATTTTGTTGCCTTGTGCTGTAAGCTGGGTCATCAGTAAAAAATACAAACTTTCTTCCATTAAAACTTTTGCAATTTTAATGATTGCTGGAATTTTTGTTGCGATGGCTTTACCCTATATTTCAGGAAAGGTTGACCCATTGCAAATTGTAGTAAATAAACAACAGGCTTTTTTTGCATTAGGCAAAGCCAATACAGACTACAAAATGGACACGCTGCAACCAACAATTAAGAGTTTTGCCCGGCAGGCGCCGGCTGCCTTGCGGCATTCATTTTTATCACCCTACCCTAACGAGTTTGATAATAGATATATGAATTTCTTTTCGATGGAAATAATTACATATTGGTTGTTGTTTTTAATGATGCTATTTCTTCCGGATAAATCAATACACAATTACGAAACTTTTATAGCATTTGGGCTAACATTTGCTTTTTTAATATTTTTTTTTACAGGTTATATTACCCCTGCTGCCGGTGCACTCATCCGTTACAGAAGTATATATTTTCCTTTTTTCCTAACTCCAATACTTTGTAGTATAAATTGGAAGCCTATTTTTAGCGCCATTAACATTAAATATTAAAATATATATTTTATTTTAAGTTTTTAGTCATTAATTTAGGTTCTCTTAATATAATTTTTGTTATTTTATTAAAAAAAGGTTTCTTTTGTAATCAAAATAGCAATTATGAGTTCAATAAGGTTTAATGCAGTTAACAGTTTGGGTAATCATCCAACAACCGTTAAAGTAGATAACGCATCAAAAATTACTGGGATTTTCAATGAAAATGTTTTTACATTAAGTGCTGCCAGAAAATATTTAAGTGATGATGCTTACAAAAGTTTGCTGGCAAGTACCCGTGGTGGTAAAAAAATTGACCGTGCTATGGGCAACCAGATTGCTAATGGTTTAAGGGCTTGGGCGGAAAGTAAAGGTGTTACCCATTTTACACACTGGTTTCAACCACTTACCGGTTTATCTGCTGAAAAACATGATTCATTTTTTACCTTAAAAGGCGATGGTACACCAATTGAAGAATTTGAAGGTGCTGCGTTAATACAGCAGGAGCCTGATGCTTCATCTTTCCCAAATGGCGGCTTGCGTGCAACTTTTGAGGCACGCGGATATACTGCATGGGACCCATCTTCTCCTGCATTTATAATGGAAATTGGCGATGGTAAAACATTGTGCATCCCTACTATTTTTGTTTCGTACACAGGAGAATCTCTAGATACTAAAACTCCACTTTTAAAAGCACTCGTTGCTTTAGATAAGGCAGCAGTTGATGTGTGCCAGTATTTTGATAAAAATATTTCAAAAGTTACCGCCACCCTTGGTTGGGAGCAGGAATATTTTGTAATAGATGCCGGTTTAGCAAATGCACGCCCTGATTTGGTGCTTACAGGTCGCACTGTATTTGGGCACGCTCCTGCCAAAGGACAGCAGTTAGATGACCATTATTTTGGTGCAATACCTGAACGCATTTATGCTTTTATGCTGGACTTTGAAAGAGAGTCATACAAACTTGGCATACCGATTCGCACACGCCACAATGAAGTTGCGCCCTGCCAGTTTGAGTGTGCGCCAATATTTGAAGAAACCAATCTTGCAGTTGATCACAACACTTTGTTGATGGATGTGATGTTGCGTGTAGCAAAACGTCACAACCTAATGGTGTTGTTACACGAAAAACCTTTTGCAGGCATTAACGGCAGTGGCAAACACAATAACTGGAGTATGAGTACGGATACAGGTGTAAATCTTTTAGCGCCTGGAAAAACGCCTAAGACCAACTTAATGTTTCTTACATTTTTTGTAAATACTATTAAAGGCGTGCACGATTATGCAAGCCTAATCAGAGCATCTATAGCTGGTGCAGGAAACGACCACAGACTTGGCGCAAATGAAGCACCACCCGCCATTATCTCCATTTTTATAGGAAAGTTTTTAACCGATGTATTAAAACAAATTGAAGAAAGAGTAAGCGGTAATTTTGATGAGCAGGATGAAGCTATTCTTAAATTAGATATTCATAAATCTATTCCAGAACTTATGCTCGATAATACAGACCGCAACAGAACATCTCCTTTTGCATTTACTGGTAATAAGTTTGAATTTAGAGCAGTAGGATCCTCTGCAAATTGTGCTGTGCCTATGACCACACTAAATACAGTAATGGCTGAAACATTAAAAACTTTTAAAATAGATGTAGATGCACTTATTGAAAAAGGGGAGAAAAAAGAAGTTGCCCTGTTGCAAATAATTAGAAAATACATCGTAGAAAGTAAAAACGTATTATTTGAAGGTGATGGATACAGCGAAGAATGGGCAACAGAAGCAGAGAAACGTGGTTTGGAAAATGTAAAAACCACTCCCCTCGCATTGGATGCTTATATAACTGATAAAGCAAAAAAACTTTTTGCAACAAATAATATTTACACCCATGGAGAACTGGAAGCGAGACATGAAATAATGCTCGAAGAATATGTGAAAAAGGTGCAGATAGAAGCCAGGGTTATGGGAGACCTTGCCAGCACAATAATTTTACCCGCAGCTGTAAAGTACCAAAATATTTTACTTCAAAATATTAATGGATTAAAAGATGCAGGTATTGCCAAAGAAGCTTATGCTAATCAATTACAGATCGTAAAAAAATTGAGCGAGCACATAAACATCATCAGTGATAAAACGGAAGCAATGATTGAAGCCCGAAAAAAAGCCAATGAACTTACCAACAGCAAAGCTATGGCTGTCGCTTATTGTGATGATGTAAAAGGTAATTATTTTGAAGAAATCCGTTACCATGTTGATAAACTGGAACTTATGGTTGATGACAGCATCTGGCTTTTACCTAAGTACAGAGAATTACTATTCTTAAGATAATATGATCTTTTGAAATGAAAAAAGTCCCTGAAAATTCAGGGACTTTTTTGTGTGTATGTTAACGAATGCATCTGTAAATTTAGAAAATGAAAACAGTTATCTTTTCGGCTATTTTAGTAGCAATTTCGTTTGGCTCTTTTGCCCAATCAAAATATAAAAATATTGATGATACAGTTGAAAAAATTGGTCCGTTAAATAACTTTAATGTTGCGGTTATTGCTGATACAATCACAGAAAAATTTGCCGATAATGAACAAAAAGCACGTGCTATTTTTTACTGGATAGCTAATAATATACAAATAGATCCGAAAGGAACAAAACAGAATGACGATAAAAATATTCTTCCGGAAAAAGTAATTGCTTTAAGAAAAGCCACACCTCTTGGATTCTCTTTACTCGTACAGGAAATGTGCAGTGCAGTAAACATACGTTGTTTAAGTGTGGATGGCTATGTAAAAAACTATGCAGTTGAAATAAAACAATCCGCTGATGAAAAAAATTATTCTTGGAATGTTATACAGCTTGGCCAAAGCCCCGAAACTTGGTATTACGTAGATGCAGCAAGAGCCAGCGGTTATCTTGATAAAAAGAGCACCATCTTTACCAAACAATTTACAAGCGAGTATTTTTTCGCTGACAGAAAACTTTTCAATCTTGCTTATTTCCCCGACAACAACGCCTGGCAGCTTGGTGGCGGTATAAAAAGTGTAAAGGATTATTATGCGCTTCCTGTTTTTAATAATTATTCTTTTGCATTGGGCCTAAGCAAACCAACTCCTATAACGGGCTATATAAAAACATCTTTAAAAAAACCCGTAATTTTTACATTTCCCGTAAATGGTGCCCTCGATGTTAAGAATATTTCCCTAATTATAGGAGATGAAAAAAAACAGTCAAAACCGGAGGCAATGAATTTTGAAAATACAGGGGGTGTTATCAGCTTTACTTATCAGTTTAAAAAAGAAGATACATTTCCTCTAAGGATTGTTGCTGATGGCAGAGATATTTTACAATATATGGTAGAGGTTACTGAATAAGTTTTTTCTCCTCTTTATAAGTCTTCATCATATCTGAAAAACTCATTTTTTGTGAACATGCTTTTACAATAACTGAAATTCTTTTTGTAATTGTAGTTTCCGTTTTTGCACTTTTTACCCAGTTGGAAAACCAGTTTTGGTGGGATGGCGGCAAATTTTTAAAATAACCGTAAGCTAGCGGTTCATCTTTTAAGCATGCAATTAATTCCCTGTCAGGTAAAAGTCCCTCCATGTCTTCTTCTATTTTAACTTCTACCATTGAACCATGAATCTTTTTAATTGATTTTCTTATTTCTGCATTTACTGTCAAAATAAAATTTCCATTTCCCATGGGTGTTAAAGCAATTGCTTTTATTGGATGGTCATCAATTTCACCTCTTACCCTAAATGATTTTTTACAACTGGGTTTCAATCGTTGAGCAATATTCTCAGAAATATCAATATAAGTCCACCCGGTTTTCTCTCCTTTATTACCGAACTTTTGTAAAAGTGCTTTAAAACTTATCATGTATTAATAATTGAAAGGCATAAAAAAACCACCGTAAAGGTGGTTTTACATATTGTAAAAATAAAATATTATGCTCTTTGTTTTGCCGGAGTTTTACCTACGGTTTTTGCCGGAGCCTTAACCGCAGTTTTAGTGGCAGGTTTTACTGCAGATTTTGCAGGTACCTTTGAGGCAACTTTTATAACAGTTTTTGCAGGTGCCTTTGCTATAACCACTTCTTCTATCTCAACTTCTACTTCTTCCTCTTCAATTACAGAGGCAACTTTAGGAGCTTTAGCTTTTTTCTTTAAATTTTTTATAGCGTCTTCAATCCCTTTTTTAAGGTCTTCATAAGTTGGCTTTGCCATTCTTTCGCCATTTACAAAAAATGTAGGAACGGTTGTAACCCCACGGTTAAGACCTTCCCTAAGATCCCCCTGTACCTGCCAGCCATAAGTGGCATTTACAAGATCATCCAGAAAACGTTTGTTTTGTACACCTGCCTCTTTACTGTATAATTTTAAACTTGTTGTACCAAGGTTCTTTCTGTTTGCAAATAGAATGTTGTGCATTTCCCAGAATTTACCATCCTGACCCGTTGCAACGGCAGCTTCACCTGCTTTTAAACTTCGCTGGTGAATATTTGTTAAGGGAAAATGTCTAAAATTAAATCTTATAACACCATCATATTCTATCAATAATTTTTTTACAATCTCATTTGCATTTGCGCAAACTTCACTTTCATACTCACCAAATTCTTCCAAGGTAATTTCTGCTTTGACATTTCCGACAAAAATGTCTCTTGGTTCTATAATTTCAACTACTTCTTTTTTAAATGCCATTTTATGTTTTATTTTATGCTGTTTAAAAAAATAACAGCTTGTTTATTGATTTTCAAGGGATTAAGTGGATTAAACCATTAAAATATTTAATATGTGCTTTGCAATTTACGTTTTCTTTGTCAGAGTAGAAAACGATTTTAGTAAATTAACAAATGTCAAAGACTAACGAATTGATAATTAATATGATATAAACTACTCTTTCAATACAGATTTTTCATTTCTAAATACTACCGTTCCATCAAAAACATCGACAATTACCGGGGAAGTTCTAGCAATATCTCCTCCCAATATTTTTTTACTTAACTGGTTAATAATTTGTTTTTGTATGAGTCTTTTTAATGGTCTTGCTCCAAATTGAGGATCGTAACCATTATCTGCGAGATACTCTAAAGTATAATCTGTAAACTCTAATTCAATCCCATTTTTTGCTACTAGTTTTTTTAGTTCTTCCAATTGAATGTTTATTATTCCTTTAATTTCTTTTTTCATTAATGGCTGAAACATAATAACCTCGTCAATCCTATTTAAAAATTCAGGGCGAATTGTTTGTCTTAAAAGATTTAGTACTTCCCTCTTAGTTTTTTCCACTACTTCTTCTTTGTTGATTTCCGTAACTCCCTCAAAGTTTTCCTGAATAATCTGGCTGCCCATATTACTCGTCATAATAATGATGGTATTTTTAAAGTTTACAACCCTTCCTTTGTTGTCGGTTAATCTTCCATCATCGAGCACCTGTAATAAAACATTATAGACATCGGGATGGGCTTTTTCAATTTCATCCAGCAAGACAACCGAGTAGGGTTTTCTTCTTACGGCTTCTGTTAACTGTCCACCTTCCTCGTAACCAACATAGCCCGGAGGCGCACCAACGAGCCTGCTAACTGAATGTTTTTCCTGGTATTCACTCATATCAATTCTGGTCATCATGGCATCATCATCAAAAAGATATTCAGCCAATGCCTTTGCTAATTCTGTTTTACCAACGCCTGTTGTACCTAAAAATATAAAGGAGCCAATCGGTTTTCGTGCATCCTGCAAGCCTGCACGGCTTCTACGAATAGCATCTGCAACAGCTTCAATTGCTTCCTCCTGTCCTACCACTCTTTTATGTAATTCATCTTCGAGGTTCAATAATTTTTCTTTTTCACTCTGCAACATTTTTGATACCGGTATCCCCGTACTTTTTGCTACAGCCTCTGCTATATCTTCTGCATCTACTTCTTCTTTTAACAATCTTCTTTCAGAAAGTGCGGATAAATCAGCTGTAAGTTTTACTATCTCTTCTTCCTGGCTTTTCATTTTCCCGTAACGTATTTCTGCAACTTTTCCATAATCACCATCTCTCTCCGCCTGCTCTGCCTGTATCTTTAAATCTTCAATGGCAGCCTTACCGTTCTGTATTTTATCTACCAGTTCTTTTTCTTCCTTCCACTTTGCTTTATAAGTATCTCTCTCTACAGAAAAATTAGCAATTTCAGTATTTAAAAATTTTAATTTATCGGTATCATTTTCTCTTTTTATAGCTTCTCTTTCTATTTCGAGCTGGCGAATTAGTCTTTCCAATCTATCCAGTTCTTCCGGCATAGAATTCATGTCTATCCGCAGTTTTGCTGCACTTTCATCCATTAAATCAATGGCTTTATCGGGCAAAAAACGGTCGGTCATGTAACGGTTCGATAATTCAACAGCCGCAATAATAGCTTCATCTTTTATGCGAACGTGGTGGTAAGTTTCGTACCTGTCTTTCAACCCTCTTAAAATCGAAATTGCATCTTCAACCGTTGGTTCATTAATCATTACTTTTTGAAAACGTCTTTCCAGTGCCTTGTCTTTTTCAAAATATTTCTGGTATTCTGATAAGGTTGTAGCACCGACAGCCCTTAATTCACCACGTGCCAAAGCAGGTTTTAAAATATTGGCAGCATCCATTGCACCATCGCCGCCGCCTGCACCAACAAGCGTATGTATTTCGTCAATAAATAAAATAATTTCGCCTTCAGCAGCTATTACTTCTTTTACCACCGCTTTTAACCTTTCTTCAAATTCACCTTTGTATTTTGCACCGGCAATTAGTTGTCCCATATCTAAAGCGAAAATTATTTTCGATTTAATATTTTCAGGTACATCGCCGTTTACAATTCTTATAGCCAAACCTTCTGCTATGGCTGTTTTACCAACACCGGGCTCTCCTACCAATATTGGATTGTTCTTTGTGCGGCGACTAAGTATATGCAATGTTCTGCGTATTTCCTCATCTCTGCCAATAACCGGATCCAGTTTACCGGAACGGGCCATTTCATTGAGGTTTTTTGCATATTTATTTAAGGAATTAAATTGTGTTTCCTGCGTAGCAGAATTAACAGTTTCACCTTTTCGAAGATCTTTAATAGAAGCTATTAATCCTTTTTCAGTTAATCCGGCATCTTTTAATAATTTTGCCGAAGCATCGTTGCCCTGCAGTATGGCCAGCAACAGGTGTTCTGGATTTATAAATTCATCACCAAAAGTTTTTAATACCCCATTTGCTCTCAATATAACACTGTTTGCTTCTCTCCCCATTGATTGTGCGGGCTCGCCTGAAACAACCGGCAATTTTTTTATTAATTCATTCAGTTTATTTGTAACAAGATTGACTGTTACGTTATTTTTTTTGAGCAGATAATCAATGGATGAATCTTCCGTATCTATCAAAGTTTTTAAAAGATGCTCTGTTTCAATATTTGGATTTTTGTTATTAAATGCAATTTGCTGCGCCTGTTGCAAAGCTTCGGTAGCCTTTACAGTAAAGTTATTTTGTGCCATGCTTAGAATTTGCTTATTTATCAATTCTGATAAATAGTATATAATTGTTCATTCAAGCGTACAAATTCATATCCAAAAAATAAATTAGAAATAATGACATAAGAAAATGCTAAAAAATGCCTCAATTGCAGTACTGATAATAGTTGAGTGCTATTATTGCAGTTTGCGAATGCACTTTAAAACTTATACGGTAATCAACTAAGTTTTACAGTATTTTTGCATCATACTTATTTATGAAAAAAAGTCTGATATCGATATTTTTATTGCTCAATATATTTTCATCTTTTGCCCAAAAGGGGAAATTACTAAAGGGTATGTATTTACAATGGGGATACAATACTGAGTGGTACACAAAAAGTAATATACACTTTAAATTAAGCAACGGTGACAATTTTACACTTCACAAAGCAAAGGCGCATGATAAGCCTGATCTTGAAGCAATTTACAAAGCTCCAACAGAGATTTCGATACCTCAATATAATTACCGTATTGGATTTTATTTAAATAATGACCATACAAAAGCCATAGAATTAAATTTTGACCACATTAAATATGTTGTTACCGATGGGCAGAAAGTTCGTGTTACAGGAAGAATTAGTGGTGCACAGGTAAATGGAGATAGTATTTTGGATCCACAAAAGTTTCTACATTTTGAGCATACAGATGGCGGAAACCTATTGCACATAAATTATGTACAGCAAAAAATGCTGGTTATGAACAGTACTAAAACAAGACCATTATTAAATTTAATATGGAAAGCGGGTGCAGGTATAAACATTCCACGTACAGATTTTACCTATCATGGCGATAGATTTAACAACGATTTTCACGTAGCTGGTTACAATCTTAGTGGAGAGGCAGGTGCAAGACTATATTTATCTAAAAGAATGTTTTTTGAAGGAACCGGCAAAACGGGGTATGTACGTTATATAAATGCACTTGCAAATACCAGCACAACCAGCGGTAACAGGGCAACCCATGGTTTTGCTTATTTTGAACTCATTGGTTTAATTGGATATGATTTTAAATTTTAACTTCACAGCAGTTATTTTAATCACAAATTGAATATTTACACAGATACCAAAGTGGTTAAAGAAACTGCTACAATGCTTGGTTTTGATTTTTGTGGAATAGCAAATGCCGGCTTTTTGCATGAAGATGCCCGACGCCTTGAAACATGGCTTAATAAAGGGATGCATGGTAACATGCAATACATGGAAAAGCATTTTGATCTTAGAACAGATCCATCCAAACTTGTTCCCGGCGCAAAATCTGTTATAACGCTTCTACTTAATTATTTTCCTGAAAATTTTCAAAATACAAATTCTCCTAAGGTTGCTAAATATGCATACGGTGACGATTACCATGAAATAATACGGGAAAAATTAAATCACTTTTTATTTTTATTAAGGCAACAAATTGGAGAAATAAACGGGAGAGGTTTTGTTGATAGTGCTCCGGTTCTGGAACGATCATGGGCACAAAAAAGCGGATTGGGCTGGATAGGAAAAAATGGAAACCTCATTAATAAGAAACAAGGTTCCTTTTTTTTTATTGCTTCTTTAATTACTGATTTATCATTAAATGCGGATGATGCAGGGGTAAAAGATTATTGTGGTACCTGTACCCGTTGTATTGACGAATGCCCAACCGATGCTATACTTCCTGATAAAGTTGTTGACGGCAGTAAATGCATTTCCTACTTTACTATTGAGTTAAAAGATGCGCTGATCCCTGAAAAAATGAAAGGCACGTTTGATAACTGGTTATTTGGCTGCGATGTTTGCCAGGATGTTTGCCCATGGAATAGCTTCTCTAAAACAAACAAGGAAAAAGCATTTACCCCAACCAATGAAATTTTATATTTCACTAAAAAAGACTGGGAAGAATTAACAGAAGAAAAATTCAAAATAATATTTAAAGATTCTCCTCTTAAAAGAAGTAAGTACAGCGGCATAAAGAGGAACCTTCAATTTTTAAAATAATTATTGATGGCTTTCAACATATGTTTTTAATGAAGCAAGTGCGGCTTCAAAACCAGAGCCAGCCATTTTTTCAATAAATATTCCACTAAATTTTTCCCACGGATACCATTTAAGTTTTGTTATAGAAGTCCATTGAACCTGCATATTTCCCTGCTCCTGAACCTCTCTCAACGCTAATATATTTTCCATGTCATTTTCACCATCACGTTGCAGTAAAATTTTAATATAAGGAAATTTTCTTTCTGCAATTACTACTCTGTTCTTTTTATTATTACTGCTCCATTCTGCATAGTCACTAACTTTTGTTGAAGACGCACTAAAATTAATTTTAGCACTATCCTGCATAAATACAGGATGCCAGTGTTTCCAGTTTTTAAGATCAGCAATTTCCCTGTAAAGCCTTATGGAATCTGCCTGTACTGTTACGGCACGTGTTATAACTATATTGCTTGGTATCAATAAAGAAATAAGCGTTAAGAAAATAAACAACCCTACGAATACAACAAATGCACCTTTTACAACTTTCATTTTATTCCCATTTAAAAGCTTTTACGGCTACTGCATAAACAATAATTCCCCATAACATTAAAACGCCAATTTCAAATCTTACATCCCATAAATTCATACCCTCAAATGCAACACTCCGCATAGCTGTATTTAAATATGTTAGCGGCAATGCTTTTGATATTGGCTGCAACCATTTTGGGAAATTCTCAATTGAAAAAAAAGTACCGCCCAGTAAAAATTGTGGAAGTGTTATTAAATTAGCTAGCGGTGGAATTGTACTGTCCGTTTTTGCAAGACCACTGATTATAAAACCACAACCCATAAAAACCAGCAGTCCTAAAAAACTTAAAAAGAGCATTTCTAAAAAAGTGAGCCAGCCATGTACCAATGTAAAACCAAAAAATAAATATCCTGCGCCAATAATTACGATGGCTGTTATCATTTGAAAAATAACCCTGCTTAAACCTTCACCTAATATAATGTACGTTTTACTTATTGGAGTAGCAAAGAAGCGTTTTAAAACCAAAGTATTTCTTAGACTAAAAAAAGTAAACGCAACACCAAATACACCTGCGCTTAATAATGAAAAACCTAACTGCCCAGGCAAAATAAAATCAATTGTTTTATACTGCCGAATTACAGCCACATCTCTAGGCACATTAAAATCGAAGATGGCGTATGTAGGTCGGTTTTGATATTTAGCGTTGCTCAATTCATTTATTTTACTTTCCAGCAGGGCTTTAAACTGAGGCCATCTGTCATTGCTGGATGTTGTGCTTTTAAGTTCTATTTTAAATGGAGTTGCTGTACCCACCGTTTTTATAATATTTAAAACACCCGCAATGGAACCCTTTTGTTGTGCAGTTTTTAGTTCAGCCTCGTTGTATTTTAAAATTTTTACATTGGTTGAAGTCTTTAATGCAGCATATAATTCGTTGGTTGTATCGGCTCCGTTGGCCATCACTATCTTATAAGTCTGCATGCCACTGCTACCACCAATAAAACCAAAAACAATAATAAATACAAAAGGAAAAACGAAACTAAAAACAACGGCAGAGGGACTTCTAAAAATTGATCTTAAACTTGCTCCGGTAATGGCTAGCATTGCTCTCAACTGGCTATATCTCATACATCTACAATTATTGTGTAAAATTAAAAGAAAAAAAGGAGAAAACATTTCAAAATAAATGACAGGTGTCGTATATTTGTATGACAAAAGTCGTTTAATGAAAAAGGAAAAAAAACCTGTTCAATATTCTCAGGATAGCGGTCCTGGTAAAGTAAATGAGCCTGCACTATATTATAGTACTCCTGTTAACCGTATTTCTTTAAAAGAATTTACCTACGAAGATTTTAAAAAAGTAGCAGATAAAATTCCTTTTACACAGGCTGAATGGTCTCAAATTCTACACATCAGTGAGCGCACGCTTCAACGCTATGCAAAAGACAATCATTTGTTTGCCCCTATTAACGCCGAACGAATTTTACTTATCAATAAAGTTTTAAATGAGGCAAAAATCACCTTTGGTAAAACCGAAAAGTTTTATGAATGGATTAAGAGAAATCCCTACATGATGGAGGGTAATCTTTCTGTACAATCTCTTTCTACCTATGAAGGAATACAAAACGTACTTACGCAATTGGGAAGAATTCAACAAGGTATTTTTGCATGACAATATATAGAATTTGTAATCCGCAGTTTAGTGAAGATATATCGGGCACAGGAGCTAAGCTTTACGGCGGGCGCTGGAACTCAAAAGGGATTGCTATGCTATATGCATCGGAACATATTTCACTATCTGTTTTAGAAATGCTGGTGCACAACCGTTTTGCAGATTTTGCAACAGATTTAAGTTTACTGCACCTGGCTTTCGTGGATACTATCAATGTAAAAGAAGTAAAAAACAACAAACTCAAAAACGATTGGATAACTGATTTTGAGTACACCCGGTTTATGGGTGACCAGTTTATAAAAGCAGGAACGCATGCCATTTTAAAAGTACCATCTGCGGTAATTAAGGAAGAACACAATTTTATTATAAATCCACTTCATGTAGATTTTAAAAAAATAAAAATAACACAAAAAGTAACTTTCAGCACAGATAAAAGATTATTTAGCATTTAATGAATACAGTTTATTTATTGTTAGGAAGCAACATGGGCGACAGCCAACACATGCTTTCTGTTGCAACAAATATGATTGAGGAAAGTATTGGAAAACGTACAATAGCATCTTCCATTTACAGAACAGCTGCATGGGGAAAAGAGGACCAACCGGACTTTTTAAATCAAGTTCTTGTTGTATCGTCTTCACTATCGCCTTCAATTATATTAAATGAAATCTTTAATATTGAAAAAGAAATGGGAAGAATCAGAACAGTTAAAAATGCTGCGAGAGTTATTGATATTGATATTTTGTTTTTTAATAACGAAATTATACACACAGAAAATTTAATTGTACCTCACCCCCAAATACAAAACAGAAGGTTTGTGCTTGTACCGCTTCAAGAAATTGTACCATTTTACCGACATCCATTATTAAAAAAAACAGCGAAAGAACTCCTACTCATTTGCCCTGATAAATTAAATGTGCAAAACATTTGATAACAGTTGTACAGTTTCATTTTATTTTACAGTATAGATGAATTATAATTTTATTACTATAGAAGGCAATATTGGAGCAGGCAAAACTACCCTTGCTCATTTACTCAGCAGACATTTTAATGCGAGGCTTATTTTGGAGGAATTTGCAGAAAATCCTTTCCTTCCAAAATTTTACGAAAATCCAAAGCAGTACGCATTTCCGCTGGAATTGTTTTTTATGGCAGAGCGGTATAAACAGCTGAAAGATTTGTTGCAGACAAAAGATATGTTTCAAAACGTTACCGTTTCAGACTATCTGTTTACAAAATGTTTGTTATTTGCTAAAGTAAATTTACCTGATGAAGAATTCAGGCTTTACCAAAAACTTTTTGATATCATGAATCCCCAAATTATACAACCAAACATTTTAATTTACCTGCATACACCCATAAACAAATTACAGGAAAATATAAAAAAGAGAAATAGAAAGTACGAGCAGCAAATACCCAATGATTACTTGTTTAACATCCAGGAAACTTATACCCAATATATAAAACAACACCACCTAAAAACTTTGTTTGTAGATGCTTCCAATGCTGATTTTTTAGATAATCCAAAACACCTTAAAGTTATAATAGATGCTCTGGATAAAGAGTATGAAGATGGACAACATTTCGTTACTTTACCATAATAAATGAACAACCATATCAATACCAAATTACCTTTAGAATTTAGGCATTTTTTAAGCGCAAAATTATTTTTCACCCTTGGGTTAAGAATGATTTCAACGATAGTAATTTACCAGGTTTTTCATTTGGCAAATACTTATATGGTAGGCTTGGCAGGACTTACCGAGTTTTTGCCTGCAGTATTTTCAGCTTTGTTTGCCGGGCATTTTATTGATACGCACGATAAAAAAAAGATCCTTGCAAACTCATTTATATGCTACTTTATTTGTGCCCTAGCACTTGCAATTGTAAGTTTACCTCAATTAAACTTTTCTACAAGTACAAAGCTTACGGTTATCTTCATTACAGTTTTTTTTACAGGTGTAATCCGTTCTTTTTCATCCCCGGCCGCAAGCAGTATGATTGCTGCAATTGTACCGAGAAATAATTTACAAAAAGCTATTTCACTCAGCTCTTCAACCTATTTAATTTCTTCTATTGCAGGGCATGCAACAGGCGGGATTATTATAGCTTTGGCTGGCATTGCAAACGCCTATTTTGTTAGCGGTGCACTTATTTTAATTGCAACTTTTTCTTCCTTTCAGTTAAAGCCCAAACCGCCAATTTTTACTGAGAAAAAAGAGCCGGTTATAAGTTCAATAAAGCAAGGTTTTAAATTTGTATGGAACAGTAAAACTTTGCTGGGAGTAATATCACTTGATCTATTTGCTGTACTTTTTGGTGGCGCTGTAGCTTTTATCCCGGAAATTGCAGAGAATGTTTTGCATACAAATGCAATCGGTTATGGCTTCTTAAATGCTGCGATGGATATAGGTGCTTTAATAAGTGTACTCATGCTTCTGGCAGCACCAATGAGAAAAAAGCAGGGTATTAAAATGTTACTTGCGGTAGCAGGTTTCGGTATTTTTATTATTGTTTTTGGTCTTTCCAAATTTTATTGGTTAAGCTTTTTGGCACTTGCAACCGCAGGTGTTTGCGATGGTATAAGTGTGGTAATAAGAGGTACAATTTCGCAACTGTACACGCCCGATGAATTGCGTGGGCGTGTTTCATCCATCAACATGATTTTTATAAATTCATCCAACGAACTTGGGCAGTTCGAAAGTGGGGTAACCTCCCGATTATTCGGTACTTTACCCGCTGTTGTTTTTGGTGGTGTCATGTCAGTATTGGTGGTGGCGGGTACTTGGATTGGTTTTCCAACTTTGAAAAAGATTGAGTATTAAAATATTATGAGGCTGTAATTTTGGGTAACATTATTCAACATTTGTTGCGGCAGTCTGCACTACTCCTCGTTCCGCCGCGCTCCACTCTGGGGTAGTGCCACCCATCCGCCAGCACTTCAGCAGAAAAACTATTTTCAACTTAACTTCACCGAGCAGATTATGCAGATTTTAAATTAATATATCCGTAACTTTCGTTAAAATAATAGGATGCAACGTCGTTCATTTTTAAAAATCACAGGTCTTACATTAGGAGGGTTAGCTTTACTTAGCAAAAGTACGCTGGCTTCTTTTTTAGCCGATCCCGCATACAAAATTAAAATGCTTACAGATAATATTGGCGTATTTACAGAAAAAGGAGGCACCATATTGTTTATGCTCGGCAAAAAAGGAACAGTAGTGGTGGATAGCCAGTTCCCTGATACTGCAAAACATTTGATAGATGAACTTTTAAAAAAATCTAAAAAGCCATTTTCATTGCTTGTAAATACGCACCATCATGGTGACCATACTGCAGGAAATATTGTTTTCAAAGACTTGACAAAAAATGTTCTAGCACATACCAATTCGAAAATAAACCAGCAGGATGTTGCAGTAAAAAATAAAAATGAAGACAAACAACTATATCCAAATCTAACGTACGAAACAACATGGAGTACAAAGTTAAAAGGAGAAAGACTTACGCTCCATTATTTTGGCCCCGGCCATACCAATGGGGATAGTTTTGTACATTTTGAAAACGCCAATATTGTTCATGTAGGAGATCTTGTTTTTAACCGTCGTCATCCTTTTGTAGACAGAACAGCCGGGGCAAACATTACACATTGGATAAAAACACTTACAGACGCGACGAATAAATTTAGTGATAGCACAACCTATGTTTGTGGACATGCAGGTGCAGGTTACGACATTGTCATAAACAAAACAGACATTCTACAATTTAGAGAATATCTAAGCAATGTTTTAAAACTTACAAGCGAGAGTATTGCCAAAGGAATGACAAAAGCAGACTTTTTAAAACTAACAGAGGTACCGGGTTCTCCTGAGTGGAAGGGTGATGGCATTGTACGCCCGTTGGAGGCTGCGTGGGATGAAATGAACGCAGTGAAATAATTTATTTTTTTTCCATCAATTTTTCCAATACAAAATAAACGATGGGGCAAAACGTAGAATTCTTTAAAGTTATTTCCTGTCTTTTAATAATTACATCTTCATCTGTATAAGGAAAACGTACGCAGTCAGATGGGCGATCTTCGTAAATGCTGCAATAATTATCTAGTCCGAGAAAAGGGCAGGGTTTTGTAGTTGTTACATAATCTCCATCCTCATCTAGTCGCAAATAAGTTTCTATAAAAACACCCTCTTTCATTTGTAAAACTTTTGAAATACGTTTTACATCTGTTGTTTTAAACCTTGGTGAATAATTTTTGCAACAATTTGCGCAGGCAAGGCAATTGATGTTTTCATAAGCTTCTTCATCTAATACAGGAAGTATACGAAGAGTTGTTTTTTTATCTGCACGGTGCAAAAACTTTTTATAGATTTTTGTACGCTCTAAAGATTTTTTTTGCCAGTTGGTAAGCAGTTTATTGTTGTCCATTAAAACAAAAGAATTTGGTATAAAAATAAGTAAAGGATAGATGAAAATACTTATTTAATTAGAAATTTTATTTTTAGATATTATCACTTCAATTCACTTTCTTCGGAATGTTTTACAATAGGGATGTTGCACTATAAGTTTTGATAGTATATTGAATTATTGTGGTCTATCAAGGTTTTGTAGAAATAATAAATATAGTTCTACTTTTAAGCGAAGTCTTATTTTGCAAACAACGCTGAGAAACGAATTCTTAACGTTTTTGCTTTTAAGCTTAATAGAAACCCAAAAGCATACGGGTTAATCTTATTGGCTTAATTAAAGTCAATCATAGAGCTTTATGCAGTGTAAATTAATAATGTAATAAGGTTTGACATTATATTGGATTATTCTTTTCTACCAAGGTTTGTAGCTATCATAAACTACTTTACAGCGATCTTCCCACACCATAACAAATTAATGAATAATACCAAAACGAACAGACAAACTATATAAATGTTGATTATTTCTTTTCACTAAAATTTTGGAATTGTTCTTCACCTTTATTCAATTTTATAATTTACGACGAATGGCAAGTCTATTCGCTGTCGGTGAAAGAAATACGATTAAGGCGAAGTATCATCAGCTGCTATATTATTTAAAAGTAGTTGCATTATCCAACGTTTAAGAACATTTATCAATATCATTATTTTAGAACCTTATCAGAAATATTATTAATACATCATGAACTCTTAATTTGTATACAAAAATTAAACGTGAAATTTATTTGCAGGTTTTTGTTAAGGTTTTCAACATCTTTAACTTACTCCTTATCTCAATAGTATTTTTAACTGTATTAATATAATTTTGCGAAGCAAACAAAGGGTGTATTTTAACAAGGAAACTTGTTGCTTAAGAAAGCGAAATGTTTTGTTGAAACTTAAATGTGCGACGCTATCACTGAAAAAGAATATAGCTGCTTCTTTGCCCGGCTAAAAAATAAAATATCATTATAAAAAAAATCCATGAACCTGTTCGAACAACAAAAAAACGAATTTACACAAAGACATATTGGCCCCAATACGCAGGAAACCAAAGAAATGTTGCATGAAATAGGAATTGATACTATAGAGGAATTGATTTCGAAGACAATACCAGCTCCCATCCGTGCAAATGAACCATTAAAAACCGGTGGCCCAATGAGTGAGTTTCAGTACCTCACAGAACTTAAAAAGACAGCGTCGCTTAATAAGGTTTTTAAAACTTACATGGGACAAGGTTATTATGGTACAATAGTGCCATCTGTAATTTTGCGTACTGTTTTTGAAAACCCAGGTTGGTACACACAATACACTCCTTACCAGGCGGAAATTGCTCAGGGGCGTTTGGAAAGTTTATTAAATTTTCAAACAATGGTAGCAGACCTTACAGGTTTACCAATTGCCAACGCAAGTTTGTTAGATGAAGGTACCGCAGCGGCGGAAGGGATGGCAATGCTATTTAATAACAAAAATAAAAATACAGAACACATTACAGCACCAAAGTTTTTTGTGGATGAAAATATATTCGCACAAACAAAAGATATTTTAATTACCAGGGCTACACCAATAAATATTGAATTGGTTTTTGGCAATTATACGACTGCTGAAATTGATGAAACTTATTTTGGAGCCATCGTACAATACCCGAATGCACATGGTGAAGTTGTAGATTACAGAAAGTTTATTGATTCTGCTCATGCTGCTAATGCGATGGTAATAATGGCAACAGATTTATTGTCCCTCACCCTACTTACTCCACCTGGAGAATTGGGTGCAGATATTGCCATTGGCAGTGCACAGCGTTTTGGTGTACCGATAGGTTTTGGTGGACCACATGCTGCATTTTTTGCAACCAAAGATGAATTTAAAAGAACAATCCCGGGTCGCATAATTGGCGTAACAATAGATGCGCAAGGGAACCGCTGTTTGCGTATGGCATTACAAACCCGTGAACAACACATACGCAGAGAAAAAGCAACAAGTAATATATGTACTGCACAGGCTTTGCTTTCAAACATGTCAGCAATGTACGCAGTTTACCATGGTGCTGAGGGTTTGAAAAATATTGCAAAGAGAACAAGCTTGTTGACAAAAACATTAAGTGATGAATTAACTGCAATGGGTTATGCAAACGAAAACAAACATTATTTTGATACACTTAAAATAAAAACTAATTTTTGTAAGGCAATAAAAGAAACCGCTGAGGCATCAGAAATAAATTTCTTTTATAGAGAAGAAGAAGTGTTGATTAGTTTGGATGAAACAACTACACAAAATGATGTGTTGGATATTTTACACATTTTTGCAAAGGTAAAAGATCAGCATACAGCAGAAGCAAGTTTTAGCAATGATACTTTGCTCACCAATATTCCTTATGCGCTAACTAGAACATCTGACTTTTTATCGCACCCCGTTTTTAATTCTCACCGCAGTGAAAGTATGATGCTGAGGTATATTAAAAAATTGGAAAATAAAGATCTTAGTTTAAATACTTCTATGATTTCGCTTGGTAGTTGCACAATGAAATTGAATGCAGCAACAGAACTTATTCCCGTAAGCTGGCCGGAGTTTAGCAACATTCACCCATTTGCGCCGGCAGACCAATGGAGAGGCTATCAGGTTATTTTAAAAGAACTGGAAGAATGGTTAAGCAACATTACCGGTTTCACCGCTACATCTTTACAGCCCAACAGTGGTGCTCAGGGAGAGTATACGGGCTTGCTTACAATAAGAGCATATCATCAATATAGAAATGAAGCACATAGAAATATTATTTTGATTCCTATTTCTGCACACGGTACTAACCCTGCAAGTGCAGTAATGGCTGGTTTTAAAGTCGTCGTAACAAAATGTGATGAAGCAGGAAATATTGATATGGCAGATATGGCAGCACAGGTTGAAAAGCATAAAGCTAATCTTGCAGGCTTAATGATTACATACCCAAGTACACACGGGGTGTTTGAAGAAACTATAAAAGATTTGTGTGAACTTATACATGACAACGGTGGATTGGTTTACATGGATGGGGCAAATATGAATGCACAGGTTGGGCTTACAAGCCCAGGGTTAATTGGGGCTGATGTTTGCCATTTAAACCTACACAAAACATTTGCTATACCTCACGGTGGTGGCGGACCGGGCATGGGTCCAATTGGAGTGAACGATAAACTAAAACCTTTTCTACCCGGTCATGTTATTGAAGGAGTTGCAAATACACACATTACTAAAATCCACGCTGTAAGTTCAGCACCTTACGGCAGTGCAAGTATTTTGTTGATTAGTTACGCATACATAAAAATGCTTGGTGCTGAGGGGTTAAAAAGGAGTACGGAATTTGCAATTTTAAATGCAAATTATATGAAGACGAGGTTGCAGAATGATTATAAGATTTTATATACAGGCAAAAACGGAACCTGTGCGCACGAGTTTATTGTCGACCTGCGTCCATTTAAAACAAGTGCGGGTATTGAGGCCGAAGATGTTGCAAAACGTTTGATGGATTATAATTTTCATGCACCAACATTAAGTTTCCCTGTTGCAGGAACTATTATGATTGAACCAACCGAAAGCGAAGACAAGGCTGAACTTGACAGATTTTGCGACGCCTTGCTAGCAATTAGAAAAGAGATAGCTGCCATTGAAAAGGGAACTGCTGATAAAGCTGATAACGTTTTAAAAAATGCCCCACACACACAATTTATTATAACTGCTGATACATGGAAGTATCCATATACGAGACAAGAAGCTGCATTTCCTTTGGCTTTTGTGAAAGAAAATAAATTTTGGCCTAGTATAAGTAGGGTAAACAACACGTATGGCGACAGAAATTTAGTATGCACTTGTGAGCCTGTAGAAAATTACATGGAACTAGAAGCATAAGTTATTTAAGAA
>JAYUZL010000199.1:0-18364 GCA_043751875.1 Ferruginibacter sp.
TAAACGTTTTTTACGCTTGTGAGTAGCTATTTTATGACGTTTTCTCTTTTTACCACAAGGCATAATTGATCTTTTTTGTGTTTAATAAATAATTTTTAAATAAATCTATTGTATTGCTACAGTCCGTTATTTTAACAATTTTATCCTTGCATCTACTTCTTCGGTATAATGAGGATTTCTTATTAAGCGTTTGCTGATATTGTACCATTTTACAGCGTTTGCTTTTTCTCCTTTTCCTGCATAAGCATCTGCCAAGTATGCAACCGCTTCAGCATTTTGAGGTTGTTGGGTCACAACTTTGTTTAATCTTTCAATTGATTTATCAAACTGACCTGAAACTAAACCTCCAACACCAAGCATCATTTGTGCCTGCATATTATTGGAATCTTTCCTTACAACTGATAAAAGCTGTTGTATTCCCTTCATTGTTTCCTGAGGATCACCACTTCGACCTTTGCCGTAAATGTAACAACTACCTAGTCCAATCTTTAAATCATCATTCTCAGGATTGAATTTTAAAGCTCTTTCAAACAAATTAATAGCAGTTGTTGTTTCCCAGTTTAGTTTAGCCAGGTCTTTTTCTGCTCTCAGGTTGTCTAAAAATATTCGGGCTGCGAAGGTGAGGTTTTTTTCTGAATTATCCAACTTAGATCCTTCAGAAATATAGAAAGCATATGGTTCAAATGATTTAGCAGAGTCTTTCCAAAAAGCTGCAAGAGACTGGTTGCCTTCAATTTGTTTGGCTGCATCTTTTTCGGAAGTAAGGTTTTTCTCTAACTTTGTAATTATAATTGCTTGGTTAGGAGGAAGTTTTGCTTTTTCAAGATTTATAAACTTAATAATATCAAACACCTTAACATTAATTGTATCTGATTTTCCGTCAAGAGTAACCGGCTTATTGTTTGTAGTTCTTCCAAATAAAAAAAGTGCTAATAGTAGGACAATTCCTGAAGAGACTAGGATAAGTTGTTTTTTCAATATTTGATTTTGACCTCAAAGTTAAGCTAGTCTTCTCTTTCAGCATCAAATTTTGGCTCAACTTTAATATCGGCATTTTTAATATCCTTCATAAATTCTTTAGCAGGCTTAAAAGCAGGTATGAAATGTTCAGGAATGGCTACGGCCACATTTTTCTTTATATTTCTACCAATTTTAGCAGCTCTTTTTTTGACGATAAAACTGCCAAAACCACGAACATAAAGGTTTTCACCTGAAGCCAAAGAAGTTTTTATTTCTTTAAACATGGTTTCCAAAGTAACCAATACATCTACTTTCGGGATACCTGTCTTATCAGAAATTTTATTTATTAAATCAGCTTTTCTCATAGTGGGAGATATTATGGTATGTAATATACAAATATATATTAAATAAAAGAAAATATATATTGAATTTTATTAGGATTTTGAAACAGATAGTTTTGCACTATACATGAACAACCTATCCAACAAAAAAATATTTACCCGAAGTCTTTTGTTATGGAATAAAAAAAGTAATACCCGGCAAATGCCATGGAAGGGAATTGATGACCCTTATAAAATATGGCTAAGCGAAATTATGCTGCAGCAAACAAGGGTTGAGCAGGGAACGGCTTATTATAATCATTTTATAAAGAAATTTCCAACTGTTGATAAGCTGGCACTTGCTGATGATGATGAAGTTTTTAAAATGTGGGAAGGACTTGGATATTACACCCGATGTAAAAACTTGATGGCAACTGCTAAAATAATAGCTTTTGACTATAAAAGTATTTTTCCGGATACTTATGATGAAATTTTAAAGCTTAAGGGAATTGGTCCTTACACTGCAGCTGCCATTGCTTCGTTTGCCTTTAAACTGCCGTATGCTGTGGTTGATGGAAATGTAACAAGGGTAATTTCCCGTTTTTTTGGTATTGAAAAACCAATTGATTCCAATGATGGTAAAAAATATTTTGCTGAACTGGCCCAATCACTTCTTCACGCCAAAAGCCCTGCTACTTATAACCAGGCTTTAATGGATTTTGGTGCTACTGTTTGCAGGCCAAAACAGCCTTTGTGTGAAATTTGTCTTTTGCAAAAAAAATGTGTGGCTTACGCTAAAGATTTAACCAAATTGCTTCCGTTAAAGAAAAAAAAGTTAATAAAACGCAACAGGTATTTTTATTACATAATTGTAGAGCAAAAGGGAAAAATATTTGTAAGAAAAAGAACTGATAAGGACATCTGGCAAAATCTATGGGAATTTATTTTGGTGGAAAAAGATAAAAAATTACCTGCTGAAGCATTTATAAAAACAAAAGAGTTTTCAGCGTTATTTGACAGGTTCAACATTAGTATTAGAACATCGGTATTTTATAAACAGCAACTTACGCATCAAACAATAGAAGGTTTATTTCTTTATGTTACAGTAAAGGCAGCTTTTAACAATGATAATTATACAGCACTTGAAAAAGCAGAAATTAAAATGCTGGCATTCCCAAAGTTCATTACAGGATTTTTGGAGAAAAAAGAAGAACTCAAAATTTTACATGTATAAAATCTCGTTTGTAAATTAAATGTATCTTTAAAAGACAATTTTAAAGCAATATAGAGGAATCATTTTTTGCAGTATTAAATAATTAAAATAATATTAGTATGAGAGGAGTTAACAGGGTGATGCTAATAGGTAACCTCGGAAAGGATCCTGACATGCAGTTTTTGGAAGGAAATATTGCTGTAGCTAAATTTTCTTTGGCTACAACAGAAGCTTACAAAGACAGAAGCGGTCGTTTAATTTCTCAAACAGAATGGCATACAATTGTTTTGTGGAGGGGATTGGCTGAGCTTGCGCAAAAATATCTTCACCGCGGCAGTTTGGTATATGTAGAAGGACGTTTAAAAACAAGAAGCTGGGAAGATAAAGAGGGTAATAAAAAATTTGCAACTGAAATCGTTGGCGATAATTTAATAATGCTCGATAAAAGAACGGATGGAACATTGCAGGGTGGTATTGATGATCCTGAATTTACAAACGAAGATGTGCCACCACCGATAGATGACTCAGGCAATGAGCGTTTGCCTTTTTAAGCCATAATTTTATCTCCGTATTTTTCATATAAATATTTTGTTTTGGAATATCATTCGGTAACTGCAAACTTTATTTTGCATTTAAATTTTTTGGTAATATTACCCGCTGTAACGGGTGTTCTTATTTTTACAGCCCTTCTTTTATTTATCCTTTCTTTTTTAATTGCCGGCAGTGAGGTGGCTTTTTTTTCTCTTAATCAGAAAGACATAAACGTACTTAAAACCCGTCAACAGCCTTCTTTCAGACGCATCGTTATACTTTTAGAGCAGCCAAAAACTTTGCTGGCTTCTATGCTTATTACAAACAGTCTGGTAAACCTTGGCATTATTTTAATAGCAAATATTTTAATAGATGATTGGCTGCTTGTTTACCAGTTTACTTTTTGGCCAAAGTTTTTAATTAAAGTGCTTTCTATATCTTTTACAATTTTGCTTTTTGTAGAAGTTTTACCTAAAGTATGGGCTACACACAACAAAATATGGTTCGCATCTTCCTCCTCTTTGGTGGTGGAAATATTCAACAGTATTTTTTACAGAATCAGCAAGCGGCTTGTTAGATTCAGTGACCGAATGGAAAAGAAATTATCTCCAGATAAAAGCAATTCGCCCGATGGCGGCAACCTTGACAATGCTATAGATTTATTGCCCGATAATGAAGCTACCATAGAAGAAAAGAAAATTTTAAAAGGCATTAGAAAATTTGGTGATACGCCCGTAAAACAGATTATGCGCACAAGGCTTGATGTAAGCGGTATAGAATACAATACAAAATTGAACGAACTCATAAAAACAGTGGAAGATTTACATTATTCCCGATTACCTGTTTACAAAAATAATTTAGATGAAATTGCAGGCATGTTGCATACAAAAGATTTATTGCCGCATATTAACGAACCTGAAAACTTCGAATGGCACGCACTTACAAGACCTGCATATTTTGTGCACGAACAAAAATTAATTGAAGAGCTGTTGCAGGAATTCAGAACCAAGCGGATTCACTTTGCAATAGTGGTAGATGAATTTGGGGGTACTTCAGGCATTGTTACGCTGGAAGATATTATGGAAGAAATTACAGGAGAAATTAAAGATGAGTTTGATGATGAAGAAAGCGGGAATAAAAAAATTGATGATTTTACTTATATTTTTGAAGGTAAATTAATGATAAATGATGCATGCAAAGCAATGGGATTAAACATAGATGTGTTTGATACAGTTAGAGGAGAAAGTGATTCTGTTGCAGGGCTGGTGCTAGAAATTGCAGGTGAATTTCCTCAGATAAATGAGGAGCTGAAAAGCGGTAATTTTTCTTTTATTCCTTTAGAAATAAATAAAAACAGAATTGATAAGGTTAAAATAACAATAAAGCCACCTGTTGCCTAATAGAATTTATTTATTAATAAAAATATCCACTTGGTAAATATGTTTTGTTTAAAAAGAAAATTGCTCTCATTTCTTTTGCCTGTGTTTTTAGTTGCTGCTTGTAACAGTAATTACACTTCAAAAAAAACCGGTTATTATAAAATTGATTTGCCCGAAAAAAAATACGTTTTATTCGATGATCCGGGGATTCCTTACAGTTTTGAATATCCGGCATACGCAACTATTGTAAAGGACAGTACTTACTTTGATGCTAACCCCGAAAATGATTATTGGCGTAACATTGATTTTAAAAATCTGAATGCAAAAATCTTTTTGAGTTATAAAGTAGTTGGTGGAAAAGCCCTTTATAAAATAAAAATGCCCAACGGTTCATACAAAGATTCTTCAGGAGTAAATATGTATGATAAAATGATTAACGATGCATTTAACCTCACCAACAAAAATGATGATGTAGCCACTTCAAAAAAAGACAGTCTTTTTACTACGGTAAACAAAGTATCAGGATTACTCTTTAAACTTGGCGGTAATGCAGCTACGCAGCGTCAGTTCTTTATGACTGATACAACAAAAAACTTTATAAGGGGTGCTCTTTATTTTTATGCATCGCCCAATGCCGATTCGGTAAAGCCTGTTGTTGATTTTATACAAAAAGATATAGATCATCTCCTAACAACATTTCGTTGGAAATGATTTCAAATTACTGGTTAAACTAATTTTAAGGAATGCATTGATTCTCCTTCATTCATAAATAGGAGAATTATAATAGCGTATTTTTGCTTCAATGATAGCTATTGAAAATGTTTTACTGAGTGATCAGATTATAAACGATCAGTTTGTTTGTGACCTCAACAGTTGTAAAGGTGCTTGTTGTGTGGATGGAGATGCAGGTGCACCCCTTGATGCAAAAGAGTTAATAAAAGTTGACGAGGTGTTTGCAGCAGTACTTCCCTATTTAAGAAAAGAAGGAATAGACGAAATAAACCGACAGGGAAGATATGTGCATGACAAAGAATTTGGATGGGTTACACCAACAATACAAAGTAAAATATGCGCATATGGTATTTTCGATGAAAATAGCATTGTGAAATGTGGTATTGAACAGGCTTATTTAGACGGTAAAACAACATGGAAAAAACCCATCAGCTGTCATCTCTTCCCCATTATCGTTAAAAAAAGTAAGAATGGAGTTACACAATTTGCAAATTACGAACCAAGAGAAGATCATTGCAAAGCCGCATGTACATTAGGTAAAAAGTTAAAGGTTCCCGTGTATAAATTTTTAAAGGAACCACTCATAAGAAAATTTGGAGAAGCTTTTTATGAAGCGTTAGATGCAACTGCTGAGCATTTAAAACAGAAAATATAATTAGCACCAGTCAGAAAAAATATACCATGAAAAAAAATAGTTGTCTTTTATCCTTTGTCTTTAGTCTTTTATCTATTGCCTTCCTGCTTTCATCTTGTGCATTAAAAAAAGCCAAAATAGACAACGATTTAAAAAAATATTTTGATGAAAAAAATGTAGAAGGTTGTTTTACCATGATGGATAATAGCAACGGCTCCATTACTGTTTACAATATGGCGATGGATACAAGCCGGTACACGCCCGCTTCTACTTTTAAAATTGTTAATTCACTAATTGGTTTAGAGACAGGAAAAATATTAGATGAAAATATGATTATTAAATGGGATGGTGTAAACAGGCCTGTTGCAGATTGGAATAAAGACTTGAGCATGAAGGAAGCTTTTAAAGTAAGTGCAGTACCATACTACCAGGAAGTTGCAAGAAGAATAGGAAGAGATACTATGAGAAATTATATTGATTCACTTTCTTATGGCAACATTAATATCAGTGGTCCAATAGATTCTTTTTGGCTAAATAACACATTAAAAATATCTCCCGATGAGCAAATTGGATTTATGAAACGTTTGTATTTTGACCAGCTTCCGTTTAGAAAAAGTGTGCAGCAAACTGTAAGAGATGTAATGTTGCAGGAAGACAACACAGCCTATAAACTGAGCTGTAAAACAGGTTGGGGATTTGATGAAACAAACAATGCTATCGGTTGGGTAGTTGGCTGGATTGAAGAAAACAGGCACGTTTATTTCTTTGCAACATTATTAAAGTCCAAAGACAGTAAGTACGATATGACCACCACTCGTTTGGCTATAACAAAAGATATTTTAAAACATTATGGTTTTTTTGAAGGCAAGAGATAAAACAGTTTATTGTTTTTTTAACATGACCTGCCTTTTCAATCATTAATTTGCAGGCTAAGATGATACTTTCTTTTCAATATATTTATTTGTTATGGCTACTGCTGTTGCTTCCGGTAATAATTGGTATTTATTTTTATGCACGCCATAAACGAAAACTTGCTTTTAAAAAAATGGGTGATCCATTGCTTGTAAAAGAGCTTACCGCAAACTTTAATACATCATCTCCTTATAAGAAATTTCTTTTGCTGTTTTTTGCAATGGCTTTCATCCTGTTAAGTCTAGCAAATTTTCGTAGCCCGAAGGGAAGTGAAAAAATCACGAGAAACGGAATTGATGTAATGATAGCCCTCGATGTAAGCAACAGTATGCTTGCACAGGATATTACGCCTAACAGACTTGATAGGGCAAAACAACTTTTATATAAACTCATTGATAAACTCGATAACGACAGAATAGGGATTGTTGTTTTTGCGGGTAAAGCATATTTGCAAATGCCTTTGACCGGAGATCATTCTGCAGCAAAAATGTATTTATCTGCAGCTACCCCACAAACAATTCCTACACAAGGAACGGTTATAAGTGAGGCACTTAAGATGTGTTATGCATCTTTTAACAGCAAAGAAAAAAAATACAAGGCAGTGGTATTAATCAGTGATGGTGAAGACCACGAAGAAAATGCTCTAACAGTAGCAGAAGAAATGGCGAAACAGGGTGTTGTAATAAATGCAATAGGCATGGGCACACCGGAAGGCGCACCAATAATGGACCCTGTAACAAACGAACTTAAGAAAGATGAACAGGGTGTTACCGTAATTACAAAACTAAATGAGCAGGCCTTGGCTGATATTGCAAAAAAAGGAAATGGGGATTATAAGCTTTTTAGCAATACCGATGCAGTTGTAAATGCCTTGTATAATAATCTTTCTACTATGGATAAAAGAACGGTAAATGATGACTCCCTTGTAAATTATAAAAGCTGGTTTCAGTTATTATTGGGTGCTTCTCTGCTCTTTTTAATATTGGAATTGTTCATTACTGAAGTAAAAAACGGGAGAATACAAAGTAAGAAATTACTTGCTGTAGTATTGCTGATTTCGATTGTTTCGTCGGCTGCAGCACAGGCTGAAAACGAAAATATAAAACTTGGTAATGATGCTTATAAAATTAAAGATTATCAAACTGCCATAAAATATTACAATACAGTTGCTGAAAAAAACAATGCTACAGCAAATTATAATTTAGGAAATGCTTTGTATAAATCTGATAAAAAAGAAGAGGCCATTGCGGCTTACGAAAAAGCGGCTGAAGCTATGAATGCCCCTCTTGAAAAAAGCAATACTTTATATAACAAAGGAGTAGTGTTGCAAAATGATAAAAAAACAGACGACTGTATTTTAAATTATAAAAATGCTTTAAAGATTGATCCAAATAATATAGATGCAAGACATAATCTTCAACTTGCTTTGCAAAAGCAAAAAGAAGACAAACAGAAGCAAGACCAGCAAAATAAAAACGATAAAAAAGATGACAATAAAAATAATAAAGACGAACAGCCTAAACCACAGCAAAGTAATCTAACACAAAAAGACGCAGAGCAAAAACTACAGGCGCTGTTGCAAAAAGAGAAAGAATTGCAGGATAAACTCCATAAAATAGGCACCTCATCTCCCGATAAGCCTGAGAAGGACTGGTAATTTAAAATATACCCACAAGAGGGTATATGAATCATTCTTTCATGAAACTATTTTTACTTAAAAATAATAATCATGAAAGCACTATTTACAAAAATCTCCTTACTTGCAGTTACTGCAGTCATTTTAAGTTTTAATGCAAGCGCTAAAATATGGCGTGTAAACAATAACGGTAACAATCCTGTGCCGGCAATTGTTTCAGACTTCCCATCCAGCACAACTTTGCAACAGGTAAACGACAACACACTTGTTGTAAGTGGCGACACTATTCATTTAGAACAAAGCCCCACTACCTATGGTGCATGTATTTTTACTAAGAAACTTGTAGTAATTGGCTCGGGGTATTTTTTAAGCCAAAACCCAAATACACAGGTAAACACTAGTTATGGCAGCATAACCGGAGATCTAACTTTTTACAATGCAGGTTCTGCAGGTTCATTCGTATATGGATGCCAGGTTGGGAATGTAAATATGGGTGTAAATAATTTAACCATTGCACGTTGTTACTTCCCTACAGTTACTTGTTTTATAGGAAATAATTCTACAGGAAATATTGATGGGATGAGTTTACGTCAATGTGTTTTTAGCGGTAATCCTGGTAGTCAGTATTGTGTAAGAAATAATACAGGTACAGGGTTAGTTACGAATATGAACATATATGGCAATATAATAACTCCGCTTTATTATGGTATAACTTTAGATGCGAAGATTAGTGGAATTTTCAAGAATAATGTAGTTGCGGTTTATTACACAGCTTTAAATATTCAAGGATTTTATGTCGTTAACAATTTAACGTACAGCAGTCAGGGCAATTACCCAAATAGTTTTACAAATTGCAATGTTGAATTCAATGCAGGTACGCAGGCAACCCATTTTGTAACCGGTGTTGGCGGAACAGGTACAACTTACGGTACAGGTAACACAACCCAATCAATAGCAAATATCGCATTTTTGGGAGGTACTTCCACAGATGGTGCATACCAACTTGCCAGTACATCTACCGTTAAAATAATAGGAAAAGATGGTAACGACCTTGGTGCATTTGCCGGAGATTTTCCTTATAAATTAAGCGGTATTGCTCCGGTACCAAATATTTATGGACTTACAATTGCACCGATAACAGCGGGTGCTACAACAATAAATGTTACCGTAACTGCAAAAGGAAATAACTGATATAGAGTAAAATAAAGAAGGCAGAAGTAATAGTTCTGCCTTCTATTTTCCACCTTACAATTTTACTCATTATGAAAAAAATATTTTTACAAATTACAGTCTGCACCGTTGTATGTTTTTGTTTGAGTATAAATGTTGCACAAGCACAGGCATCTGAAAAAATTCATCATTTAGAATATTTTTTTGATACCGACCCTGGCTTCGGAAACGCAATACAGGTAAAAGTTCCAATACCTTCCGTTACCATATCCAATTTAAATTTTACACCAAATATTAGTGCTTTATCTACAGGGTTGCACATGCTAAATGTGAGAGCCGTAGATAGTTTGTACAGAAGAAGCCTAACAAATTCGCAATTGTTTTATAAAGAAACGCTGCTTGCTATTCCCATACCCAACATAACAAAAGCAGAATATTTCTTTGATACAGATCCTGGTTTTGGAAATGGATTACCTGCAACTGTTACTGCAGCACAAACAGTAAGTTTTAGTTTTGCAGGAAATATTGCTGCACTTGCAAATGGTTTACATAATTTATTTGTACGCACGCTGGATGCTAATGGAAACTGGAGCAAATCAGTACCACAGTTATTTTATAAAGAAGCAGTGGTCTCAAATTTAGTTCCCAATATTACTGAAGCAGAATACTTTTTTGATACAGATCCGGGCTTTGGAAATGCAACAGCAGCAGCCGTTACAGCCGGGCAAACGGTAACTTTTAATTTTGCTGGAAACATTGTAGCATTGTCAAACGGATTGCATAATTTGTTTGTGCGCACAAGAGATGCAAATGGAAAATGGAGTTTGTCAACTCCGAAATTATTTTACAAAGAAGCGGTTGTTGCAAACGCAGTTGCAAGTATTACATCAGCCGAATACTTTTTTGATACAGACCCCGGTTTTGGAAACGCAACAACAGCGGCAGTTACAGCGGGGCAAACGGTAACTTTTAATTTTGCCGGAAATATTGTTGCATTGTCAAATGGCTTACATAACTTGTTTGTGCGTATAAGAGATGCAAATGGAAAATGGAGTTTGTCAACTCCGAAATTATTTTACAAAGAAGCGTCAATGGCAAACCCAATTCCTTCCATCACGTCAGCCGAATATTTTTTTGATGTAGATCCTGGTTTTGGAAATGCAACCCCTGCAACAATAACTGCGGGTCAAACGATAACTTTCAATTTTAACGGAAATATAGCTGCACTCTCCAGTGGCTTTCATAATTTATTTGTACGCACAAGAGATGCTAACGGAAAGTGGAGCATGAGCACTCCGCAGACATTTTTTAAACAACCTGCTACAAGCAGTGTTATTCCAAATATCACATTAGCCGAATACTTCTTTGATACAGACCCTGGCTTTGGAAATGCTTCTGCAGCTAGTGTTACAGCCGGGCAAACAGTAACATTTAATTTTGCTGCAAATATAACTTCGCTTGCAAACGGATTGCACAATTTGTTTGTACGCACAAGAGATGCGAGTGGAAACTGGAGTTTATCTGTACCACAATTGTTTTATAAAGAAGCGATATCAAATAATCCTGTCCCCAATATTATTTCGGCAGAATATTTCTTTGATGCAGATCCTGGATTTGGCAATGCAACATCTGCAACTGTTGCAGCCGGCCAAACTGTTACATTTAATTTTGCAGGAAATATTTCTTCTCTTACAAACGGGTTACACAATTTATTTGTCCGTACAAGAGATGCAAATGGAAGGTGGAGTTTATCTGTGCCACAATTATTTTACAAGGAAGCGGTAATCAACAATCCTATTCCTAATATTACTTCTGCTGAATATTTCTTTGATACAGACCCAGGTTTTGGTAGCGCAATAACAGCGGTAGTTACAGCCGGACAAAATGTAAATTTTAATTTTACCGGAAATATAACTGCACTTACAAATGGATTGCATTATCTGTATGTGCGTACAAGGGACGTAAACGGAAAATGGAGTTTATCTATACCGCAATTATTTTATAAAGAGCCGGTAATAAATAATCCTATACCTAATATAACTGCAGCAGAATATTATATAGACAGCGATCCAGGCTTTGGAAGTGCAACAGCATTTACGGTTTCTCCGCAGGGGCAAACGATTATCCAGAATTTTAACTTTACATCTGCGTCACTAATAAGAGGATTGCATAGATTATATATTCGTGTTATGGATGCAAATGGAAAATGGAGTTTGACAAACACAGCTTTATTTTATTATGAAACAGTACTTCCTGTGCCGCCAACAGACCAGTTTGTAAAGCTGGAATGGTTCTGGACATCGGATCCAGGTTTTGGAAATGCAACTGCAGTTTCGATACCATCGGGTAATAATGGACAAATAACCAACTTTGCATTCAACGTGCCTATAGATGTGTCATTTGCCGGAACAAAGAAAAACTTTTACGTACGTATACTGGACGATTGGAGCTTAACAACAGTAAGGGTTGTTGATTTCCCAGGAATAATCGCTTTGCCGGTAACGTTGCTGGAATTTACTGCGCAGACGCAACAGAATATCGTAATAACAAAATGGTCAACCTCACAGGAATTAAACAGCGATTATTTTGAAGTTGAACACAGTATTGACGGTATAAACTTTAAAAAGATCGGAAAAGTAAATGCCGCTGGAAACAGCAGCACACTTAAAGCATATTCTTTACCGGACAATGATCCTGTGACGGGTGCAAACTATTATCGCCTAAAGCAGTTTGATAAAAACGGGTATTTTGAATACAGTCCGATTGTGAAGATTTTATTTAACGGTGTTAAAGGAACCATAGTAGTTTATCCTAATCCCGTTTTTGACATCTTGAATATTACTGTGCCGCAAACTTTGCAGAACGATAAAGCAGTATTGCAATTATTTGATATTAGAGGTTCATTACTTCTTCAAAAAACGATAACAGATAAGCGTACAGAAATTTTAATGGGCTCTTTTGCAGCAGGAAATTATAGCCTGCTAATAAGAGATAAAAACAATGAAGTTGTAGATAAGAGAATAATTGTAAAACAATAAAATTTATATACATCTAACAAAATCCCGAATGGTTTCTCATTCGGGATTTTTTTGTGATAATCGTAAAAACTAACAGTTTTATGGTAAAATTTAGTTGCTTTGATTGGTTAACTTTGTTGCTCACATAGAGAATAAAGATGAGTTCATATTGCGGTTCAGTGTCTGAATATAAACGCCTAAAAACCCGGGAAGTAAAAGTTGGCGACCTGATAATAGGCGGTAACAATCCGATTAGGATTCAAACCATGACAACCACCGATACAATGGATACGGTTGCCACAGTTGCACAAACCATCCGTTGTATAGAAGCTGGCGCCGAGCTTGTTCGCATAACTGCACCTTCAAAAAACGAAGCAGAAAATTTGCTGAATATTAAAGATGAATTGCGAAGGCTTGGATACAATACGCCTATTGTTGCAGATATACATTTCACTCCAAATGCCGCCGAAATAGCAGCCAAAATTATTGAGAAAGTAAGAGTGAATCCGGGCAATTATGTAGACAAAAAAAAGTTTGAACAAATTGAATATACTGATGCGGAATATGCCGAAGAAATAGACAGAATTAAAGAGCGATTTACACCACTTGTTTTAATTTGCAAAAAGCACGGTACTGCTATGCGCATTGGTACAAACCACGGCAGCTTAAGCGATAGAATTATGAGTCGCTATGGGGATACTGCTATCGGAATGGTGGAAAGTGCTATGGAGTTTTTAAGGATAGCAAGAGGCGAAGATTATCATCAGATTATTTTGAGCATGAAGAGTAGTAATCCGTTGGTAATGGTACAGGCTTACCGTTTGCTTATTACACATATGCTGGAAGAGTTTGGTGAATGTTATCCATTGCATTTAGGCGTTACCGAGGCGGGCGATGGTGAAGATGGAAGAATAAAATCTGCTATTGGAATCGGTAGTTTATTGGAAGATGGAATCGGTGATACCATAAGAGTTAGCCTTACCGAAGATCCTGAATTTGAAATACCGGTTTGTAAGGATTTGGTGGAGAGGTATGGTGAAGACGACGGACAACGGACGACTGACGACACCGAAGCGAGGAATAAGGAAGAACATGGGCAACGGACGACGGACAATGAAAATACTGCCATAGAAAATAAAGCTAGGGTGGTCAGTAACCAGTCGTCGGTGGTCGGCCTCTCGTACTCCCCCTTTGAATATAAAAGACGTGCAACAAACGCTTTAAATAATATTGGTGGTAAAAATGTACCGATTGTGATGGCAGATTTTATGTTGGCTAATACCATTGCTGCTGATTTACAGACCATAGGTTACAGATACGATGCCGCAACTGATAAATGGAATATTGCTGATGCAGCTGCCGATTATATCTATACATCAGATAAGCTTATAGACTTTGCTTTGCCCGGTACATTAAATTTTATATGTAATTATAAAGTGTGGCAGAATGCAACAACTGACGAAAAGAAATGTTTCCCACTCTTTACTGCGTATGAATTTTTAGGGGCTGAGAAAATGCATGAAAAACTTAACTTTATTTCTATTTGTGTAGATGATAATAATGGCGCATTAATAAAAAGACTGGCTCAAACAAACAACGTTGTACTGTGTATTTATTCTGCAAAGAAAAATGCCATGCAGCAAATGAGGATGTTTATAAATGAACTTGAAAACAAAAAAATCCATTGCCCTGTTGTAATTGCAGTTGAAAGTATGAAGAATACTATTGATGCGCAGTTAATAGAATTTAGTGCCACAGCAGGGGGTTTGTTATTAGACGGAATGGGTGATGGAATATGGTTGATGAACGATCCATCACAAATTATAAATGACAAGATAAGCGGCAGAACTTATCTGGCAGCTGCAAACAATTACCAGTTTTTAAATAACACTTCTTTTTCTATATTGCAGGCAGTGCGAACACGCATTTCTAAAACAGAATATATCAGTTGCCCTAGCTGCGGCAGAACCTTGTTTGACTTGCAGGAAACAACATCTAAAATAAGAAATGTAACCAACCATTTAAAGGGATTAAAAATTGCCATCATGGGTTGTATTGTTAACGGTCCGGGCGAAATGGCCGATGCTGATTTTGGTTATGTAGGGAGCGGTGTTGGAAAAATAACTTTGTACAGAGGTAAAGAAGTAGTTAAGAAAAATATAAACAGCGAAGTAGCAGTAGATGAGTTGATAAATTTATTGAAGGAAAGTGGGGTTTGGATTGAACAGGAATTAGGAATTAGGAATTAGGAATTAGGAATTAGGAATTAGGAATTAGGAATTAGGAATTAGGAATTAGGAATTATTGGACCGATCAAGTTAGCATTAATGCGTTTACTTTTTGAAGAAATAATCGTAAAGGTTTTAAAGAAAAATTGTTGAACGGTGAGGGTAAGAATCAAATATTTTTTCACTGGCAAAAGCCCCATCGGGGCGAAATATCTGTAGCCAAAAAAATAAAAACGCAGGCAGCGCCTGCGGCAACAAATACGGTAGAAAAAAGTTGAAAAAAGATTTAAAAGATGAAACGCTGCGGGGGACGAAGGGAAGTATTTTTTAAACAAATGCCAAAGGCATAATTGTGTAAAAAATACCATAGCCGGAGAAGCCCGGACAAATGTTGAAAAAAGTTTCCTGGTACACAGCCCCAAGTTATCTTCGTAAAATTTTAATTAGATAAAAATATTTATACATGCAAACAGATATTCTTGTTATTGGTTCGGGTATAGCGGGGCTTACATATGCGCTAAAAACCGCTCAGGAAATGCCTGATAAAAAAATTACTATTTTAACAAAAACACAAAGCGACGAAACAAATACAAAGTACGCCCAGGGAGGCATTGCGGGTGTTACAGATTTTGATCATGATAGTTTTGAGAAGCATATTGAAGATACTTTAATTGCAGGTGACGGTTTGTGCAATGCTGTAATTGTGGAGATTGTAATTAAAGAAGGTGTGGATAGAATTAACGAATTAATACAGTGGGGCGCACAGTTTGATAAAGACCCCGAAGGTGATTATAAACTAGGCAAAGAAGGCGGCCACAGCGAAAGTAGGATATTGCATCACAAAGATGTAACAGGTGCCGAAATGGAAAGGACTTTACTGGAAGCAATAAAAAAATGCAGCAACATCGAACTGATTAGTCATTGTTTCGTAATAGATATTATTACACAACATCACCTTGGTTATCTGGTAACAAAATCTACTCCTGATATTGAATGTTACGGCGTGTATGTTTTAAACCTTTCATCTAATAAAATAGAAAAAATTGTAGCAGCAGTTACCCTGCTGGCAACCGGTGGTAATGGACAGGTTTACAGAAGTACTACCAACCCGTCTATTGCTACAGGAGATGGTGTGGCTATGGTTTACAGAGCAAAGGGGCGCATAGAAAATATGGAGTTTATACAGTTTCACCCAACGTCTTTATATGAAGCAGGTGTACGGGGGCAATCGTTTTTAATTACGGAAGCAGTGCGTGGTGATGGTGGTATTTTACGCAACCAAAAAGGTGAGGCTTTTATGGAAAGATATGATACACGCAAAGACCTTGCACCAAGAGATATTGTGGCCCGCGCTATAGATAATGAAATGAAAATAAATGGAACCGAATTTGTTTATCTGGATTGCCGGCACATGAACCAGGAAAATTTTAAAGATCATTTTCCAAATATTTATGCAAAGTGTTTAAGTGTTGGAGTTGATGTTGCAAAAGATATGATACCTATTTCGCCGGCAGCACATTATAGCTGCGGTGGTGTAAAAACAGACGAACATGCACATACTTCTATAAAAAATTTATATGCTGCAGGTGAATGCGCAAGCACAGGTTTACATGGTGCCAATAGGCTTGCAAGTAATTCTCTTTTAGAAGCAATGGTTTTTGCACACAGGGCTTTTGAAGATACTGTAAAAAAGTTTGCAGCACCTTTTAGAGAGAATAAAGAAAACAACATACCAAGCTGGAACGCAGCAGGCACTACTGCTCCCAAGGAAATGATTTTGATAACACAAAGTCTTAAGGAAATGAAATTGTTGATGAGTGATTATGTTGGTATTGTAAGAAACAATGAAAGATTGCACCGGGCAAACAGAAGAATAGATTTGTTGCATGAAGAAACGGAGCATTTATACGAGCATACCGAAGTATCACCACAGTTATGCGAACTGAGGAATATGATAACAGTATCTTACCTCATAATAAAAAGTGCTGAGCTGCGCAAAGAAAGCAGGGGTCTGCATTTTAACACTGACTATCTTAACAAGCAGGAAATTTTGCAGAATACTATTTTATAAAAGATGGTACTTGTATACCAATATAATGTTTTCAATTTCGTACAGTCTCCTAACTTTGCGCTATCAATAAAAAAGCATGTATTATATTATTTACGGAATTTTATACCTCTTATCCTTGCTTCCGTTTTTTATTTTATATGCCATAAGCGATCTCGCTTTCTTTTTACTTTATCATTTGTTTGCCTACAGAAAAAAAATTGTAACAGACAATCTTAAAATTGCATTCCCACAAAAATCGGAGGAAGAAATATACAGGATTGCAAAGCAGTTTTACAAAAACCTTGTAGATAATTTTATAGAAACCATAAAGCTGTTGAGCCTGTCAGAAAAGGAATTTGTAAAGAGAGCCGCAATCGATTTTGTCGATGCAAAAAAGTTGGTAGATAAAGGATTGAACATACAATTTCACAGCGGTCATCAAATGAACTGGGAGTATGCAAGCCTTGCAATATCTCATTCGCTAACCATTCCGTGGGTAGCCATTTATCTGCGCATACAAGCCAAGCCGATTGAAAGATTATTTTTAAAAATTCGTAGTAAGTTTGGTGCTACTATGGTGGAGAAACACAACTATCAAACAAGAATGCCACAGTTAATGAAAAGCCAGTATGCGCTTGGGTTAATTGCAGATCAAAATCCCGGACTTGTAAAGCACAGTTTTTGGTTAAACTTTTTCGGTAAACCTGCCCCGTTTTTGATAGGACCTGAAAAAGGTGCAATGCGCTATAAAACTGCTGTGGTTTTTGTAAACATGAAGAAAATAAGAAGAGGTCACTATTATTTTAATTGTAAAGTTATAACTGAAGATGGCAGCCTTTACAGCAATGGGGAACTAACCAGAATGTATAGAAACTTCCTGGAAGAAGGTATAAAAGAAGACCCATCAAATTATTTATGGAGCCACCGCAGATGGAAGCATGATTGGGATGCATCATTTGCAAAAAAATGGATAGATATTGCGGCTATTCCGCACTAGGAATTAAAGGAGTATGTTTTTTATTTTTAAAAAAATATTTTTCCGACATCGTTGCCACTTCAAATTCTTTAAAAATGTTTTAGATTCGTGTGTTATTGCGTTTGGTTTTTTATAGTATAAAACTCTAATACTTTTTGCTGAGAGTATTATTCCGAATTACTCATGCAATTTTTTATAAAGTTAAAATTTATTCTACATAATCTTTATTTCTACTAGAGTGTTTACATTTTCAGATTTGCAATACTAAACTCATTAAAGTTAAAAATGGATAAACTGCCGTTAATGTAACTGTCTAATATTATTTGAATAACAACACCAGCCATGTATACTCCTATAATACCCGGAACGAAACCCATTACACCATTTTCGCTGCAACTCGGTACATCTTCCGGGTTAGGATGATCTGGATAAAGATCTCTCAGGTTTTTGCCGCCTTTATAATTGAAGACTGCTAATTGTCCTTCAAATTTTAAAATGCTGCCATACACTAAAGTTTTTTTCAACTTAACACAAACATCATTTACAAGATATCGGGTTAAAAAATTATCAGAACCATCTACAACAATATCAAATTGCGAAATAATA
>JAYUZL010000200.1:0-5908 GCA_043751875.1 Ferruginibacter sp.
GGCGACAGAATATATTTTAGAATTGAAACTGAACACCAAAACTTTATTGCTACCTATAATTTAAACTTAAAAGAAAACAATACGTTTCTTTATTTTTCAAAACACTTTAAAAATATTGATGCTCCTGTTCCGCAGATATTAGCAAACAGCACAGATGGCAGTATTTACATACAGGAAGATTTGGGTACAGATTGTTTACTTGATATACTGGAAGCAAATGGATATACGCCAAACACAAAAGATTTATACAAAAAAACATTAAAAGCACTGGCGCATTTGCAAATAAATGGCAACGCCGGCTTAAATTATGAGGAGTGTATTACGAGCAAAGAGTTTGGCAAACAGGCTATTTTAAGCGACCTTCTTTATTTTAAATATTACTTTTTAGACACCTTAAAAATTCCATACGATAAAGAAAAACTTGGAGATGATTTTGAAGCCCTCAGTTCTTACCTTAACCATGCAGATTATAAATTTTTTATGTTCAGGGATTTTCAAAGCAGAAATGTAATGATAAAAAAAGAGCAACCATATTTTATAGATTATCAGGGAGGAATGAAGGGAGCTTTGCAATACGACGTTGCCTCATTACTTTGGCAGGCAAAAGCAGATTTATCTGATGAATGGAAGGAAGATTTGCTGCAGTATTATATCGACTGCATTGAAGCAGCTATGAATACAAATGTAGACAGACAGCGATTTGTAAGCCAGTACAATGGTTATGTATTAATAAGATTGTTACAGGTTTTAGGTGCTTATGGGTTTAGAGGTTTGTTTGAAAGGAAAGCACACTTTTTGACCAGTATTCCTTTAGCGCTAAAAAATTTAAATACATTTTTGCAACATAATAAAATGGGAATAAGTGTACCCGAATTTGATAGAATACTTTCATTAATTGTAGCCGATGAAATTGTAAATCGTTTTGAACCTGTTAAAGCAACGGCAGAGACACCTCTTGTCGTAAATATAAAAAGCTTCTCTTTTTTAAAGAGTGGATATCCCAAAAACGTATCGGATAATGGCGGTGGATTTGTTTTCGACTGCAGAGGTATTTTAAACCCGGGCAGAGTAGAAGCACATAAAAAAGAAACAGGCAGAGATAAACCTGTACAGGATTATCTGGCAGACAAAACCCGCATGGAAGAATTTCTTGCAGGCGTTTTTAGTACCGTTGATATTTCCGTAGAAGATTATATAAAAAGGAATTTTGCAATACTGGAAGTTAATTTTGGGTGCACAGGCGGGCAGCACAGAAGTGTATATGCGGCTGATGCACTTGCAAGGCATTTAAAAAATAAGTACAACGTAAAAACTGTAGTAAAACATATTGAACAAAACTTTGAGGTAGATTGAACACATAATAAATTTTTGATTAGATTTATTTTAATGAGCATAAGTAAGCCTGTATTTTTTTATATTAATTATAAACACTTCTTATGAAGACTTATTTAAAGACACTTTTTGTTATTCTTTTATTGGCAACCAATTATTGCAGTGAAGCACAGAAAATGAATAAGAGTTCATTACAAAATGCAGTGACAGAAATAGCAAATCTTAATATATATGAAACGACTTTCACAGTAGGATATGCGAATATTCCATCTTCCCAATATCAACGCTTTAATATTCTTATATCTTTGGCAACCGATAAGGAATTAATTATGCTGGCAGAAGAACATAAAAACCCTGTCGTAAGATTATATTCTTTTCAAGCACTTAAGAAACGGAAAATTGAAATTCCTTCTTCATTAATTGAAAAATTTAAAATCGATGAAAATGAAGTTATTTCTTTGCAGGGATGTTTAGCGGAAAACACGAGGGTAAATCAACTTTCAAGTGAAATATTTATTCCTTCGTCAAACTATGAATTTATAAAAGAATATTAAGTTTAATGAAAGGAATGATCCTCGCAGCAGGCCTTGGCACAAGGTTGAAACCCTTTACAGAAAAACATCCCAAAGCTTTATTGCCAATAAACGGCAAAACATTGTTGCAACGCAATATTGAATACCTGCAATTATTTAATGTGAAAGATGTGATTGTAAATGTGCATCACTTTGCTGCGCAGATAAAAGATGCTGTGTTGCAAAATAATGGATGGGGCAGTAATATTATTATAAGCGATGAGAGCGATGAAGTTGTGGAAACAGGAGGCGGATTAAAAAAAGCTGCAGTTTATCTTGAAGATTCAAGCGACCCATTTATATTGATGAATGCTGATATGCTTACAGACTTAAACATAGCTGAGGTCAACAAATTGCATCTTCAAACAAACGTTTTAGCAACTCTGGCTGTTACAAACAGGAGCACCAGCAGGTATCTTTTATTTGACGAAAATAATTTCTTATGCGGCTGGTTAAATGAAAAAACAGGAGAACAAAAAGGAAAGCCGGGTAATAAAAAGGCGTTTAGCGGCATTCACATTATATCTCCGCAAATTTTTAAGCTCATTAAAGAAGAAGGAAAGTTTTCAATGATAGATCTTTATTTAAGACTGGCTGCTGAAGGTTGCAAAATAAACTTTTACGACCACAGCCACGGAAAATTGTTGGATGTGGGCAAGCCTGAAAGCGTAGCAATTGCCGAGAAAATGTTCCCGTAATATTTATTAATTTGCTTCCGGTGGTATATCAAACCCCTGCCGCTTTTCTAGTCTTGGTTTAAGCCCAAAATTGTACTTTAATGCAATCCCAATTCTTCTGGTATCAGCGTACCTATAACCATCAGCAACAAAGTTTGGCTGCTTAATTATAAATGTATTTATGTTGGTATGTAAAATATCATTTACAGTAAGTATTACATTCATTTTTTTATTCAAAATACTTTTGTTTGCTGACAAGGTTATTCCGCCAAAAGGTTCTAACTCGAAGAAATTAATTATTGTGTTTACACGCATAAAAGCATTTAAGCTTAAAGTAAGTGTAGTTGTAGGTTTATAATTTTGAAACATGAAGAAGAGAAAGCTGCTTTTCTTAAAAGTAAAAGGAACTCCATCATACTGACCTTTGTAGTTAATTAAATTCATTTGCGTACCTGCATAAAAAAAGTATTTTTTACCCGGAGGAATACCAAAAACCAGGCGCATGTAAACTTCCTTATTAGTGCCTAAATTATCATAGGTACGAAACAAAGTATCGCCACGAGAATACGTAAGTGTGGTAAATATATCTTTAATGTCATTTAACCCAATTGAAAAAACAGGAAACTCATCTGCATTAATACTAAACTCATAGTTTGTAGTAAACTGTGGTCGCAGTCTTGGGTTACCTATATCATAAGTGTACTGGTCTGCATAGCGTGGATATGGATTAAGAGATTCATAATAAGGTCTGGTAATACTTCTTCTGTAAATAGCATTCCCAACTAAAGTAAATCCAAAAAGTTTTGCTATTTTATGACGTAAAAAAATGTAGGGAAAAAGATCTGTACGTTTGATGGCAAAAGTTGTATCTGCAGGAATAATCTGCTGCCCTTTTATATCTGTGTGCTCCAGCCTTATACCGGGCTTAATTGTAAGCCCGCCAAAGTTTCTGGAAATTTGTAAATATGTTGCAGCAATTTTTTCTGTATATCTAAATTTATTTGTTTGCAAACGATCAACATATTTACCTGTACTTGTATCTGAAAAATAAACAGAATTGATGTCACTTAAACTGTAGGTTAGTTTTGTACCAAGTTCAATGGTAAATTTTTTCTTTGTTCTTAAAACAACATCACTTTTATACGCCAGAATATTTTTATTATTTAAAATATTGCCATCGCCTAAAAGCGTATTTTTTGCAGGCAAGATATTTAGGTTACTATAACTCTGTTTACTGTTGCCTCTAAAATAGGTATAATCCAGTGTGTTGCTCCACTCACTGCCCAATGTATCTAATTTGTATTTTGCTGCAATGCTATTACCTATGTAAACAGATGGTCCTTGGTTATTTACGATAGAAATATTTTTACCAATTTTATTACCCGTGCTTAAAGACGAAATATTAATATCGTTGTCAACGTCACTGTTGTTTTGTGTAGCACTTACTCTTGCATCGTAACCAATACTAAGTTTTTTATTCACGTCATAACTTATTCCAGCTCCAATATAATTATTGGTATTATTAAGTTTAGTAAATGCAAATTGTTTAAATAACGCACCACCATTTGTATATCTGTTTGAAGAAATATTGTCGAAGCTTATTTTTTTACTCAAGTTGTAGGAGAGGTAAGTATTTAATTTTTCTTTGTTGTTGTTAACATTAAAGCCAATGGCTTCTGAGCCATATACACCCTGAAAGTGTGATGCATCTATACTTCCATTTACACCAAGCTTTACACCTTTTTTTAAAACAATATTTACAATTCCACCGCTGCTTGCTGCATCGTATTTGGCAGATGGATTGCGCAATATTTCAATTTTACTGATACTGTTAGCGGGCAGATTTTTCAACAATTGTGCTAAATCTGTTGCACTAAGTCTTATTTCTCTGCCGTTTATATAAATGGTAGCCGGTGTTGCACTGTTGAGAAAAACATTACCATCCTGATCTACAATTGCGCCGGGCGTTTTTTCTAGCACTTCATAAGCATTTGTACTACTGCCTGCCAACTGTTCAGCATCTATTATTGTTTTATCATCTTCTTGTTTAACCAAGGGTGTGCGGGTATTTACTACAACCGCATCCAGTTGCTTTGTAAGAGTCTGCAGCACTATATTTAAAATAGTATCGTTGCTACCCGTTTGTAATTTTTGGTAAAATGTTTTGGTGTTTACTGTTGTTATTTTAAGAATGTAAGCTGTATTATTGTTAAGTGAGAAGTCCGTTTCTTTATTTGCTGTTTTGGTAAAAAGTATTGTTGAGTCTACATTGCGCAAGATGTTAACTGTAGCATTCCCAAATACTTCATTCTTGTCGTGTAAAATATTTATACGGGCAATTATACTTTGCGCCAGGCAAAGTTTGCACAACATCATTAATAGAAATGATACTAAAACGACCTTTCTCAAGCTTAGTTTGTTTTATGGGTATCCTATACGGATAACAAAAATGCACATTTTTTCTCATGTATAAAAAAAAGAGTGGTATGTTTTCACCGTATCACTATTTTCTTACATTTTATTTGTACTTATTTACTCTTCTCGAAAAGTTCCTTCTTATCCACGACTTTTACCTGGGTACCCTTCTTTAATGTTTTACTCACCACGTCATATGGGCCCGTTACGACTTCTTGTCCGGCTTTGAGTCCACTCGTGATTTCAATATAATTAATATCCTGTATGCCGGTTTTTACAGGCACTCTTGTTACTTTATTGTCTGCTCCCTTTACAAATACAACTACTGCAATACCATCATCTTCCTTGCGGGTTTCTACAATATTATCTGTTGCCACGACTTTCTTTTTATCTGTGCCAAGGCTGTCACTTTTATCTCTTGTGGTTACTGCATTAATAGGAACTGTAATTACGTTGCGTTGTGTTTTAGTTTGTATATCTGCACTTGCACTCATACCAGGTCTAAAAGGAAATGAGCCCTTACCTAACAAATCAGTGTAGCTCTCCTTTAATATTCTTATATAAACTTTATATTGGGTAACGTCAGTTGTGGCACCGCTTAAAGCACTGTTAGCCGCACCATTGTTGCTGCTGGCAATCTGTGTTACAATACCTTGAAACTTTCTTTGGCTGTATGCATCCACACTTACCAATGCACTGTCCCCGAGCTTTACTTTTGGCACATCGTTTTCGCCAACGTCAACCCGTATTTCAATTTTATCCATATCGGCAATACGCAACATTTCAGTACCCACATTAAAACTGTTACCGGCTACACGTTCCCCTTTTTTTACGTTCATTAAACTAATCATGCCATCCATGGGTGATGTAATCACTGTTCTGGATAAATCTTTATCCGCTTTTGACAATTGC
>JAYUZL010000201.1:0-8946 GCA_043751875.1 Ferruginibacter sp.
GTGCCTGCTATAATGAGTGCAAGAAATATTGAAAATAAAAAAGAACGATTGCTTACCATTATGATAACACCGTTGATGAGTTGCAGCGCAAGGCTTCCGGTTTATACAATATTGATTGCATTGGTAATTCCCTCAAAACTCTATTTTGGCTTTTTAAGTTTACAAGGCTTGGTAATGATGTTACTTTATTTATTGGGAACAGTATTGGCATTAATTGTTGCCTGGGTTATGAAGTGGTTTATTAAAAGTACAGAAAGAAGTTTTTTTATTTTAGAACTACCGGTTTACAGAAGCCCCCGTTGGAAAAATATTTTAGTGACCATGATAGAAAAGGCTAAAATATTTGTGTTTGATGCCGGAAAAATAATCATGATTATCAGTTTGCTTTTGTGGGCACTCAGTTCTTATGGGCCACCACAAAAAATGAAAGAGGTTACATCAAAGTATGATGCACTTGTTTTGGCTTCTCCACAGCAAAATGATGTTTTGAACAAAGAAAGAAAAACTGCGTTGCTCCAAAGTTCTTACGCAGGTTCGCTGGGTAGTTTTATTGAGCCTGCCATTCGTCCACTAGGGTACGATTGGAAAATTGGAATAGCACTTATTACTTCTTTTGCAGCAAGAGAAGTTTTTGTTGGAACCATGGCCACACTCTATTCTGTAGGGGACAATGCTGATGAAAACAGCAATACGCTTCGCCAAAAAATGGCAGCCGCAAAACGTGCCGACGGCACAAAAGTGTATAACCTTGCTACGGGATTATCCCTGCTCGTTTTTTATGTAATTGCCATGCAGTGTATGAGCACACTCGTAATCGTAAAAAGAGAAACCAAAACCTGGAAATGGCCGGTGATACAATTTATTTACATGACGGGACTAGCGTATTTGTTGAGTTGGGTTACATATGTGATATTTAAATAGAAATAAGCTTGTGTAGCAAAATCGGCTGCAACATCTCAGACTATAAAGTTGTTGAATCTGCTATCTGGTTTTTAACCGAGTTTCGATCACTATATGGTCCAAATGCAGCATTTTAAATATAAGCAGTTTCAAATTAATTAATCAGGAACGATAAAACCCGATTATTGAAGGCTGCTATTAAAACGGCACAACCCTTGATTATTAAAAGAAATATAGTTTTAAAAAAATCGGTTTAGTACCTTTTACAAATATGCCGGCTGCTAATTATAATTTTGCTGGTTTATGAATGTAAAAAATCTTTTCTTTAAAATAACACATTGGGAAACCTGGCATTACATGGCTAAGTATATTCCTATTATGCCTGTGTGGGGCTGGTATTGTTTGCGGGCAAAATCCTTGTGGTTTTTTACACCATCTAATCCTACGTTAGCTTTTGGCGGTTTTGAGGGCGAAACAAAAAGTGAAATGTATAAACAATTACCACCACATCTTTTTCCGAAAAGTATTTATATTTCTCCCGATTATTCTTTTAAAGAAACAGAAAGACTTGTTACAGAAAATAATTTTATATACCCATTTGCTGTGAAGCCAGATGCTGGGATGATGGGCTTTATGTTTCGTCGTATAAATAATGCCGCAGAATTACAGGCATATCATCAGAAGATGCCGGTAAAGTATATTATTCAAACATTTGTAAATTATCCGCTTGAGGTAAGCGTGTTTTATTACCGTTATCCAAACGAACAAAAAGGAACCATTACAGGGTTTTTAAAGAAAGAATTTTTGCAGGTGGTAGGCAATGGCGTATCTACATTAAAAGAACTTATTAATAACTATGAACGCGTACGTTTTAGGCAAGAAGAAATGCTGGCAAAGCATAGTGATCAACTGCAAAACATTTTACCGCAAGGAGAAATATATTTTCTTTCCTATGCGCTAAACCTTAGTCGTGGTGGCCGGCTCATAAGCCTTGCTTATGAAAAAGATGAAAGACTTTTAAAAGTTTTTGACGATATCAGTCATTATACAAAACATTTTTATTACGGCCGTTATGATATTAAATGCGCATCCATTGAAGATCTTAAAGAAGGAAAAAATTTTTCTATTTTAGAATTTAATGGCTGTGGTGCTGAGCCACACCATGCTTATGGAAACGGTCATACTTTATTTCAGGCATATGGTATTTTTCTGCAGCACTGGAAAGTGCTTTACAACATATCAACCTATAATCATAGCCATGGTTTTCCAAGATGGTCATTTGCAAAAGGCCAGGCTTATTTAAAAAAAGGCAAAGCAAACTTTAGGCTTTTAAAAAAACTGGATACAGCAACACAATTGTAATATAAAAAAACGGCACGAATTATTTTCTTTATTAGCAAATCATCTAATGACAATTTTGTTTCTCTAAGGCATCTTATTTGTTTAGCATAAACAAACCATTGGATAATTTTTATCGTTTTTGTTTTATGCAAATTTCCGGCACAATTGTAAATAGTTTTAATTCGTTTATAAGCAGTGCCTTTTTCCCTTGCGTTGCTGCAAAAGATGCCCTTTTAAAAAATAATATTAAAATTTTTACTGCTCAGCATATTACCTGCCCGGCAGATGATCGAAAAATATTAGCTTTTCTGTATGGTTTTACAGATGCATACAGGCTTGCAGAAAAAGGCTTTCATAGCGCAGCCATTATTTTTGAACAACCTGAGAATTTGAGTGAAGATTTATTTGATCATTTTATGTGGCAGCGGCTAAGTTCGCTCAGAAAACTTGATGCTGAAAATTATCAGCACGACCCACGTGTTCACAATAATCCCTCCTCTCCTCATTTTAGTTTCAGCATTAAAGAAGAAGCTTATTTTATACTTGCCTTGCATGCAAACAACAGTAGACCTGCACGGCAGTTTAAATATCCTACGCTTATCTTTAACCCACATGCACAGTTTGAAGCAATGAAAACAACGACCAGTTACGAAAAAATGAAAACCGTTGTCAGAAAAAAAGATATAGCGCTTGCCGGTTCTGTAAATCCTATGCTTACAAACTTTGGCGAAGCATCTGAAGTGTACCAGTACAGCGGAAAGTTGTATGATAAAAAATGGAAATGCCCATTAATTTCTTGACTAAAAAAACAGGGGAAATTTATAAACACGATCATGAATATTATAGAACCACGGAGCGGCACTGCATTTATTTTAAAGAAGGGTGAAAGGCTTTCCATAACAGATATTAAAGGCGAACAGGTATCGGATTTTATTTGTTTTAACCAACATGACAAGGCAGAATATTTAAGCAGTGGCCGTACGATAGATTATGCCGAAACTATTTTTCTTACCAAGGGGCATCCATTTTATTCCAACAGGAGTAATATTATGTTCGATATTATAGAGGATACTGTAGGCCGCCACGATTTTTTACTTACACCATGCAGCGCAGATACCTTTAGAATTATTTACGGTCACAAAAATCCACATCGTGGTTGTTTTGGCAACCTATCTGAAGCGCTGCAACCTTTTGGTATTTTGCCTGATGACATCCCTGTCTGTTTTAATATATTTATGCATGTAACAGTAAACAGCGAGACAGGAAAAATAGATGTATTACCACCCAAAAGCAAAGCAGGGGATTATATAACTATCCAGGCAAGGATGGATCTTATCGTAGGACTGACCGCTTGCTCTGCAGAAATGTCAAATAATTATTCGTTTAAACCTATTGGTTATTTAAAAGAAACCTAATAAAGATGTTTTCTTTTATTTATGGAGAATGAGAAAAACAATCTTTTAGAGTTTTTTAATTGATAGTTAATAATTGGATTGCGAGACAATAATAATTTATCAATTCTATGAGCAGAAAATTTTCTCAAAAATCTTTTTGATAATACACAGTATTACAGAATAAATCCTATGGTTTTTACTTAGGATATCGTCATTTACTTTTCAATTTAAAGTTTAGTTACTATATTACAATATCCCCAAAAATGAAGGCTTGAATGCAACTATTTTCTCCCAAAAAAACAGCTCTCTTACTAAAGCAACAAACGGTTTATGTAATATATTTTATTACACTCGCTGCCATAAATTTAGCTACCATATTTAGCGGTAAAATGAACACTTGGAATATTTATAGAAGTGTCTTCTGGCATTTTGTAAAGCACGATGATATTTATACTGCCTATCCTGCAGAGTTTGGAGATCAATATCAATACAGCCCAAGTTTTCCTGCTCTATTTGCTCCATTTGCAGGGTTACCTTATTATGCAGGCTATTTTTTTTGGAACAATTTAAGCATGCTGCTTATTCCTTTTCTAATCTTTAAATTCAAACATTTTACCACTCAAAAAAAAGCAATTGTTTGCTATATAGCTTTAATAGAAATGCTCGTATGCCTGCAAGGCACTCAGGCAAATGTTATGATTGCTAACTTAATTTTATTATCCTTTTTAGCTTTCGAAAACAAACAGCAGTGGCTGGCAGCATTTGCACTGGTAGCGGGCATCTATATTAAAGTATATCCTATTGTAGCTGTATCTTTATTTTTGCTGTATCCGGATAAATTAAAATTTTCGGTTAAGTTTTTTGTGGCCATGGTAGTTCTCGGAGCTTTGCCATTGATTATTTTTTCCCCGGTAGAGCTCTTGTTGATGTATAAAAAATGGTTCGTTATTATGAAAGAAGATCCCGGAGTAATTCCAGGAAGTATTTCCTTAACCGGCGTACTGCAAGCTTATTTCAATATTTCTGATTTCTCAAAATTGTTTGTGCAATTAGCTGGGGTTGCCATATTCTGCTTCATGTATATCAGAACAAAGTTGTTTAAGGAATACTATTACCGTATTTACTTTTTATGCAGTATTTTACTGTGGGTGGTTTTGTTTAACCATGTGTCAGAAATAACAAGTTATGCTATTGCCATTTGCGGAGTAGGATTTTGGTTTATTCACCAGAAGCAAACGAAGGCCATGAAAATCTTTATGCTGCTTTTTGTTTTAATTGCAACCGTTTTATCCATAGATCCTACCCCACGGTTTATAATAAAATATATTTATGAACATTCACTTAAAACGCTTCCATTTGCTTTTATTTGGCTTTGTATCTTATACCAGATGCTTATAAAAAAACAAGACTTTTTTAAACTTCCTTCACCACAACATTTCCCAACTGTAATTATGCATTAATTATTTTACCCTTTGTAGTAACACTAAAATTTACTCAAAATGATGGTTTATGGAGGAAGCGTTGCTTTGAAATCGAACTCGATATAACCTTCATACAAAAGAAAAAACTACAAAATTCTTGTGTATTCGGCAAGCTCGAGCCACTCCTGCTATTAGCAAAAACGTTGATTTTAATTTTATTCTTTCAAATTGCAGACTTACCATTCTTTCAAACTTTTACGTGCCAGCGGAACATTTTCGAAAAATACATTCTCTATAATAAGTTACAGCTAAAATGTTTTTTATTTTTTACCGTCTAACATAATCCGGTGTTTTTTTATAAGGCAACCTTAAATAAATCAGCGGTTGAGCACTGTGGTGTGTTTGATGGTTCTGCATAGACTAATAATTCGTAATTGATTAATTGGGCACGCAATGAACTTAACAGTATCAGCACAAGTTTTGTATTGAAGATTTGCAGCGCATCAAAAGCAAAGTAATAAGCATTAAACTCGATACATACACAACAAACGAGTAAAATTCTTTTGCCATAAATTTTGTAATGTCAACAATATTATGGTACAGCTACCAGTGATTTTGATATTACTGCAGTAGATCTAAAAAGTGTGGAATTCATCAAAAAAAACTATTACCGCCACGATCTTTTGACTGTTTTTAAATTTTAAATAAATCACCGCTTTCTATCTATTCAGCAGTGCGAATGTAATGAGGATGTAATTCTTTTTGAACGCCAGAAATTTGCTCCCGTTGGTTAACGAAAGACAGAATTAATTTTCAATTTCAACAATCACATATACGGAAACAGCAAAATGGTGAGGCACGCTTACACCACTAGCAGCCCTTGTATGTTTTCTAATTTCGCCAAAAACTTCCACAATAAAGTCCGAGGTATCGTTCATAGCATTTGTTTGTTTTAAGTTTTCAGAAGTACTGTTGACCAATCCAGGCACTGCAACAATATTTTTTATTTTATCAAAGAGACAAAAAGATTTAGTTGCTGCAAGGCAGTTAACAACACACAGTTTAGTTGCGGTTTTACTTTCTTCAAGTGTTATGTTGAAATCTAGCTTTCCCTTTTTAACTGTTTCCCTGATAAACCGAAACCTGTTGGGCAGCACCTATTCATGTTACCTGTTCGCTTGGCAGGTAAGTAATTGGCAATTTGTGTAGGTATTTCAGTGAGATTGATTCCTAACTCAAGTAATCTTTTTTCTATTTTACCCATTCTTATTTTAGTTTTCAATAAAAAATAAATATTAGGAACTTATGTACATTAATACTTTACTTACCTGAATTTTTGGAAAACTTGTGCTGCTGATTGTAATGATTAGATTATTAATGTGTTGTAATAACTTTTTAAAATCAAATTCCCTTCTCATTACTTTAACAACTTATGGTATAAAAATAGTTATTGTTTTTTCTTAATACATTACATAAAGTAGAAAAACTATGAACCAACCATCAAAAATTGCTCAGTTGGATATACCAAACATTTTTAACCAAATGAAAAATCCTTTAACAAATATTTGCCTGTGTGTAGATATGTTGGAATAGAATGATTGTACTGACATTGCCAATTACAACCATATAATTACAACCAGTGCAATTAGTCTGGAAAATTATATAAGAGATCTGTGTACATCCTTCGCGGAGTTAGGTGTAACAATTCACCTAAATGCTGATAAAAACGAAAATAAAGCGTTTTATAAAGCGTAACATCTTTTAAAAAATAACTTACATCATAAATAAAAAACTAGTTCGTTTTTAATTATAGGGTGTAATTGGTCTTTTGCATTCAAAATATAAGTTTGCAGATATGAAACTATTCTTTTCTTGCTTTATTGTCTTAACCGGTTTTGAAAGTGTAGCACAATTGTAGTCTGGTGAACCACTTTTCAGATATCAGTATCACATCCGGCAAAAAAAATACCTGTAAAACCCATAACCATTAAAAAAGTAAAAACAAATAAAAAGCTCCGTTAGTGACAACGAAGCTTTCTAAATTTCAATATTAAATTATTATACTTTAGCCTAAAGCTACTCTTTTAAATGCTGTCAATCTAAGATCTGCACTTGTTGCTTTTAAATATTCTGCTACGGATTTTGCATTGTCTTTTACAAATGGTTGGGCAAGCAAAGTGTTGTCTTTTAAAAATTTATTTACTTTACCAAGCGCTATTTTCTCAGCCATTTCTGCTGGTTTTCCTTCAGCCTTAATCTGTTCAATAGCAATGTCTTTTTCACGTGCAATAGTTGCCGAGTCAATAGCAGTTTCATCAATAGCCAATGGATTCATAGCTGCAATTTGCATGGCTACGTCTTTTCCAGCCTCTGCTGCTTCTTCCGTCATTCCTACCAAAACGCCCATACGATATGCACCATGTATATAGCTTGCAACAAACGGCGCTTCTACTCTTTCAAATTTTTGAATTTCAATTTTTTCACCAATGGCTGCTACTTTATCGTTTATCATGTCAGATACTTTTGCGCCATTTACTTCAACGTTTCCAAGTTCCTCAGCAGTTTTCACATTATTTGCAATAGCTGCATCGGCAATACCTTGTGCAAACGTAACAAAGTCAGCATTTTTACTTACAAAATCAGTTTCGCAACTAATGCACAATACAATTCCTGTTTTTTTATCTGCTGTTGTTTGTGCTATCACCACACCTTCTTTCGCTTCACGGTCACTGCGTTTTGCGGCTACCTTTTGTCCTTGTTTGCGAAGCCAGTCAATAGCTGCTTCAAACTCGCCGTTGCTTTCAACCAAAGCTTTGCGACAATCCATCATACCGGCGCCTGTAGCCTGCCGTAATTTATTTATATCTGCTGCTGTTATTGTTACACTCATTTTATGTTGTTATAAAAATCCCCAAATTAAAAGTTTTACACTTTATACTTTGAGGAGTTTATTATTTTAATGTTTTTAAAAATCAATTTTATTTTCCGATGTTGGAGTAAGCTTTTCGGCTTATTTACCTGCTGGTCTTCTACCACCTGCACCTGGACCTGCTACTCTACGCTTCGGCGCTCCACCACCGGGACCACCTGCACCAGGACCACGCCCACCACCTCGTCTTCTGTCATCACCACCATCTTGTTTCTTTTCAAAGCGTGCAGCCTTTGCTTCAGCACTTTCTTCTGTATCGTCGTTGCTATCTTCGTCTTTGTTACTCATGCGCTCTTCCAAACCTTCAGCAATTGCTGCAGTTATGTAGTTTACTATAATAGCAATAGATTTTGTAGCATCGTCGTTGGCAGGAATTGCAAAATCAACTTTGTTAGGATCAGAATTGGTATCAACCATACCAAAAGTACTGATGTTTAAACGCTTTGCTTCAGCCAAAGCAATGTGCTCGTGCCCTATATCAACCATAAACAAAGCAGAAGGTACACGGCTGATATTTGCAATACCACCCAATACCTTCTCCATCTTTTCTTTTTCACGGGTAAGTGTTAAACGCTCTTTTTTATTTAAATTTTCTGCACTGCCGTCACCAAGCATTTTTTCGATGCTCTGCATTTTTTTTACACTTTTACGAACTGTATTAAAGTTAGTAAGCATACCGCCCAACCAACGTTCTGTTACGAAAGGCATGTTTACACGCTTAGCGCTTTCCTGTACAATTTCTTTGGCTTGTTTTTTAGTAGCAACAAACATAATTTTTTTGCCACTGCGTGCAATTGCTTTAAGCGCTGCTGCTGCTTCCTGCAACCCTTCAACAGTTTTATTAAGGTCAATAATATGAATACCTTTTTTTTCTGCAAAAATGTATGGAAGCATTTTAGGATTCCACTTTTTCTTTAAGTGACCAAAGTGTACGCCTGCTTCAAGTAACTGCTGTTGTAAG
>JAYUZL010000202.1:0-6765 GCA_043751875.1 Ferruginibacter sp.
AATGAAACTGCTTCGCAATTAAACCATCTTGTTATTTTAAGAGATGCAGAAGAAGCTGCTTATTTTCACAATTCATTAGAAAATATTACAGGCGCTTTAGATATTTTTTACTTTCCCTCTTCTTTTAAAAATAAAAAAAATTATCAGCTTTTAAACAGTAGTCATGTTATGCTTCGCACAGAAGCACTTACTAAAATTACGCAGTCTAAAAATTTATCGCAGGCGAAGAAAATAATAGTTACTTATCCCGAAGCAATTTTTGAAAAAGTTGTATTATCAAAAACATTATCTGAAAATATCATCAGCATAAAACAGGCAGATGAACTGGATGTAAACAGCATGCTGCAGCGGTTTATAGAACATGGGTTTACCAAAACAGATTTTGTATATGAGCCCGGGCAGTTTGCTATTCGTGGTGGTATATTGGATATTTATTCTTTTGGAAATGAAAAGCCATATCGCATAGAATTGTTTGGTAATGAGGTGGACAGCATCCGTATTTTTGACCCCGAAACACAGTTGAGCGAAAGGAAATTATTACAGGTAAATATTATTCCAAATGTGGAAACACAATTTGAAACCGGAGAAAAAGTTTCGTTGATTGAATTTCTTCCTGAAAATACTGTTGTGTGGATGGAAGACTGGGAATTCATCAAAGAAAAAATAGAAGATGAAACTGATGGGGTATCCCTTTTTACATTTAAAGAAATAGATGAAAATACCACAGACAATTTATTTATAAAAGAATTGAATGCAGATGATTTTGTAAATGCTAATTTTTTAGAAAAAGAAATTAAGCAACGGCACATTATTGAAATTGGAAAGAATGCAAGTTTTAAACCACAGACGACAGATAATAGACGACAAATAATACCCGAGGTAATTACAGACCAAAGTAGTCAGTCGTTAATGGTCAGTGGTCAATTCAATTTCTCCACTAAACCACAACCCTCTTTCAACAGGCAGTTTGATTTGCTTATAAAAAACCTGCAGGAGTTTGAAAAGAAAGAATACAACATTTTTATCTTTGCAGATAATGCCAAACAGCTAGAAAGACTGCACAGCATTTTCACCGATTTGAAAGCCGAAATTCAAGTAACCCCTATTCCTTTTTCTATTAACGAAGGTTTCATAGATGATGATTTAAAACTTGTTTGTTATACGGATCACCAGATATTTCAACGTTACCATAAATATAAAGTAAAACAGGCTTTCAGCAAAAACAAAGCACTTACTTTAAAAACTTTACGTGAGCTGCAGCCGGGCGATTATGTAAGTCATATCGACCATGGAGTAGGCGTATACAGTGGCTTACAGAAGATTGATGCCAATGGAAAAATGCAGGAAGCTGTGCGCATTCAATACAAAGACGGTGATTTATTGTATGTAAATATTTCATCGCTCCATAAAATAAGCAAGTACAGTGGAAAAGAAGGAAGCATACCCAAAATGAACAAACTGGGTAGCGATGTGTGGGCAAAATTAAAAGACAAAACAAAAAAGCAAGTAAAAGATATTGCTACCGATCTTATAAAATTATATGCACAGCGAAAAAGCCTTGAAGGTTTTTCTCACAGTCCTGATAATTACATGCAAACAGAACTGGAAGCAAGCTTTATTTATGAAGACACACCAGACCAGGCAAAGGCAAGTGAGGATGTAAAAAGGGATATGGAAAAGCCAATCCCCATGGATAGATTAGTGTGCGGCGATGTGGGTTTCGGTAAAACAGAAATTGCCATACGTGCCGCATTTAAAACGGTGTGCGATGGTAAGCAGGCAGCAATATTGGTACCCACCACCATTTTGGCTTATCAGCATTTTAAAACCATTACTGAGCGGTTAAAAGAATTTCCGGTAACGGTCGATTTTATAAATCGTTTTAAAACTGCAAAGCAAAAAAAAGAAACATTTGTAAAGCTTGCTGATGGAAAAATAGATATTATAATTGGTACACATTCGTTGCTGGGTAAAGAGGTAAAGTTTAAAAACTTAGGCATCATGATAATTGATGAGGAGCAGAAATTTGGTGTTACTGCAAAGGAGAAATTAAAAAGCTTACGAACCACAGTTGATTCGCTTACACTTACGGCAACGCCCATACCCCGTACGTTACAGTTTAGTTTAATGGGCGCAAGAGATTTGAGTATCATTAATACTGCCCCGCCAAACAGGCAACCAATACAAACAGAGGTTACTGTTTTTAATGAAGATAATATCAGAGATATTATTTATTATGAAGTAGAAAGAGGTGGACAGGTTTTCTTCATACACAACCGTGTAAAAGACCTTGCTCAAATGAAAAGTTTGATACAGGGTTTATGTCCTGATGTAAGCATTGCATTTGCACATGGGCAGATGGATGGCGACCGGCTGGAAGATACCATTTTGGATTTTATGGACAAAAAATATGATGTGCTTGTCTGTACAAACATTGTAGAAAGCGGTGTTGATATACCAAACGTTAATACCATCATTGTAAACAATGCCCATCAGTTTGGGCTGAGCGATTTGCACCAGTTGAGAGGGCGAGTAGGCAGAAGTAATAAAAAAGCTTTCTGTTATTTGCTTGCACCACCAATGAGTACATTGCCAACAGACAGTCGAAAAAGACTGAGCACATTGGAGCAATACAGCGACCTTGGCAGTGGTTTTCAAATTGCCATGCGTGACCTTGATATACGTGGCGCAGGGAACATGCTTGGTGGTGAGCAAAGCGGTTTTATTGCGGAAATTGGTTTTGAAATGTACCAGAAAATACTGGACGAAGCAGTGAAGGAATTAAAACGAAATGAGTTTAGAGATTTGTTTAAAGAAGAGATACAACAGCAGGATGACTTTGTAAAAGATTGTTCGATAGATACCGATCTGGAAATTTTAATTCCGGATAGTTATGTAGAAAGTATTACCGAAAGATTATCGCTGTACAGCCGATTAGATAATTGCGAAACCGAAGAAGACTTAGTTGCTTTTCATGCAGAAATGCAGGATCGTTTTGGTCCTATACCTTCACAGGTAGAAGATTTATTTATAACTGTTCGTTGCCGCAGACTGGCAGTACAGCTTGGGTTTGAAAGAATGTTTTTAAAGAACGAATTAATGAAATGCTTTTTTGTTTCTAACCCTGAGTCGCCTTATTTTCAAAGTGAAACCTTTAACAAAGTGCTGTTGTTTTTGCAGAAAGCTACTAATAAAGCAAAACTGAAACAAGTTGGTAAAAATGGGATATTAGTAGTGGAAGATATTAAAACCATGACAAGTATGCATAGATTTTTGGAAAAGGCGGTGGCTTACCAAAAAACGGAATAAATTAAAAGAAAAGCAGCCCTAACAGAGCTGCTTTCTTTTGTCTAAAATCTTTTGACTAGTATTTTATTGAACTACCAGCCTTTTTTAGCTACGCCATCTTTTACGGCTTCCAAAGCTCTTGCTTCGCCAAGCATAGTTGTCATTTTATTTCCTTTACCGTCGTTACCTTGGGCCATGTAGCCACCACGGGATGTTTTAGTGATTACTGCTTCTTGCATTTCAACATTTTTTTCCTTCGTCTTCATGCAATATGCTGTTAATTTTCCTGCCATGTTAAATAAGTTTATGGTTAGTAATAATGGGTTTGAAGCTAATCTTCAAGTTAAAACTAAGGAATTAATCGGTTTTATCAAAAAAACTTATAGCACATATAGCTAATAAGCTTTTTTAAAAGCTTATTAGCTAGTCAAAGGCAGGTTAATTATCAGTTGATTAGCAGGTTATTTTTATTGAAAATTTAAGCCATCAAATAAGAAAAACAAAACTAAAGATGATACGAAGTTGAAATTTTCTACGGTCAGTTTTTATAGGGGCAATCTAACATTGTGGTTAGATAACGATCGAGATTATTTTTCAAGCAAATTATTAATAATGAATGCGGATGCGATTTCACTTGCCAAATATGATACTGAACAGTAATAAGTTTTAAAAATTCCTCCGCCCAAATTTAATTTGGTAAAATGATGGAACCAATGATATTCAATTTTTTAAAACTAAATACCTTTTATCAACGACGTTGAACATTCTTTAAGTCCATATGGTATTGTTAAAAGTTTACACTCGAACAACTATAATTGAATTAAGAGCTACAAAAGGAGTTTCATCTTTAAATACTTTAAAAGGTAAATCTGTTAAAAATTTGCGCATAAAGGACGTATTTTTCATTAAAAGGTCAGGCTATTTTATGATAAGAGAATTTTATCAAATGAATTATTATAATTCAGAATTTAAAAATCAATTAGATAATATAAGACCTACACTTTACAAAAATCTATTTATTAAGATAACGGACGGCAAATTTTGTATTTTACGACGATGATGATTATAAGTCGTATAAATTTTAGTAGAAGGAATTGAAGACCATGCAAAAATATTATATGCAGAAAAAATTGTGAATTAAAGAAAAGACTTTTTTACTTAAAAAACATAGCCTTTTTATTTTATTATATTGCCCGCTAGTTTTTCCACTAACCTCCTTACTTCACTCAATGCAATTCTTTCCTGCCGCATATCATCTCTGTATCTTATAGTAACGGTGTTGTCTTCTTTTGTCTGGTGATCTATTGTTACGCAGAACGGCGTACCTATTGCATCCATACGGCGGTAACGCTTTCCAATAGCATCTTTTTCCTCGTAAAAACAATAAAAACTTTTTTTACATTCTTCCAATAATTCTTTTGCAATTTCGGGCAAGCCATCTTTTTTTAGTAACGGTAAAATAGCCAGTTTTGTAGGTGCCAGTTTTGCAGGTATTTTCAACACCACACGCCCATCTGCTGTGCCATCTTCTTTTGTCCAGGTTTCATTTTGGTAAGCAAGACTAAGTACAGTCAGAAACAAACGATCAAGCCCTACAGAAGTTTCTACAACATACGGCGTATAATTTCCGTAAGGTTTTCCTTCTTCATTTAAATCGTTATCAAAATACTGAATTTTCTTTTTGCTGAATGTCGCATGTTGTGTTAGATCAAAATCTGTACGGCTATGTATGCCTTCAAGTTCCTTCCATCCGAATGGAAATTCAAATTCAATATCCAGCGCCATATCTGCATAATGCGCCAGTTTTATATGATCGTGAAAACGCAGTTTTTCTGCAGGAATACCAATGCTTTCGTGCCATTTCTTTCTTTCCGCTTTCCAGTATTCGTACCATTTTTTTTGTGAACCCGGGCGCACAAAAAACTGCATTTCCATTTGCTCAAACTCCCGCATTCTAAAAATAAACTGGCGGGCAACAATTTCGTTTCTAAAAGCTTTGCCCGTTTGTGCAATACCAAATGGTATTTTCATACGACCGCTTTTTTGCACATTTAGAAAGTTTACAAAAATTCCCTGTGCAGTTTCAGGGCGCAAATAAATTGTGTCTGCTTCATCAGCTACGGCTCCGATTTTTGTGTTAAACATTAAATTAAACTCACGAATTTCAGTCCAGTTGCATGTTTTGCTAATGCTACATTTTATATTGTTGCCTTCAATTAATTTTTTTAGTCCGGCATAATCAGTTGCAGCAAGTAAAGTATCCATGTTTGCTAACAGATCCTTTGCCAGCTGCTCATTGCCAACTGCCAATTGCTCTGCATGCCCTTCTATTAAATGATCAACTCTATATCTTTTATTGCTGTCTTTGTTATCAATCATTGGGTCACTAAAACTATCTATATGCCCGCTCGCTTTCCATACTGTTGGGTGCATAAAAATAGCCGCATCAATACCTACAATATTATCCTGCAACTGCGTCATGCTTTTCCACCACGCATCCCGCAGGTTTTTCTTTAGTTGCGCCCCCATTTGTCCGTAATCATATACAGCCGCAAGTCCATCGTACAACTCACTGCTCTGAAAAATATAACCGTATTCTTTACAATGCGAAATTATTTCCGCAAAATTGTTCGTTTCATTTGCCATAATTGCAAATATAAAGATTGATAAGCGGCTCATAAAATATGCAGGGCATTTTTATTAGCCGAACAAAAACACAGCCATGTGCATCATTTGTGGCAATTATAATTTGTTACTTTTTTCTTTTTGGGGAAAAGAGAAAAGGAACCACATTTCATCTATAAATATTTTTAAGCATTTTTATTTTGCTTTGTTAGCGCATATTGTTTAAATGCAATTATTAAATTATTAAACAGCCTTTGTTAAATTAATTATCAATGTTTAAACATTATTGCCAATGATAGTCTTAAAAAAATTACTTTTGTGCTTGATAAAATTTATATAATATGTCTCATTTACTTTCTCCCTTTACAATACAGAAAACAATATTGAAAAACAGAATTGTTGTATCACCTATGTGTCAATACTCTTCTATTGATGGATTTGCAAACGACTGGCATCTAGTACATTTGGGAACAAGAGCAGTAGGTGGTGCAGGGCTTGTGTTTACAGAAGCTGCAGCTGTTTCTTCAGAAGGAAGAATAACGCCTGATGATCTTGGAATATGGAAAGATGAACACGTTGAATTTTTAAAACGTATTACAACTTTTATTGAGGCTCAGGGTAGTGTGGCAGGCATTCAACTTGCACATGCGGGGCGCAAAGCAAGCCACAGCAGCGCATGGAAAGGTGCAAAAGCACTTGTTGATTCGCCCGATGCATGGCAAACTTTAGCACCAAGTGACGTCCCTTATGCAGCAACTGATCCGCTGCCAAAAGAAATGACTATTTCCGAAATTGACCAATGTATAATCGATTTTGAAAAAGCTGCACAACGTTCGTTGGATGCAGGTTTTA
>JAYUZL010000203.1:0-3049 GCA_043751875.1 Ferruginibacter sp.
ACCCAAAAAGAATCATTGATTTCACATTTATCACAGTTAATACCGTAAAAATTAGAAATTACCTGATTATAAATTGCTTCTAAATTATCGTTCATGTTAATAAAGGTACTATTTTTTGTTGAGTCCAACTTTCATATTGATTACAACTTTTATTATAAGTATTGATTTGACTCTGTACTATATTAGTATAAAGTGAAAATAAAGGATCATGTAACAGTTGACTGTTAACTTTAATTAAAAGAGCTTGATAATAATCCAAATTAAAATTACAAGTTCCGTTATTTACAACATTAGAGGAACTTCCTTGAATTACAGAATTACCGCATCCACACATCTTTATAGTTTTATTAGTTTAACAAAGTTGACTTTTAACATACTTAAACATAATATTAGCTTTTATCGGGTCAATACTTGCCGTTAATTGAATCGCTATCATATACTTGAATAGGTCCATATACTTTACCACTCTATCTATATTACCTGAATGTTTACAAATTAAAGTTCTTAAATCATTCATAGCATGACATAGCTGAAAATAATAAAAGGTTTTGTATAATACATCATTAGGGCATACACTTAATGTTATTGTGTATAATCCGTCACCTATAGGTACTTCAATTGTATTGGTAGAATAAGGTGTATATGATAAAGTTACCGGTACTGTGTAGTCAGGATATAATATGGTTAAAATAGGAGTAGTTACAGCTATTTCTGGATTGTATGAAGATAAATCCGTAAAAGCAATTTTATTACAACCCGAAGTATCATAAAAGTTATCTATAAATGCGACACTGAAACTTGTTTTTGCCATTATTTAAACTTAATTAAATTCTTTTAAATTATTCATATGTACCTGATACGTAGGATCCGTAGAACTACCCGCAATTAAAGCAGCAGCTAAGGTTATAATTTCATAAGCATTACTTCCGTCAAATTGTAAATCTTTATTAACCGAAGCACTACCGTCTAAATGAACATAATCACTGGCAATATCAACATTATTTAAAGCTTTAAAATAATCAATAGATACGGAAAGTGAAAAGTCTTTTTTATATACTACTAAATTATTACCTTTAATTGTTGCAAGAGTTTGTTGCCATTCGAAATCGGGACTGAAAGCATCATTAAGATAGTACTCAATACTGTTAAAATTCTCGGTAAGAAAAGTATCCATTATTAAATGACAATCTCCTTTCACAGCTGTTACTATAATTTGATTAGGATGATAGTAGTCATCAGGTAATTGATAAGTATTAAATATTGAAGTAATCTCGGTAGAAATCAAATCAGCACTCTGTAATAAACTTTGTAATTCTCTTTGTACCGTAATATCTATTTCCGCTTTTTTTAATCTCATATCATACCAATAAGTTTGAGCTTCATTTAAAGCTCTGACAGCTGTATGATATTTTATCAGTTGACCACTATTGGTTCCCAATTTATTACACTTTTCAACTAATATCTCATAAACTTCTCTTATGTCCATTTTATGTTAAAATTAACAAAAAAAAGGAAGGGAATTTTTCCCTCCCCTTTTCTAAAAAAAAGATGTCGAATTATAGTGTAAGTTTGGGTTAACTTAGAGTTTTAAATTACACTTAGTTTGTTACGCAACTACTGCCGGCAGAGCAATACCCGGTGATCCAATATAGCTGTTATAAGTAGCTAAAAATTGTAACATTACGGCATAATCTGCTTCCTCAAAATAAATTGCCAACTCTGTTTTAGCAGCCATATCCATATGACTGTTCCATTGACGACCTAATTTGTCATGAGTAATGTATACAGCGTAGTAGTATTTATTAATATCTACACCGTATTTTTGACCTTCCGTAGCTGTAAAGCGATACGAACCTGCAAAAGCATCCGGATTTACATATAATTCATTTTGACGGTAGTAACGATATTCCATAATATCACGAATTACTTCTTGTCCCGTCAAATATTTGCGACCGCTACCTAAAGTTTTTTTGATAGGTGTGTTAAATAATACTCCCAATCCTCCCGGTTCACCTACTCCCAATACTTGAGAAATAGAAACTTCAAAGAAAATAGGATCATAGTTTACAGCATTATCAGGATTGAATACACAAGAACCATTAGATAAATCCAGCATAGCTCCGATTAATTTAACACCTACACTGCAAGTCAAAGGTAATGCTGTTGTAGGAGGTACCGGACATCCGCCACCGGATAAAGTCCAACCTGTATTTAAATCAACCGCCCAACTCTGTCCTTTATAAGAAGGAAGATTAGCAAATGTAGATACTGCAATAGTATCACAACCATCCGTTAAACAGTTACTGTATTGATCTAAAGTATAAATTGTTTTACAAGTACCCGGGTTAGCAGGTAAAATAGTAGTAGTAGGTGCTACCACGATAGACGCAGGATCAACTGATGGTACATGAGAATAAAGTGCCTGAATAGCAGGTAAATCACTTCCCGCACAATCAGGATTATCAACTGTTAAAACTACTGTTCTTTTAACTCTGTAATATGCATTTCCGGTAGCCCAAGTTGAAGTTACAGGTGTTGAACTTGTACAAACTTGGTCTGTCATTTTACCCGTGTCATAGATAGTTACACCTGCGATAGGTGAAGGCATCGTAAAGTTAGCGGGAACCGTTACAGTATATGTTGAAGTACCGTAAAGATAAGTAGATTTGATTGCTGTTGTAGCTGTTGAAATAACAGATTGAACTTCCGTTAATGCTTGAGCATTTGTAGTAGCAGCACCACTGTTTTCAATTGTTACCACTAAAATTTTAGCAGCAGCAACGGTAGTATATCCTGCAGGGCAGCTTGCACAGTTAACGATTGTAGTATCTGTTGTTACATAATTTGCAGGAGCTGTAGGAACAGCACCACCAGCAGTAGTAGTAGTTCTTACCATATGGTAAGTTGTAATAGAACCTACTCTTGAAAGTACCGTAATAACGTCATTAGGGTAGGCATTAGATAATTTCGCTAAACCTATTTCAGAACCATCATCACATAAAGCCAAAGTGTATTCTTGGCAAATGTATTTAGTTAAAGTAGTTGTAGG
>JAYUZL010000204.1:0-3664 GCA_043751875.1 Ferruginibacter sp.
CATTATCAGCAGGGCTGGGTGAGCTGGGTAATGATGCGATTATTTACGGTAGTAAGATGTATATTGTAATGACTGGATCGGGTAATGTAACGGTGTTGAATGCCCGCAATGCAATTTTAGTAAAGAAGATTTCTTTTTTAATTAGTCCTAACGATCCCACAACAAACAAACAACCAAGGTATGCTGTAGGCACCCGTGGCAAAGTGTATGTAACTGCATATGACAACTCAGTAAGCGTTATAGATACCACTTCGCTATCCATCATAAAAACAATAGCAATTGGCGCAAACCCCGAAGGAATTGCAGCTTCTACAAACTATTTGTATGTAGCAAATTCCGGAGGCTTTAATGCAAAACCAGATTCTACCGTGTCACTCATAGACCTTAATACGGAAACTGAAATAAGAAAAATAAAAGTTGGTGTAAATCCTTATAAAGTTGAAATAAATAGTGTAGGAAATGTATTTGTAAGTGCATATGGAGATTATAATAACATTCCTGCATCAGTTTCATTTATTAATGGTTCAACTAATACCACTAGTACAAATTTGGGAAGCAGTTTTGCCTACTCCAATATTCGCATTTTTGGAGACGTTGCCTACCTCTATAGTAATTATGGCGGAACAGGAACAGCAAAAGTTTATAATACGGCCACAAATACAGTTATTAGAAATGAATTTATAACTGATGCAACCGTTGTACAAACTCCTTATGGTATAAATATAGATGAGCAGAATGGTGATGTGTATATTGCAGATGCAGGCAATTTTACAAGTGCAGGAAAAGTGACCTGTTTTACAAGTGCTGGTGCAAAGAAATTTTCCTTCTCTGTTTCGCCTGGTGTAAATCCTAATAAAATCTTATTTAAAAGATAAGCTGAATCTTCTTCTTTATAGAATGCCTGGTTTTATTTACGGGGCATTTTTACTTTAAGCGCTTAGACCCTCATGTAATCAGCTTTCCAGTTTACAATAACTTTCTTTATATCATCAGGTTTGGTGTTTTCACTCATTGCTTTTTGTACCAGTACTAAAAATTCAATATCTGGCGCAAACCTCAATGCTGCTATCTGTGCAAAAGATAATTTGTCCAAGCTATCGTCATATTTTTTTCCTGCTAATTGAAAATATCTTAAATAAAACTCCAGCCGTACAATTCGGTTTTGATTGTTCAAAGCGTAATGCTGCCTAAGCATCACAGCGAGGTATAAAATACAAAAGGACAAAAGTGAAAATAAGCCCCAAATCAATTTTTGTTGATCGTCACTTAAATATTTATAAATACCAATTCCAATAAAAAAACACATAAGCGGTAAAAAAATAAAATGATGCGGTGCATAAAATCTCAAATGATTTTTATAATCCTGTGTAGACATACTTTAATTAATATTAGAAATGAGGATGTATTTAGTAAAAAGGGAATCAAAGTTTTCATAAAAGTAAAAAATTTAAAAGACTTATTTAAGAACAATTTATGGCAAATTTCATTTTAAAATTTTATATTGATTTTTATTTACGGTATCAAATTTGTTTTGCAATGTCACATTTAATCATTTAAAATAACGAAATGAACGATTTATTTAAAACCCTAATCGCAGGCTACGGTGCAAAAAAATTAGGTGGTGGATGTTTTTCTACGGTACTAATTTTTATTCTTATTTATTGGGCATTAGGTACTTGCAACAAACAAACAAATACTAGTAATAACACACCACAAAGAACAGGATATGTTCAGCATCAGATTAGTGTAACCCAAAGCTAGTTATTTGTTGAATTTTTTATTTTTTATAAGCCAGGCTGCAGCCTGGTAAAAGGATGTAGCCATCTTTACCAAACTGTCGTTAGTTTTTGTAATGGTGGCTGCTCCTGTTTTAAAATCAGGAATATATTGGTTTATTTTTTTAACCGGTGACTGTATCAGCAATTGATCATCTTTTATAAAACCTAATCCCTGATAAGTACTTATAAATGCCTTTCTTTTATTTTTTGAAGTATTTAAAACATCCTGTCCAAAAAATTTTGAATTATAACTAAAGCCCAATAAACTTAAAATAGTTGGCGCAATATCAATCTGGGCTGTAAGATCATTTATCTGTATGGGTGTAATATTTTTTGGTGAAAATATTAAAAGAGGAATATGATAACCTGTAACAGGAAGCTGCACACTACCTGCACTTCCGGCACAGTGATCAGCCACAATAACAAAAACGGTACTATCATACCAAGGCTTTGCCGCAGCTTCTTTCAAAAATTTATTAATACAGTAATCTGTATATTTTACTGCACCACTTCTCGATTGTGTGTTGGAAGGAATATCAATTCTTCCATTAGGATAAGTAAAAGGACGGTGATTTGAGACCGTCATGATATGCGTAAAAAATAATTTTTGTTGTTGATAGTTTTTATCAATTGTGTTTAGCGCAAGCGTAAATTCATCTTCATCTGCAACTCCCCAAATATTTTGATAGTGTATGTCTGCAGGTTTAATAGCATTTCTGTCAATAACTTCATAACCATTTCCAATAAAAAAAGCCTGCATATTATCAAAATAACTGTAACCGCCATAAATAAACTGGGTTACATAGCCTTTGCTTTGAAAGACTGAACCAATTGTAAACATGTTTGCATTATCCGGTCGCTTAATAATGCTTTGCCCGGGCACAGGTGGCAGCGATAAAGTTAATGCCTCCAACCCTCTTACTGTTCGTGTACCCGATGCGTAGAGATTTGTAAAAAACATACTTTTATCTGCAAGAGAATCTAAATACGGCGTTATATTTTCAGCGCTTCCAAAATGCTTCATAAAACTGCCACTTAAACTTTCAACACTTATTAATACAATATTTAATTTCTTTTCGGCGTTGCCGGAAATTATTTTTCTCTCAATGTTATAATAATCGTTTGAAGTGAAACTGCTGATGCTGTCCCCAAGCTGTTCTCTAACAATTTCGAATGCTTCACTATCCGGAATGGTTTTGTAAAACTTGTAAAAATCAAGATCGTTGTTTTGAAAAGCAATGCCAAATTGGTAAATTCCATTTCCTGCAAGTTCATTTGCAAATTCATTTTTACTGAAGTGGCGCCATTTTTCCTGCACAGAAAAATAAAAAATGATGGGCAAAAGCAATAACAACAATGCTTTCCATGTTCTTTGCCGGATGCTTTCGCAAAGATATGCCCAATGTGAAACTATTTTTCTGAATGTAAAAAGTAAAGTAAAAACTACAAGAAAAAGTATCGTAATAATCAAATAAATCGGGTATGATTCTTTTATATTACCAATAACTTCATTTGTATAAATAAGATAATCTACTGCTATAAAATTATATCTCGTTGAAAATTCTTCCCAAAAAAACCATTCGCTTACCGCATTAAAAATAATAATCATTAAAGTAATAAGCAGCATAATATTTATTAGAACAATTCTAATTTTAACTCTTATAGTCGCATTTACAAATGCCATTAATGAATACAAGACAAAACGAAAAATTATATAGTAAAGTAAAATTTTAAAAATCAGTGCATTAAATTCCTTAGGAATAATATTGGTAAATATTAATAACCCTATTACAACTATAAATGCTCCAATTACAAAAGGAATAATTTTTTTGCGGTATATGAAGTCATTTTGTAGCCATAGGTACAATACCAAAGGAATAATAGCA
>JAYUZL010000205.1:0-3117 GCA_043751875.1 Ferruginibacter sp.
TATTATAGACACATTAGGAAAATGTGGCAATGTTAGTCTAAAAAAATCAGTAGAATTTGTTTTGGATGAAGAGGCAAAACGAGTAATATATACGTCACCTTTATGGAATCCTGCCTATCAAAAAGGGAGAAAGGTCAAGGCTTATCGAATTCAACCAATATCTTTCGCAAAGGTAGATTAGTTTTCATTATTTACTGAAAGTTCAATAATAAGCGTTACTTTTATTATATGAAACTGGAAGAAGCAAAACAACAATTTATAAACAGTTGGGGAGCATTTGGCACGCAATGGGGCATTAACCGCACCATGGCGCAAATTCATGCATTGTTACTTGTGAGTACGCCACCTATTACGCAGGATGACATTATGGAGCAGTTGAGCATTAGCCGTGGAAATGTAAATATGAATATCAGAGATTTAATAGGATGGGGATTGGTAGAAAGGGTAATTGTTTCCGGTGAGCGAAAAGAATATTTTACTGCCGATAAAAATATTTGGAAGGTAGCCACACAAATTATTAAAGAGCGTAAGAAAAGAGAGCTTGACCCCATGTTAAAACTACTTGGCCAGCTGGAAATTATTGATGATAAAAAAGAAAAGGATGCTAAAGAATTTCTTACTGTTATTGGCGATATAAAAAAACTGGGCAATCAGGCAGATAGCTTGCTTGATATTATGATAAAAGCTGAGGAAAATAAATTTATTAGTGGTGTATTGAAAATATTTAAATAAAAAACGATAGCTGGAATGCCGAAAAATCCAATCATATTATTCGATGGTGTTTGCAACCTTTGCAATAATGCTGTACAGTTTGTAATAAAGCACGATACATTAAAAAAATTTGTGTTTGCTTCCCTACAGTCACAAAAAGGGCAGGCGTTATTGCAACAATATAATTTACCACTACAAAGTTTTAATTCGTTTGTATTGCTGCAAAATGAAAAAGTATTTTTAAAATCAACCGCAGCACTAAATGTGGCCAAACAATTAAATGGCGCTGTTAAATTATTATATGGCTTTATAATTGTACCAGCATTTATTAGAAACGCAGTATATAATTTTATTGCTAAGAACAGGTACAAATGGTTTGGTAAAAAAGAGAGTTGTATGATACCAACACCTGCATTACAATCAAGATTTTTAAATTAAATATTATGCAAAAGAAAACAGTTGTACTAGGTGCATCGCAAAATGAGGAACGTTATAGTAATATGGCGGTAAAAAAGTTAGCCGCACACAACCATCCGGTTACGGCAATAGGCAATAAAGAAGGAATAATAAATGATATTAAAATAATAAAAAACAATCCAGTTATAAATGATGTTGATACTGTAACTCTTTATTTAAATCCAGATAATCAAAAACCTTATTACGATTATATACTTTCGTTAAAGCCAAAACGTATAATTTTTAATCCGGGTGCAGAGAATGATGAGTTGGAAAAGCTTGCAGCCGAAAAAGGCATTAAAACTATGGAAGCATGTACGCTTGTTTTACTTTCTACCAATCAGTATTAATAAAAAATTCCGTTTTTAAATAATAAAATATTCAATGTGGCGTTTATGATATAGAACCTATCCAAGTATCTATAAAAACCCACAAATGAAAAAGTACAGCAAAATTTTGCTTGCAGTATTGTTCTCGGTTGCATCTATAGCAAGCTTTGCACAAAAAAATGATGCAAGATCTAAAATATATTCCTCTCTCCCACAATCAATCAACATTGACAAAAATATCTTCGGAAGTTTACTAGATGCTACAGAAGGCAAAGAAGTTTCTTTACACCTTTCTGATGCTTTTATATTTAACGGAACTGTGATAAGTAATTTTACGAAGTACAATAGCCTGCACACAGTTATGGTGCGCTCAAATGAAAACGCAACCACTATTCTACAAATTACCCTTATTGTAAATGACAACAATATTTCTTATGCAGGTCGCATTATAAACAGCAATGCTGCTGATGGATATGAAATTAAAAATAATAATGGCATCTATTCTTTACAGAAATTTGAAACTCTCAAAATTTTAGATCCCTGTAAATTATCGCTGTAAAAAGATACTGATGATCGCCCCAATAACCGATCTCATTTATCATTAAAACCCTACTTTGATGAAAAACCTTACAAAAAAATTATGCTTCCTATCATTGCTATTAACTTCCCTCAATAGCTTTTGCCAGGTTCCATCTCTTAGCAGTAACCCTGGCACAGCAACTACTCCAAACCCAACAATTTTTTTAGACTTTGACGGACAAACAGTTCAGTCAGCCGGCTGGCAAAGTGGTACCCGCTTTATTTGCGATCCAGCTGCAATGACTTCAGCCCAAATTACAGATGTTTATAATAGGGTAAGCGAAGATTTCAGACCTTTTAATGTGAATGTAACTACAGATTCCACACAATTTTTAAAAGCACCTGTTTTAAAAAGAATAAGAATAATAGTAACACCTACAATTGCCTGGTATCAGGGAGTTGGTGGTGTTTCTTACGTAGGCTCATTTACTTGGGGTGATGATACACCTGGTTTTGTTTTTTGTGACAGGCTTGCCAACTCATCAAAATATGTTTCAGAATGTTGCACACATGAAAGTGGACATACGCTTGGTCTTGCACACCAGTCAAAATACGACTCTGCATGTAACTTAACACAAACTTACCGCACAGGTACAGGAAGCGGACAAACAGCATGGGCACCGGTTATGGGCAACTCTTATTATAGTAATATGACTGGTTGGGATAATGGACCAACACCTAACGGATGTTCAAATTCTCAGGATAATCTTTCAATAATAACCTCACAAAATGGTTTTACATACCGTACAGATGACTTTTCCGCAACACTTGACAATAGTACCACAGTAATAAATCCTGCAGGTTTTAATGTGCAGGGTATTATAACCACAGACACAGATATTGACGCTTTTAAATTCACAATTGCAAAGGCGGGTTTTATGCATATCAGTGTTACACCTTATAGCGTTGGTTCACTTAATGATGGGGCAGATTTAGATATAAAATTAATGTTGTTCAACAGCTCAAAAACATTAATAGCTACTTACAATCCTTTAGATGTTATGAATGTAAGTATTGATACTTCATTAAATACCGGAGATTA
>JAYUZL010000206.1:0-2216 GCA_043751875.1 Ferruginibacter sp.
TAATTGTAGCTAATACTACTACACTACTGGGAGAGTTAAATATAACAGGTTCACTTTCATTCGGTACCAGTAACAATATACTTTACACAGGTGATCAACTTACTTTAAAATCAACTGCTATCGGTACTGCTCAGTTAGCAGATATTACCAGTCAAGGAATAATTAGTGGTAATACAATTTCAGGAAATATCACCATCGAAAGATATATACCTGCTAAAAGAGCGTGGCGTTTACTGTCGGCGCCAGTATGTTCCTGTAATGCACCCTCTATCAATACAGCCTGGCAGGAAGGAGTAACTTCAGGAAATTTCAATCTTGGTTATGGCACCCAAATTACAGGCGGTTCCACCATCAATGGATTTGACAAGGGGATAAACAATAATGCAGGGATTAAATATTTTAACAATGTCTCTAATTCATTTGTAGGCTTACTTGCTGCCCCCGGCACTAACATACCTATTAGTAATTATCCAGGCTACTTTATATTTATACGGGGAGATAGAAGTACTAATATATTGAACGGTGTTAATGCTGCTCTCACTCCCACTACGCTACGCATGAAAGGGAAAGTAAACACTGGAAATTTTGCGGTAAATATTAACGGAGTTAATAATACACTTATTGGAAATCCATATCCGGCAGCAATAGACTTTCATACCCTAACTAAAAATAATGTAAATGATAAGTTTTATCTCTGGGATCCTAAAATGGCTGGTAGCGATGGCGTGGGCGGTTATGTAACGATGATATGGAACAGCGGTACAAGTTCATATGACGCTACTTCATCTGTAAGTCCGGTTAGCCGGTACATCCCAAGTGGAGAAGCTTTTCTTGTAGAATCGTTGGATGGTATTAATCCAGGTACCCTAACCTTTAAAGAAACAGATAAAAAAAATGGAGGAAGCGATAATTTATTCAGACCCGTTTACGACAATGAAAAAATAAGGATAAATTTATTTGCAGTAAAGACAAATGGAGTCGCATCCTTTTCGGATGGGGTACTAACTACTTATGATAATAATAATGCTAATGCAGTAGATAATAATGATGCAAAAAAATTATATAACATAGCGGAAAATATCTGCATTGGCAGAGACAGTAAAAATTTAGCGATAGAAAGAAGGCAAACCATCGTGAATAATGATACAACCTTTTTAAATGTGTATACGCTAAAAAAGCAAAACTATAAGTTGCAGATAACAACCGAAGCGATGGGCAATAGTGGCTTGTATGCGTTACTTAAAGATAATTATTCTGGCACTACAAATAATACAGTGCTAAATATGGAAGGGGTAACAGATATCGTTTTCAATGTTAATGCAGATCCAGCTTCTTATGCTGTTAATCGTTTTAATATTGTATTTGCAAAGCAAGGAATAGTACCTGTTACCTTTCTATCAGTACAAGCCTCTGGGGTGCAAAAAAATATATCCGTAAAATGGAAAACAACCAATGAATTAAATATTAAAGAATATGAAGTACAGTATTCATCCACCGGTATCAATTTTACAAAAGCAGCTACTATCAAAAAAACATCAGTAAATAACGGCGGAAGTGCATCTTATAGTTGGTTGGATGTAAATACCACCAAAGGCATTTATTACTATCGAATAAAATCAATTGGTTTAAACGAAAAGGAAAATTACAGCCCCGTTATTAAAGTGAACATTAAAAGTATCGATGCTGAAAAAAATATAGTGATTTATGGCAATAGTATAAAGGGGAATAGTGTAACCATGCAACTAAATAATATAGAAAAAGGTATTTACGGTATTCAGGTATACAGTATGGATGGCCAATTGATAGAGAAGGTTTCGGTGAAACATGGTGGTGGCAGTTCTGCGCAAACATTTACTATAAATCATTATTTAGCAAAAGGTAAATACAAGGTACAATTGTCGGGTACATCAGTAAATCTTACAACTTGGATAACAAAAGAATAATAATATTTTATGGCAAATGAATATCCCGAAGCAATCCATATGTTGCAGGTATTAGCTATAACTGAAGTGCAAAATTTAGCCAAGGCCTAAACGGAATATAGCGCTGGCGCTTTTTATAGAAAGTGCCAGCTCTATCTCTAATTTATATGAACCCCAACTTTCAAACTTAATACTACCATCCTCCAGGGGATTATCTTTCTTTAATCTCCCTTTATTTGTGCTGTTTTTCGATTGTATCAACTCGTTGAACTAAATTATCAAAGTTGCGGAAAT
>JAYUZL010000207.1:0-2676 GCA_043751875.1 Ferruginibacter sp.
AAGCAATGAGTTGATTGATGAAATGAATATCGAGTTGGACAAAGGAGATGTTACCGAAGCAAAAGCAATTGCAGCTGACGTAAAAAGTAATTTGGAAAAAATAACCCACCACGGTCAACGAGCTGCCGATATTGTAAAAGGAATGTTGCAACACAGCCGCAGCAGCGCCGGTATAAAAGAACCAACAGATATTAATGCTTTGTGTGATGAATATTTACGGTTGAGTTATCATGGTTTACAGGCAAAAGACAAATCTTTCAACGCAACTATTAAAACAGATTTTGATGCATCGCTGGAAAAAGTAAATATTATCCCGCAGGATATTGGTAGAGTGATTTTAAATTTACTCACCAATGCTTTTTACGTGGTGGATGAGAAAAAGAAATCGGGAGTTGAAAATTACGAACCAACGGTTTCGGTTACCACAGCAAAAGTTAATAATAACATTCAAATTTCTATTGCAGATAATGGCAACGGCATACCTCAAAAAATTTCAGATAAAATTTTTCAACCATTTTTTACAACCAAACCTACAGGGCAGGGAACAGGATTGGGATTGAGTTTGAGTTATGATATTGTGAAAGCGCATGGCGGGGAAATAAAGGTCGAAACAAAGGAGGGAGAAGGAACAATATTTATAATCCAATTGCGTGACTTATCAAAAAACTAATTATGAAAAAAATTTTATCAATCGGTTTGCTATTGCTTTCTGTTTCCGGTATGGCGCAGACTTTCCCTAAAGCATACATAGACAGCCTGACTTCGGTAGCATTGGCCCGAAAGAACAACGACCCCATAACGCTTAACCGTGACAGTGTTCTGCAGCTTCTTTTCAAAGCAACTTTACCTGCAGACCGTATCAGGATGTTTTATGACATTGTAGGTAACTACGATGAGCTTACACCGGAGCAGGCTCTCTATTATCATCAACTTATTCTGGACAGTACCCGTAAAAACAAAGACAAAGTATTAGAAGCTGCTGTATTGGCTGAGCTTGGCTTTATCACGTCCCGCAATGGGAAAACTGCTGAGGGATTGAAAATGATTTATCAATCTTTGGAAAAAGCGGAGGAAACGGGCAATGCTCAAGCCATTGGTATTGCCTATAACAACCTTGGTAACTGCTATCCGAATAACATACAATTATCTAAAGAATATTATAATAAAGCGCTCACCTTTTCAAGGAAAGGCAAAGACTATGATTTTGTGGTATATAATCTCGGTAATATCGGTAATATATTCATGAAAGAAAATAAAAGAGATTCGGCATTGGCCTATTTTTTGGAATCATACCGTTTGGCAGTTGAAAAAAATGTGGCGCAAGGAATTGTTTATGAACTTTTCTCGTTAAGCGAACTTGATGACGGCGCTAATGCATTTCATTATTTTCAGCAGATTTCCAGGTTTCCATTTGCTGTAAGAAATTTAGACGTTCAACGTAGTCTGGATGGTAAATATGCCGTTTATTATATGCGATCCAAGAAAATGGATTCAGCTTTCTACTTCGCCTCCCGTGTATTTAATGCAGTAAAAAACGCAGATCTTTCAAAGCAACTTGACGCTTTAAATCTAATGGCTATGTATTATGAAGCATTGCCTAACGCAGACAGTGCCTTATTGTATTTTAAAAGTTATTACCAATTGAAAGATAGTTTGTTTGGAAACAAAGTAATAGAACAAACGCAGGAAATGGCTTACAATGATATGCAACGAAGCAAAGAATTAGCAAAACAAAAAACAGCGTATCAAAATCGTTTGCGGCTATATGGAGTATCAGCTATTGCAGCATTTTTGCTCTTAGTCGCTTTTTTGTTTTGGCGTAGTAAAAAGAAAGAAGAAAATGCCAGAATATTAGTACAACAACAAAAAGAACAACTACAGGAAACCCTTATACAATTAAAACAAACCCAAACCCAACTTATCCAATCTGAAAAAATGGCGAGCCTTGGTGAACTCACTGCAGGCATAGCACACGAAATACAAAACCCATTGAACTTTGTGAATAATTTTAGCGAAGTAAGCAATGAGCTCATTGATGAAATGAATATTGAGTTGGGCAAAGGCGACATTGAAGAAGCCAAAATAATTGCATTTGATGTAAAAAGTAATTTAGAAAAAATTAACCACCATGGCAAGCGGGCAGCCGATATTGTAAAAGGAATGTTGCAGCATTCAAGAAGCAGCAGCGGCGTAAAAGAACCAACTGATATTAATGCTTTGTGTGATGAATATTTACGTCTCTCTTATCACGGCTTGCGTGCAAAAGACAAATCATTTAATGCAACAATGAAAACTGATTTTGATACATCACTTGAAAAAGTAAATATTATCCCGCAGGATATTGGAAGAGTGATTTTGAATTTGCTGACGAATGCTTTCTATGTGGTGGAGGAAAAGAAAAAGTCTGGGATAGAAAATTACGAACCAACCGTTTCAATCACCACTAAAAAAGTCGGAGATGAAGTTTTAATTAAAGTAACCGACAACGGTAACGGCATTCCGCAAAAAGTATTGGATAAAATATTTCAGCCATTCTTTACTACAAAGCCTACGGGGCAGGGAACGGGATTAGGATTGAGTTTGAGTTATGATATTATTAAAGCACACGGGGGAGAATTGAAGGTGGAGACGAAAGAGGGTGCGGGAACAACATTTATCATTCAATTACCAATTTAA
>JAYUZL010000208.1:0-23223 GCA_043751875.1 Ferruginibacter sp.
GTTCTGTTTTTTCTAAACCAAGCTTATTATTTTCATAATTTTTACCTGTACTTAAATCATAATCATTTTTATTTTCACAAGAATTACCAATCATCAGCAATAAAAATAAATACAAAATATTTTTCACGAAAAGTAATTTGAAGTATAAAATGTAATCAAATATAACTTTAGCAACTGATTTTATTTTAGATTTGATTTTGTTAAGAATTATTTTAACGTATTCTTCCTTAAAGGTAAATTTTAGGCATACATGGTATACAACTTTAGTAAAGAGCATTCTTTAATTAGTAACTGGGTGAGCGAGCTCAGATGTATTAATATACAAAAGGACCGAATGCGGTTTAGAAGAAATCTTGAACGTATTGCAGAAGTTATAGGCTATGAAATTAGTAAGAATATGGAGACAGATGATGTAGATATTACTACGCCAATGGGAATCGCAAAATGTAAAGTTTTAAAAGACCAGCCAGTTTTAGCAACCATCTTAAGAGCAGGATTAGCAATGCATAATGGATTACTGAGTTATTTTGATAACGCGGACAACGCTTTTTTAAGCGCATACCGAAAGCACAATGCAGATGGTACTTTTGAAATTGCATTGGAATATATGAGTTGCCCTTCAATAGATGGAAGAGTCGTAATTATAAGTGATCCGATGCTTGCCACAGGTGCATCGCTTGTAAAAGCTATTCAATATGTTAGAGCTGCAGGTAATATTAAAGAACTTCATGTGGTTTGTGCGATAGCAGCTACACAAGGAATAGAAACATTATTAAAGGCGGAATCTGGTGCCAATATTTGGTGTGGGTCTATTGATGATAATTTATCTGACAAAGGATATATTTTACCGGGCTTGGGAGATGCGGGAGATCTTGCTTATGGCTCTAAAATGCAGCAGTAAAACAAAGTATGTTGTTAAAAGAATTGTTTTTTATTTTAATTAAGTGTAGGCAGCATTTTAACTGAATTTCTTATCTTTAAGAATTAGAACAGTTTAGCCAAATGAGAAAAATTTCTTTATTAATATTAGCAGCCTTTGTATCCACCTGTGTAATTGCACAGGATCCTCACTTTTCACAGTTTTTTGCATCTCCGCTAACTTTAAATCCTGCTTTTACAGGAAAATTTGATGGGCAATGGAGGCTAGCAGTTAATCACCGTGATCAATGGCCTTCAATTCCTAAGGCTTATGTTACCACAAGTGGATCTTTTGACTTTGGTATCATGAAAGATAAATTACCTGCCGGCGATGTATTTGGCATTGGAATTTCAGGTTTATCTGATGCAAGTTCGAACGACCAATTAAAATTAAATTATGGCTCAGTTTCAATGTCTTACCACAAGGCATTGGATGAAGATGGGTATAATACTATTGGTGCTGGTTTTCAGGGAACATACAGTAGTTTAACCTTAGATGAGGGTAAACTAACGTTTGAAGATATGCTGAGGCAGAATGGATTTACTGGTGCTCGTACAGATTTTTTAACGAATGGTAATAATCAAAATTATTTTGATATAAATGCAGGTCTTTTATTTTCAGGTTCAAGTAATGGTGTAAATAATTATTATGCCGGTGTGTCTGTTTATCATGTGAACAGACCAAAAGTTGGTTTTAAAGAACAAAATTATTTGTTGGCAAATAGGATAACATTGCATGGTGGCGGTTCATTTCCGGTAGCTGATGCATTAACCTTAAATGCGTCTTTTATTTATCAGAGCCAAAGCAAAGCAAGTGAAACAACCCTTGGTGGTGCGTTGGCATATAATTTAAATGCAGATAATGCTAACCCTTCAAGTATTTTTATTGGGTCGTGGTTACGGCTTAATGATGCGTTAATTCCGTATGTTGGTTTAGAAGTGGGAGGATTAAGAATTGGTGCAAGTTATGATGTTAATATAAGCAGTTTAAAAACAGCAACAGCCAGCAGAGGAGGCTCTGAATTTTCGTTGATTTATATTAAAAGAAAATCTGAATCAAAAGGTATTCCTTGTCCGAAATTTTAAATTCAATTTTTTTTAGCTCATCACTATTTATATTAAGCTTTTTATTTACAAAATTTCTCTTTGGTAATTTTTTCATAAGTCTCGCAATATTATACTCCCAATTCACCTTTTACAATTCAAAATTTCACTTCACAGGTCTACCACTTACAAATTTATTTCCTTTTACAAAAAATCTGTACGGCAATAAGGCATCTGCACCTGCACTATCAATACCTATTCTTTTACTGATACCTATTTCATTTTCAAGCAATAAAAAATCATCTTTATAAATATCAATTTGGTCATTACCCAACATTAAACCAGAAAAACTTTTAGTTATTCCTATTGCTTTGGCAACATTGCCAGGGCCTTTTGTCAGTGTGTTATCCATCATTTTTTTTCCTGCTCTTGCAAGCATAATATCAATTCCATTTATAGGTTCTAAAGCTCTTATTAAAATTGCATCGGGTACATTTAAATCGTTTGTAACAATGTTAAGCATATTATGCATGCCATAACATATGTAAACATAAACCGCACCTGCAGCAGCATACATAGCTTCATTACGAAGTGTGCGTTTTCCGTTAAAAGCATGCGAGGCTTTATCAACATGAGCTACATAAGCTTCGGTTTCAACAATACGCCCACTTGTAATTTTTCTATCTATGTTGGTTATAATAATTTTTCCAACCAAATCTTTTGCAATTTCTACCACATCTTTTCTTTGATAAAATGCCAGGGAAAGTTTTTTCATTTGAGATATGTAACTTTAAAGCGAATTTAAACATTCATTATAAAAAACAATGCTTAAGGAAATCATCATATCTATACAATCATATTTTGCTGCACATCACTTTATAAAAAAACATGGATTATGGAAATGGATTATGATACCGGGTATTCTTTATTGTATTCTTTTTATTGCAGGCCTCTATCTTTTCGGCATTAGCAGTGTAAATGCAATTGAATTTATTTTACTTAAAAGTGGTATCAAAGCCTGGTTAGAATCAATGCAGGACAGCTGGCTTAATTTGTTGGTTATTGTTGGGCAGGGTATTATAATAGCTGTTTTATTCTTTTATTATTTCTCTCTTTTTAAATTTATATTTTTAATAATTGGCTCACCGGTTTTTGCTTATTTAAGTGAAAGGACGGAAAGTATTTTAGAAGGAAGAGATTTCCCTTTTAGCTTACCCCAACTTTTTAAAGATATGTGGCGTGGTAGTAAGATTGCACTGAGAAATTTACTTTGGCAAACAGTTTACGTTTTAACCATCCTCATTCTATCTTTTGTACCGGTAATTGGATGGATCGCACCTTTGGTTGCATTACTGACAGAATGTTATTATTTTGGCTTTTCAATGCTGGATTACAGCAGCGAAAGAAACAAGCTATCTACAACACAGAGCATTGAATTTATAAGCAGGCATAAAGGTCTTGCAATAGGAAATGGACTTGTATTTTATTTAATGCATTTAATACCTATTCTTGGCTGGCTTGTAGCGCCTACTTATGCTGTAATAGCAGCCACACTTAGCTTACACGAAGCAAGAGAAAAACAAGTGATAAATTAAAAATATTATGGCCGATATATATTTAATTCCTTGCGTGTTGGCAGAAGAAGCTTCGCAAACAATTCCAAATTACATTATTGATGCTATAAAAAAATGCAATGTAATTTTTGCAGAAAATGAAAGAACAGCAAGACGTTTTTTAAAAATGATGGATAAGTCAATCGTTATTGATGCATACGAATGGTTTGCCATTCACAAAGCAGAAGACGAGGAATTAAAAAATTTTACTCAAAAAATAAAAGAAGAAAAAATAATTGCTATCATTAGCGAGGCCGGATGCCCCGGCGTTGCAGATCCGGGGCAAATATTAATTGCCGCTGCACAAAAATTAAATTGTATTATAAAACCGTTGGTAGGGCCAAGTTCAATTTTACTTGCATTAATGGCTAGTGGCATGAGTGGGCAACAATTTGAATTTGTAGGTTATTTACCTATTGATAATGCAGAAAGAATAAAAAAAATAAAAGAACTGGAATTGTCGTCTCAAAAAAACGACAGTACAAAAATTTTTATAGAAACACCATACAGAAATAACCAGCTTGTTGAAAGTGTTTTAAAAATCTGTGACCATAAAACGTTGTTTTGTATTGCAGTAAATTTAACTGCCCAAAATGAATCAATAAGAACAATGCAGGTAAATGAATGGAAAACAAAAAAGCCGGAGCTACATAAGCAACCTGCAATATTTTTATTGTATGCAGGAAATTAATTTTCAGATAAGTTATTGTTCAACTACCACTCCATCTACAATATATTCACTATCTCCGCGCCAAAGTAATTTTCCGTTTTTTTGCTCATAATGCAACCTTACTCTTTTCCCCTCATAATCCATCATTCTTTTTGCTACACTATCTGAAGCTACAGAAAAAAAGAATTTCTCAGAAGCCAATGCTACATTGTTAGTCGAAGCAATGCTGCTTAAAACAAGCTCTCCTTCATAGGTTTTAATGAGGTTTCCTTTATGGGAAAGCTTTTGCAACATACCTGAACGGAAACCATCGCTGTAAGTATAATAATATCGCCAATAGAATATACCGCATCCAATAATTATAAAAATGAAGAGTGACATAAAGATGTACTTACCACAACCTCCTTTTTTCTTTTGTAAGTTTTTATTTGCTCCTGTATTAAGAAATTCACTCTGTGTTGTTTCCATCTTGTAAATTTATTAGTTTAAAAATTATAATCCATATTCGCTTACAAGCCAAATTAAAGCTGTCATATTCAACGTACCGAGATCGAGTTCTCTTTTACTTACAGTTTCAAACACATCTGTTTCTGCATGGTGCAAATCAAAATATCGCTGACTGTCCGTTTGTAAACCTGCGAGCGGTGTACCTAACTCTTTCAGGGGTCCAACATCTGACCCACTTCCCTTTTCTTTAAAATCATAAACACCATATGGATAAAATAGCGGTGCCCATTCCTTTACAATCTGTTCTTTTTGTAAAGGCATATCTAAGTTAAAACCACGGGGAGTAAACCCACCCGCATCACTTTCAAAAGCAAAAATGTGTTGTTCCTTTTTTTGTTTTGCATTTTGAAGGTACGCTTTCGAGCCACCTCCGCCATTTTCTTCATTCATAAAAAGTACGGCCCTTACAGTTCTCAAAGGTTTAATTCTCTGCGCTTTTAAACTTCTTATAATCTCAATACTTTGTACAACACCGGTACCATCGTCATGCGCGCCTTCGGCTAAATCCCAACTGTCTAAATGCCCACCAACGGTAATGATTTGTTCAGGGAATTTTATTCCCCTTATTTCACCAATAACATTAAAAGAGTTTGCTGTGCCCATCATTTTACAATTCGATTTTATCATCCCTTTAACAGATTTGCCCAACTGCAATGCGTTGCTTATTCTATTTGCCAATTGGGTACTTATAGCTACCGCGGGGATTTTAGGAAATGAATCGTTGTATTCAGTTGCACCGGTATGTGGATGATCATCTTCATTGCTTGCCAGCGACCTTACCATAACTGCAATGGCGCCATATTTAGCTGTTAAAGACGGGCCGGCTCTGCGGCCAACACCACTTTCACTGTATGCACGAAATGTTTTAATATAGGTAGGATTCATTTCTATATTTATCAAAACAATTTTCCCCTTCACATTAATTTTAGAAATATCCTCCATCTTTTTTATCTCTACAATTTCTGCATTTATTAACTTACCATTCGTTCCTTCACTATTACCTAAAGAAGTGAGTTTAATTTTTTGATCAATACCATTTATAGAAATATAACCTTCTTCCTTAGCACCTCTTACCCAATGCGGCACTACACACGGTTGCAAATAAACAGTATCAGCCCCTGCAGCTTCAAGCATTTTTTTACTTACATAAACTGCCTTTAAAGCGTTAGCTGAACCACTTAATCTTGGACCAATATTTTTACACAACAAACGCAGATTTTTATAAGCATTGCTGTTGGTCATTACCTCATCTGCCAGTTTTTTTATTTGAGTACTATCATTGTTGTAGTTAATATTTATGGATTGCTGTGCTTTAGCGAGCGTAGCAAAAAACAACAAACCTGCAAAAGATAAAATTATTTTCATTTATATATTTTTATTAAACAAACTTAATCTTTTACTGTAAGATGAAAATAGATATATCAAATTGGGGTATTACAAGTAAATTCTACAAAACAAAAAAAAATAATTTTTTAATAAAAGGCACGTAGCGGTAAATTATAAAACCGTTTCATTTTATGATTACATTGCAGTATTAATTTAGCAACGATTTAGAGTATGAATATAGCAATTGTTTGTTACCCAACATTTGGTGGAAGCGGTGTTTTGGCAACAGAGCTTGGTAAGGCATTGGCAGATAAAGGACATAATATTCATTTTATAACTTACCAGCAACCTGTAAGACTTGGAGGTTTTACTGCAAATATTTTTTACCATGAAGTACGTGTGCCTACCTATCCATTATTTGATTTTCCTCCATACGAAACAGCTTTGGCTAGTGCAATGGTAGATGTTGTAAAAAATCAGGATATAGATTTACTGCATGTTCATTATGCTATACCACATGCTGCTGCAGCTTACATGGCAAAACAGATTCTTGCCAAACAAAATAAAAAGATTCCTGTTATAACTACTTTGCATGGCACAGATATTACGTTGGTAGGTAGAGATAAAACTTATAGTCCTGTCGTAACGTTCTCCATGGAAGAAAGTGATGCGCTAACAGCAGTTTCTAAAAATTTAAAAGCCGAAACCTACCGGAATTTTAAAATCGATAAAGAAATAGATGTCATTTATAATTTCGTTGATGTAAAACGATTTCATAAAAAACCAATTGATGCATTTAAAAAATTAATAGCACCAAACGGCGAACGAATTATTGTGCATGCATCTAATTTTAGGAAAGTAAAAAGAGTGGGTGATGTTATAAAAACTTTTCAGCTTATCGCAAAAGAAATTCCTTCTAAATTATTATTAATTGGTGATGGCCCCGAGAGGCCTGACTTGGAGGCAATGACAAGAGACTGTGTAAATAAAGATGATATAAAATTTTTAGGAAAACAGGAACAGATGGAAGATTTACTACCAATTGCAGATTTGTTTTTATTACCAAGCGAATATGAAAGTTTTGGACTGGCTGCTTTGGAAGCAATGGCTGCAGAAGTACCGGTAATTGCATCAAACGCAGGTGGTTTGCCCGAAATTATTATTGACGGAGATTGTGGCTACATGAGTAACGTTGGCGATGTAGAAGACATGGCAAAAAATGCAATAAAAATTTTAGAGGACGATCTCATTTATGCAAAATTTAAGGAAAATGCTTTACGGCAGGCAAAACGTTTTGATATTCAAAACATTGTGCCACAATATGAAGCACTATACAAAAAGGTTTTACAATAACTTTTATCTACGCCTCAACCATTTTTCTGGATCCAAATCTGCATTACCTTTTGCACTGTAAAAATCGATAGAACCAATACCATCAAGATTGGATGCTACTTTTCCTAAAACCTGACCTGTCTTAACTTCTTGATTCATTTTTACTGTCACTCCGTATATATTGCTGTAAGATGTAAAATAGTTACCGTGCTTTACAGTTACTGTATACTTTTCATCATCAACTTCAGTAACAAGAATTACCATACCATCAAAAACTGCTTTTACAGATGTGCCAATAGAAGATGAAATAGTGACTGCACTATTTTGAATAACTGCACCACTTGGTAATTTATAGGCACCGAAATGATTTAAAACCGCACCATTATCTACAGGCCAAGGCAGGCTTCCCTTATTTCTTTCAAAGCTGTTATTTAATGCAATATTATCTGCATTAAAAGTAGATGATGCCGGTGCTACTACTGCAACCGGTTCTTTAACAGGGCGATTTTTTGTGGGTTCAATTAATGCTGTTGTTGGTTTACCTCCTGCGGCAGCGATGGTATTTGCTTTTGTTATTTTATCGTTTTCAATTTTTCGGTTTCTTTCAATTGCAGCTAAATCAGCTATTCGTTTTTTTACTGCTCTCTCTTCAGCAAGTCTTCTGTCATTCTCAGCTTTTATAGCTGCTGCGATAGCAGATTTTATTGAACTATTTACTCTTGCAATCTGCTTTTGCTTGGCAGCTATTTTTGTATTTAAACCGCTTCCTTCTTTTTTCAATTGTGCAACTATCTTGTTCTGTTCTATTTTCTGTTGCTCCAGCACACCTAACTCTTTGCTTTGTACACCGAGTGTTACTCTTTTTGTTTGTTTAGAAGCGCCAAGATCCTGTAATCTTTTCCTACGCAGCTCCTGTGTTCGTAAAATATTTTGACCTTGCATTTCTCTATAAGTCCGATAGCTTTTGAGGTAAGAAATACGCTTAATAGCATCGTTAAAATTATCTGCAGAAAAAATAAAATTTATAAACTCATAGTTACCCCTGTTTTTATAAGAGTAAACCATACTCTTTGCATATTCCTGTTTTAAGGTGTCAAGCAATTTGTCAAACCTGTTTACATCTCTTTGTATGGAATAAATATTATTATCGAGGATGCGTAAATCTTTTCCAATATTTTCTAAAACCCTTCCCTGTAAATTAACCTTGTTAGTAAAAAGCGAAAGTGTTGTAAGATTTTGCTTTGTAACTTCTTTATTGCTGTTTAATAATTTTTGAGTTTCTTCAATTTCTTTTTTTAATTGAACACGCTGCTTTTCCAGCTCTTCTCTCGTTTGTGCAAAAGAATTTGTTGCGATAAAACAGATGATTACAAAAGAAATGGTTATTCTCATCATAGTCTGATGTTTAAAAAAATGATTTGAAATTATCATTTTCTAAAAAACTTAAAAATAGGGATTAATTCTTTTTATAATTTTTGGGTATTGAAAAATATACCGATAATTCTTTGTTAAACTCAAATTGCTTAATGTTCATTCTAATATCAAGTTTATTTTTTTCACTTGCAATAATTTGTCTGTAAGTAGAAAATTTAAACCCATTACTATTTTCATAACTGTCGTAAGTAAAATCTGCTGTTCTGTTTCTTGCAAAATTTACATCATCAAGTTTAGAATGCTTAAGCGTGTTATCAAAAGTGGATATGGTGAGAAGGTTTTTGAAATCCTTATTAATAGACGACACTAACAAAAATTCTTCAAATTTTCGAACTGATATGTTGCTGTCATTATAAAAAATTGGATTACCTACTAAGAAATTTTGAAGTGTTTTAAAATCAAAAGGAATTTCGGTAATTTCTTGCAAGTAATTAATTGATCTGTATTGTACTTCTTTTTCCTGCTTGTTTAAAAGTATAACACTGTCTTTAGTTACGAGCACTCTAAATACTTCTATGTTCAATATCGATGCTGAAATAGTGATCCAAATAGCGCTATCCTTTATCATTCTAATATTTGCAAGTAAGTCAGGCTTTTTACCTTTACTATCCTCAATTTCAAGTTTAATTTTTGCAGAAAATGTTTTAAAATCAATAATATTTTTATGAATAATATCTTTTGTAGATTTAATTAAAAGGGATGAATCGTTGGACGAGTTAATTACAATTACTTTAGTTGTATCCCTTGGTGCAATCGCTTTGGTTATGGCCCTACCTGACTTGCATTGAATAAAAAATACAGATAATAAAACCACAATTAACCAACCGGCTACTTTCATAATTAAAAAAATTTATATCCCTGTGTGCCCAAAACCACCTGCATTTCGTTCAGTTTCATTTAATTGTTGTACCAATACTAATTCAGCTTTTTCAACTTTTGCTACTACCATCTGTGCAATTCGGTCGCTGTTATTTATACTAAAAGGCCGGTTACTGAAATTAATAAGTAATACATTAATTTCTCCCCTGTAATCACTGTCAATTGTCCCGGGTGAATTTAAACACGTAATTCCATTTTTTAAAGCCAACCCGCTTCTGGGCCTAACCTGAACTTCATAGCCATTTGGTATTTCTAAAAAAATCCCTGTAGGTATTAGCCTGCGTTCCAGAGGTTCTAGTACAACAGTTTCTAATACATTTGCTCTCAAATCTAACCCTGCAGAACCTGCTGTTGCATAATTGGGCAAATCATTATTTGAATTGTTAACTGTGTTTATTTTAATCGTATCAATCATTTTTTTTCTTCTTTAATAACACTGTTGCATTTGCAAATAATCCTTCTTCTCTTCCTGCAAAACCCATTTCTTCAGTAGTTGTTGCTTTAATTGAAATATTTTTTACATCAGTATGTAAAATTGATGCAATGCTTGTACGCATTTCTTTTGCAAAAGGCATTATTTTAGGGACTTCAATACAAACATTTGAATCTACGTTTACAATTTTATAACCCTGAGAAACTATAAGTTTGTAAGTTTTAGAAAGTAAAATTTTACTGTCTATATTTTTAAATGAATTGTCAGTGTCTGGAAAATGTTTACCTATATCGCCTAAAGTTAATGCTCCAAGCAGTGCATCACAAATTGCATGTAGCAGCACATCTGCATCACTGTGGCCTAAAGCACCTTTATAGTGTGGAATGTGAACACCGCCTATCCACAAATCTCTGCCTTCCACAAGTTTATGAAAATCAATTCCGTTTCCAATTCGATACCCCATAAATGTAATTTGCTACAAAGGTGCATAAAACTTATTATAAAAAAAAGACGCTCTACATTGGTAGAGCGTCTTTCAATTATTTTAAAAATGGTGATTTATTTATCAATATCAAATAACAAACTGAAACGTACTGTATTTGAAAGTGGATTGCGACTAATACCTGAACCCGACGGGAAAATGTAAGCAAGGTTTAATCCTATAACATTATACTTTAAACCTGCACCGACTGTAGCATAGCGACGATTACCTTTTAGCTGGCTTTCATAAAAATAACCTGCACGAAAAGAAAATTGTTCTTTGTAACAATATTCTGCTCCAAGAGAAGCAGTAACTTCCTTGATTTTTTCGGAACCACCTCCAGGTGCATTTACTAATGCTTTACCCCAGCTACTAACAACACTTTGACTGCGGTAATTGGCAATGCTAGATGCACTAGTGTCAGGAGTAGGAACTAATAATTTATTAAAATCAACTGCAAAAGTCAGTTTGCTGTCAGCATCAAAAACTTTAGTATATGCACCACCTAAGCCTAGGTTAGCAGGAATAAAATCTTTTTGTGCGTTATCGTCAGTGTAAGAAATTTTAGAACCCAAATTACTTAAAGTAATTCCATAATTAAAACCTTCGCCGCTTTCTTTTGCACCTTTGTGGAAGTAATGCAAATCAGCAGCAACAGAACTACCTTTCTTGTAATTTACACCATTATATGTGCCATTTGCAAGATTTGAACTAATGTAACGTACACCAATACCAAGACCAGATTTGGGACCTAGTTTTCTTGAATATCCGCCCTCAACAGTATACTCGCGGGGACGGTTGCTTCCTAGATCCTGACCTGACTGGTCAGTAAATTGTATATCACCTAAACTAAAATATCTTAAACCAAGGGTTAAAGCCTGGTTATCGTCTAATTTGTAATATCCGGCTATTGAAGCTATATATACATCTTTCAAGTTAAGGTCATTTAGCCAAGGAGTATAAGTTACACCAACAGATGCTTTTTGCTTGGCAAAAGGGATTTTACCTAAATTCCAAAAATTAGAATAAGCATCAGCCGAAGTTGCTATTCCGGTTTCACCCATACCTGTACTACGGGCATCAGGGGATATTCGTAACATTGGTACTGCAGTGGTAACAACATTATTAGTTTTATCTGAAATTGATTGGGCTTTTACAATGGTCGTTCCACCTATTAAAAATACTACGGCTGCTAGCTTCAAAGTTGCTTGTTTCATTCGATTTTTTTGTATTGATTAGGTATAATTACCCCCATAAGCGATTTATTAAAAAGGCTGAAAATTATTAATATTTTAAATTTTACTTGTAAGATATAAATCTTTGTTAATTTAAAGCAAATTTATTTTACAATATATTATAAATAATTTTTTTAGGTCAATATTTATTAGAAATAAATAATTTAACCCGAAAATCAGTTTACTGGTAGTTTGTTTAGAAACACGGTATTCAAGACTATGAAGACAGATTTTTTTAGAAAACGTTGCATTATCATAAAAAATTGTTTATTTGTTAAATAAAACATTAAAACCGCGAAACCATATTAAAATTTAAAATGAATTTATTTATATTCGCATGGGCAATTCACGACGTAACAATAACCAAGAATTTTCTTCGTTAATTAGTTTGTAAAACGACAATATACTATGTTAAAAATCTTTTCAAGCAACTATTTTATAATTTTATCATTTGCTATTTTTTCATTAAGTGCATGTAAAAACGGGAGCATTTTTAGTAAGAAAAAAGGAACTTCGGACGCTACAGGTTGGAGTTATGACGATAAAAATATGGGTAATTTCCATGTTGCAAAAGTAAAATATCCAAAAGCGGGTCCGGGACTTGTTTTCATACAGGGAGGTTCATTTGTTATGGGTGCCAAAGATGAAGATGTAATGGGAGATTGGAACAATGTACCACGTCGTGTAACCGTGCCGTCTTTTTCTATTGATGAAACAGAAGTTGCAAACGTGCATTACCGTGAATATTTATATTGGTTAGACAATACTTTTAGCGGGGATACAAACATTGTAACGAAAGCGCTTCCGGATACTTTGGTTTGGAGACAGGAACTTGCTTACAACGAACCCTATGTAGAATATTATTTCCGTTATCCATCTTACAATTATTATCCTGTGGTTGGTGTAAACTGGCAACAGGCGCATGATTTCTGTATTTGGCGGACAGACAGAGTAAATGAACTGAGCCTCATGAAAAAAGGATATTTGAAAAAAGATGCTGTTAAGAAAGAAATGAAGGGTGGTGGTGCTGAGGGATCATTTAATACAGAAGCATATCTGGTTAACCCTGAATTAGTACAGATGGCGAAAAGCAAACCTAAAAAAACAGATTTAAAAGATGTAAATGGTAAACCAAGAGCTAATGTAAAAATGGAAGATGGAATCTTAAATATGGGGTACCGTTTGCCTACAGAAGCAGAGTGGGAATATGCAGCTTACGGTTTATTAGATCAAAATCCTAATATCCGTAAAAAAGAAAAACAAAGTGGTGAAGAGAATCGTTTAAATCAACAAGTTTACTCATGGTCAAAAAATCCAAACGGGTTAAGAGATAATCGTAGAGGTAGTTGGCAGGGGAAATTTCTTGCAAATTTTAAAAGAGGTAGTGGAGATAATATGGGTATTGCAGGTGGCTTAAATGACCGTGCAGCAATTACCGGAAATGTTAAATCGTTTTACCCAAATGCTTTTGGATTATATAATATGAGTGGTAATGTGAGTGAGTGGGTAGGAGATGTATACAGGGCAATGACTTCATTAGATGCACAAGATTTTAATTATTTCCGTGGAAATAAATTCACTAAATTATTTAAAAATAGCTCAGGCGAGTACGAGAGGGACAGCGTTGGGCACTTAAAAAGACAAGATATTTCCGACGATGATGTGAAGAACAGAACTAATTATCAAAAAAATAATGTTATAAATTATTTAGATGGCGATACTGCGAGCCAGGTTAGTTATGGCTATGGCACTACTTCGTTGATAAATGACAAATCTAGAGTCATTAAAGGTGGTAGCTGGAATGATAGACCCTATTGGTTATCTCCGGGTACACGTCGTTTTATGCAGGAAGACCAAGCTTCAAGTACAGTTGGTTTTAGATGTGCACAAACATATCTTGGGCCACCTGAAGGGCAGGGTTTTAAGGACGGTAATAATTTCCCATCAAGAAAACAAAATTCCAGAAAAGGTAGAAATAAATAAGTAATAAAAAACCCTTCAAAAATTGAAGGGTTTTTTATTACTTGTATAAATTACCTCACTATTTTTGCGCCATGAGTATTGAAGAATTGTACAAAGTATTTATCAAAAATCCGTTTATAGAAACTGATACAAGAAAAATAAAACAAGGAAATATTTTCTTTGCACTAAAAGGCCCCAACTTTAATGGAAATGACTACATAGAGCAGGCTTTTAAACAAGGTGCATGTTATTGTGTATGTGATCAGCCGTCAACTATTTCAGAGGACCGAATTATTTATGTTGAAGATGTTTTAAATACACTGCAACAATTGGCAAAGCTTCATCGCCTGCAATTTGATATTCCGTTTATTGCAATAACGGGTAGCAATGGAAAAACAACTACAAAAGAACTGGTGCACGAAGTATTAAATACTACTTATAAATGTTACACAACCAAAGGAAATTTAAATAATCATATTGGTATACCCCTTACTCTTCTTTCAATTAAAAATGACGCTGAAATTGCCGTAATCGAAATGGGTGCAAATCATTTAAAAGAAATTGAAAGCTATTGTTTATATGTCATGCCAACACATGCATTAATAACCAATTGTGGCAAAGCTCATTTAGAAGGATTTGGTGGAGAAGAGGGTGTAAAAAAAGGTAAAGGAGAATTGTATAAATATATTTTAAAAACAAATGGCACAGTATTTTTAAATAGTGATTATGATTATTTACAGAATATGAGCGCTGAGATAAATAATAAAATCAGTTACGGTTCTATAGACGCAGCTTATGTAGGCAGAGCAAAAGTAGAAAAGCATTTGCTTGAAGTAGAAATATTAAAAGGTGCAGATATTAATATTATAAAAACACAGCTTGCAGGTAATTATAATTTACCAAATGTGATGAGTGCAGTATGCATAGGTAAATATTTTGGAGTTGCTGATGATAAAATAAAAAATGCTTTGGAAGCATATATACCAACAAACAGCCGCTCTCAAATAATTAAAAAAACAACCAACACCATATTAATGGATGCATATAATGCAAACCCAAGCAGTATGAAAGCAGCAATTGAAAATTTTGCATTAATGAATGGCGAAAATAAAATTGTAATAATTGGCAGTATGATGGAACTGGGCGAAGCAAGTATCAAGGAACATGCAAATATTATAAAACTCTTATCCCTTTATAAATGGAAACAAGTTGTTGTTGCCGGTAAAGATTTTGTAAATTTACCACCTTCGTTTTTACATTTTAATAATGCATCAGAAATAGCAGTTTGGTTTAAAGAACAACACTTTGTTGATACAACTATATTGATAAAAGGATCGAGAAATATGGCTATGGAAAAGGTATTGGAATAAGGTGAATTATTGACTGGATTTAAATTGAGATAGATAACAAGTTTTGTATTATAATTTTTTGCATCAATTGATATGTTTACCAAGAATATAGAAATTAAAGACTTAGATGGACAAATTTTTGAAACTTGAATTTGCAAGTACACACCCTCCCATTAGTATGTCTTATGCAATTAATTTGTTTGTACACAGCAATCTGGCATTGGCACTTTTGTATAAAATATAAAGCGGCTTATATTTTGCCATATTCTTTTTACTAATGCGCATTCTTTATAATGAACTTAGATTACTTGAAACAGCAGTACTATTTGTAAAAAATAATATATAAATTTTTCATTTCTGAATCGATACACAAACCTGTTTAACCAGCATATTTTTATTAGATGAACGTTTTTAAGCAAAACAATAAGGATAAAGATTTATTTGAATTACTTCCTCAAGCTTTTGCAGGAATAAAAAAAACAATTATTGACCCATTATTGGGTGATAATAATAATGATAAATATTCAGATGAAAGGCTTCCCCTTAGATCTGAAATATTCACTAAAGAAAGACTGGAAGCACATGCCATTACTATTTCTAAACGGCAGGAAATTTTTTTCGACAAAAATGCGGAACACTTATTAAAACGTTTGGCGGATAATGAAAATTATTTGTTGAAAGTATATGAGTTATTATCTGATACCTTAAAACAGAACAACAGCATTTCACCTGCAGCAGAATGGCTGCTCGATAATTTTTATTTAATTGAAGAACAAATTTATACCGGTAAAAAGCATTTACCAAAGGGTTACAGCAAAGCCCTGCCAAAACTTGTAAAAGGTGAATTTGCAAATTTGCCTCGGGTATACGACATGGCAGTAGAAATTATTTCCCATAGTGATGGACATGTTGATATTGCTAATCTCACAGGGTTTGTAAAAGCATATCAAACAGTTAACTATTTAAAATTGGGTGAGCTTTGGGCAATACCCATTATGCTGCGGCTTGCATTGATTGAAAATTTAAGAAGACTTTCCGCCCTCATATCAGAAGAAATCACTAATAAAACACTTGCAAATAAATGGGCTGATGAAATGGTGGAGATAGTGGAAAAAGATCCAAAAAATCTTGTATTGGTTATAGCAGATATGGCAAGATCGGAACCTCCGATGGAAAGCACTTTCGTAGCTGAACTTTACAGAAGATTACAGGAAAAAGGCAGTTCCCTTTCGCTGGCAATAAACTGGATAGAGCAAAGGCTTTCTGAAATTGGTGCAACCAGCAATGAAATGATTCGTGCAGATAACCGCAACCAAGCCGCCACACAGGTTTCCGTTGGTAACTGTATCAGAAGCTTTCGATTTTTAAGTACAGCAAATTGGAAAGATTTTGTGGAGGATACCAGCATCGTAGATGAAGTTCTTCGAAGAGATATAAATGGCATTTACAGCAAAATGGATTTTCATACTCGCGACAGTTATAGACATGCCATTGAAAAAATTGCCAGCTGCAGCAAACTTTCTGAGCAGTCCATTGCTGAATTGGTTATAAATACAGCTAAAGAAAGCGATGAAGTAAGTCTTGATAAAAAACGCTCCCACGTCGGTTATTATCTAACCGGTAAAGGATATTATACCATTTCAAAAGCAGCTATTTCCCATGCCTCCACTCGTGAAAAATGTCGTCGGTTTAATGCAAGGCATCCATTGCGAATATATTTAGGCAGTATTTTTATTCTTGGATTACTTCTTTGTGGACTATTAATTGCTGAAGCATTATCTGAAAATTTACCTCTTGGCTTCCTGATAACAATTTGCATTATTGCATTCATAACAACCTCAAGGCTAGCCATTGCTTTGGTAAACTGGATGAGTTTAAAACTTACCGTTCCTTCCCTCCTCCCCCGAATGGATTTTTCAAAAGGAGTTCCTGATGATGCTGCAACAATGGTTGTAATACCAACCATGATTACGTCTATAGCTACTATTGATCAGTTAACAGAAGGATTAGAAGTACGCTTTTTAGCTAACAGAGAAGCCAATTTATATTTTGCTTTGTTGACAGATTTTAAAGATGCTGCCACAGAACATTTACCTGAAGATGCTTTGCTGCTGTCGGCTTTAAAAACCCGAATAATCGATCTCAATAAAAAATACATGCAAACAGGTAATGATACTTTTTTTCTTTTTCACCGCCCAAGAAGATGGAATAAAAATGATAAAATATGGATGGGTTACGAAAGAAAGCGGGGTAAACTTGGCGAGTTAAATGCTTTCTTAAGAAATAAAAGGGAAGGTTTTTTTTCAGAAGTAATTGGCAATAACGCGTGCTTTAGCAGCATAAAATATATTATTACACTTGATACAGATACACAGCTTAGCAGAGATAGTGCAAGAACAATGATTGGCACAATGGCACATCCATTAAACCAGCCATTGTATGATGAAAAGAAAAAAAGAGTTACAGAAGGATACAGCATTCTCCAACCAAGGGTATCCAATACACTACCCGCATCTGACAGTTCTATTTATGCCAGACTTCATGGCAACGACCCGGGCACTGATCCTTATACAAAAGCAACATCTGACGTTTATCAGGATTTATTTTTAGAAGGTTCATTCATTGGCAAAGGAATTTACAATCTTGATGCTTTTGAGCTGGCACTGAAAGACAGATTTCCTGAAAACAGAATTTTAAGTCATGATTTACTGGAAGGCTGCTATGCACGCTCAGGGCTTATTACAGATGTACAGCTTTTTGAAGAATACCCACTGCGTTACGATACCGACATGCAACGCCGACACAGATGGATGCGTGGCGACTGGCAAATAGCCAATTGGGTATTGCCATTCGTTCCAGGCATTGATAAAAAGCTTCATAAAAATCCAATTTCAGCACTTTCAAAATGGAAAATATTTGATAACCTACGGCGGAGCTTAGTACCACTTTGTTTGATGCTTTTATTGTTGTATGGATGGGTATTTTCTTCCATGGCATGGTTCTGGACTTTAGCAGTTACCATTATAATTCTTTTGCCCTCAATTATTAATTTTCTGTGGGAACTTTTTAGAAAACCTGAAGATGTAGTTTTACGACAACACCTCGCTTACACAAGCCGCTCAGCTTTTATAAGTTTTAATCAGCAAATGCTGGATCTTATTTTTTTGCCGTATGAAGTATTTTCAAATGTAGATGCCATTCTACGCACTTTTTGGAGAATGTTCATTACACATAAAAAATTACTTCAATGGAATTTGTTTGGTGCAAGGCAGAACAAAGAAAAAACGATTGTTGAATCTTACCTAAACATGTGGTTTGAGCCTTTGTTTGCAGTGGGTATTTACGCATGGCTCACTATATATAATCCAAACGTTGTTTTAATAGCATTGCCTTTTCTTAGTTTTTGGATGATGGCACCTTTCATAGCATATGGAGTAAGTCGATCAATACCCCCCGAAAAAAATATAATTACAGAGGCCCAAACAGTTTTTCTCAGCATTTTAGCAAGAAAAATATGGAGCTTTTTTGAAAAATTTGTAACCGTGGAAGACAATTGGCTACCACCTGATAATTACCAGGTAGAACCAGTTGAAAGGCTTGCCCATCGAACTTCTCCTACAAACATCGGTTTATTATTGTTGTCTAATCTAACTGCATACGATTTTGGTTACATAACCATACTGCAATTTTTGGAACGCACCGGAAATACAATTCAGGTAATGCAAAAAATGCAACGGTACAGAGGTCATTTTTATAACTGGTACGATACAGGTTCTCTTGAACCATTAAATCCGAGATACGTTTCAAGTGTGGACAGTGGTAACCTTGCCGGTCATCTGATTACATTAAAACAAGGCTTGCTATTATTGACAGATAATAAAATTGTAGGTGAAAGTTTCTTTAAAGGATTATCAGATACAATTGGTGTTCTAATGGAATATACAGGCAACAATGAACTATTGTCAAAATTCAGAGCGGAGTTGCATGAAAATTATCCTGATAAATTAGAACGTTCTGGAGATATAAAAAACTATATAGAACAGCTTGAATTATCTTTTACAAAAATATTAATTGAACTGGACCTTGAAGATGAAGCTGATGATTGGGTGCAAAAAATACTGAACCAATTAACGGAGCAGAAAAAAAATCTCAATACATTAATACCACGGTTATTTTTTAATGAACCGCCTGCGAAATTTACTGATCTTGTACATGAACTCCCGGTAGTACCCACATTAAAGCAACTTGCATTGTCTGAACAATTGCTGTTGCAAAAAATAGTTGGTAGTTATTCACAAGAAAATACGGCAGTAGAAAATGAGTGGCTTAATAACTTTAGAGCGGCCATTACTGAATCATCGAGGCGGGCAAAAGAGCTGATTATTACCATTGAACAACTTGCAGCAAATTGTATGAGTCTTACTAATATTGAATATGATTTTATATTTGATAAGGCACAAAATTTATTATCAATTGGTTATAATGTAGATGAACATAGAAGAGATTCCGGGTTTTATGACTTGCTTGCATCAGAAGCAAGGCTTACCACATTTGTAGGTATTGCAATGGGCAAATTACCACAGGAGAGTTGGTTTGCGTTGGGACGAAAACTTACCAGCTATGGTGCATACCCAATTTTACTTTCATGGAGCGGTTCTATGTTTGAATACCTGATGCCCCTTTTGGTAATGCCAAGTTATGATAATACGCTGCTGGACCAAACGAACAAAGGTGTCGTGCAAAAGCAAATTGATTATGGCAGAAAAAATTCAGTTCCATGGGGGATATCTGAATCGGGCTATAACACCGTTGACGCGCATTCAAACTATCAATACAAAGCATTCGGTATACCCGGAATCGGTTTTAAACGTGGCCTTGGAGAAGATCTTGTAATATCTCCCTACTCTACCATAATGGCATTAATGGTTGCACCAAAAGAGGCTTATAAAAATCTCCAGGTTTTAAAAGAAGAAGGATTTGAAAGTACTTATGGTTTTTATGAAGCTATAGATTACACAGCAGCACGCCTACTGCGTAAACAAAAAAAAGTAATTGTAAAATCTTTCATGGCGCATCATCAGGGTATGTCATTTCTTTCCATTGCTTATTTGTTGCTCGATAAAACAATGCAAAAAAGATTTGAATCAGAAGTACATGTTAAATCGGCTTTGTTATTATTGCAGGAGAGAATACCACGTATCAGTACATTTTATTCGCCGAGCGTACATGCCGGAGATACAAGTATTATCTCAGGCAACGACCAGTCTATCAGGGTTATTAATACACCTAACACAGTCATTCCGGAAATTCAATTGTTGTCAAATGGTCGCTACCACGTAATGATAACTAATTCTGGCGGTGGTTACAGCAAATGGAAAAATATTGCAGTCACCCGCTGGCGGGAAGATATCAGTTGTGATAACTATGGAAGTTTCTGCTACATAAGAGATATGGAAAGCAATCTTTACTGGTCTTCTGCATACCAGCCCACGCTGCAACAGGGTGAGAATTATGAGGCTGTATTTTCAGAAGGACGAGCAGAATTTCGCCGAAGGGATTTTTCGTTGGAAACACATACAGAAATTGTGGTATCGCCGGAGGATGATATTGAATTAAGAAGAATACATATAACCAACCGTTCCCGCAAAAAAAGAATATTGGAAATAACCGGATACGCAGAAGTAGTGCTGGCAAGCCCTTCGGCAGATGAAGCGCATCCTGCCTTTAGTAATTTATTTGTACAGACAGAAATAATTGAAGAACGCAATGCTATTATTTGTACACGCAGGCCACGGTCAACAGACGAAAAAACACCATGGATGTTTCACCTAATGAAAGTACATGATGCAGAGATCGTCAACGTTTCTTACGAAACTGACCGTGATAAATTTATTGGGAGAGGAAATACATTGAGTAAACCAAATGTGATGCAACAACCCGATGCATTATCAGGTACTGATGGTTCAGTGTTAGATCCAATTGTTTCTATACAATACCGCATTATCTTGGAAGGCAACGAATCGGTAACTGTCGATATTATTTCAGGAATGGCTGAAACAAAAGAAATTTGTAATCACCTAATAGATAAATACCAGGAACAACATTTATCAAACCGTGTACTGGAACTTACATGGACGCATAGCCAGGTAATTTTGAGGCAAATAAATGCCATTGAATCTGACGCTCATTTGTATTCATTACTTGCAGGATCCATCATTTATTCTAACCAGTCATTAAGAACAGACCCATCCACCATACTAAAAAATAAAAAAGGACAACCGGAATTATGGCGGTATGCAATTTCCGGTGATCTCCCCATTATACTTGTACAAATTGAGGAGGCTGAAAATATTGGGCTCGTAAAACAAATGATACAGGCTCATTTATACTGGCGCTTAAAAGGTTTGTTAGTTGATTTGGTGATTTGGAATGAGGACCATGGCGTTTACAGACAAGAGTTACACCAACAGATACAAAGCCTAATTGCACCAGAAATGGGCATTGAATTAAAAGAAAAACCGGGTGGCATATTTATAAGATCCGCCGATCAAATAACCAACGAAGACAGAATTTTATTTGAGGCTGTTGCTCATATAATTATTTCAGATAAATTCGGCACACTCGAAGAACAGATTAACAGACGTGCTAAAACAAAAACGACCATACCTTATTTTGGCCCTACCAAGTTCTACCCATCGGTATATACCGAAGTTGAACCAAGAAAAGATCTTCAGTTTACTAATGGTCTTGGTGGCTTTACAGCCGATGGTAAAGAATATGTTATTACAACAACTCCGCAAAAACGCACACCGGTTCCATGGATCAATGTGTTGGCAAACCCTAATTTTGGAAGCATCATCAGCGAAAGTGGCCAGTCATACACATGGGTAGATAATGCACATGAAATTCGTTTAACACCATGGAACAATGATCCTATCACTGATCTTAAAGGAGAAGCATTTTATTTAAAAGACGAAGAGAGTGGCAAATTTTGGTCACCTGCACCGTTGCCATGCCGTGGCAATTCGCCTTACATCACCCGACATGGTTTTGGATACAGTGTTTTTGAACACAGTGAAGACGGCATCTATTCTGAAATGACGGTGTTTACGGATATTGAGGCACCCATAAAATACATTGTTATAAAACTTACAAACCAGTCAGGCCGACCACGGAAATTAACTGCTACCGGTTATGTAGAATGGGTGCTTGGCGACCTGCGTGCAAAATATTTAAAACACACTGTTACCGCATTACACGAAGCAACGGGAGCAATATTGGCTAGCAATGCATACAGTTCAGAATTTACAAACAGGGTTGCTTTTTTTGATGCTGATGGAACTAATAAAACCATTACAACAGACCGAACAGAATTTTTAGGTCGCAATGGTACAACCAACAATCCTGATGGATTAAATAGGGCAAGGCTTTCCGGTAAAACAGGTGCCGGGCTTGATCCCTGTGGCGTGATACAAGTTGCTTTTGAGCTGGCAGAAAGTGAACAAAGGGAAATAATTTTTAGGTTGGGAGCCGGAAAAACGATGCAACATGCACTTGACATAATACAGGCAAGTGAGGGAATTGATACGGCATATAATGCCCTACAAAATGTTCATAAATATTGGGAAAAAGCATTAGGAGTTATAAAAATATATACCCCAGATACTGCATTGAATATGCTTACAAACGGCTGGTTAAATTATCAAACACTTGCTGCCCGCATTTGGGCACGTAGTGGCTTTTATCAGTCAGGAGGGGCATTTGGTTTTAGGGACCAGTTGCAGGATACACTCTCTTTGATGCATGCACAACCATCGCTGGTAAAATCGCAAATATTACTTTGTGCTTCCCGTCAGTTTAAGGAAGGCGATGTGCAACATTGGTGGCACCCGCCAACTGGCAGAGGCGTACGAACTACCTGTTCAGATGATTATTTGTGGCTGCCTTTTGTTACTTCAGCATATATAAAATCAACTGGAGATAAAGACATTTTAAATGAACCCGTTTATTTTCTTGAAGGAAGGTTGTTGAATGACGGAG
>JAYUZL010000209.1:0-5630 GCA_043751875.1 Ferruginibacter sp.
CTGTTTTTTTGACATGAGGCTTTCTGCTACACCTGCGTATACTTCAAATTCTTCAACAGCTGATCTGGTTTTACCGGCAGGTATAAATACTATCAAATATGCCCGCTTATATTGGGGAGGTAAAATTTCAAATTCCATATTAAATGCTTGTCCTGATACACTTAAAAAAATTAAGATACGGAAAGGATCTTCGGGAGTTTATACTGATTTGATTTCAGTAAATAATGCAGATACTTACCTTGTAAACGGCTCTAGCACTGCGTATCAATCTTATGTGGACGTCAAAGATTTTGTTCAAAATAATGGCACAGGATCTTACAGTATTGCAGAAATTCCTATGATGGAAGGCTCCGCAGGTTATGGCGGAAATTATGCCGGCTGGTGCATTGTGCTTGCTTATGAAAATAATTCATTGCCGCTTAACAGCGTACGGATATACGATGGATTTTCGCAGGTTTATAATAATGGAAATTCTATCAGCCAAACTATAACGCTGACTGGACTAAATGTGCCAAACAAAACACTTGCATTGAGTGATGCAATTTTAAGTGTAATGGCCTGGGAGGGTGATGCAAATATTTCTTCTTCTGCTGCAAGCCCGTCCGGTGATTATTTAAAAATTAATGGAATAACTGTTAGCAATAGCGCAAATCCCGGAACTAACTTTTTTAATGGAAGTATTTCTAAAAACGGCGCATTCGTAAATTCTAAAAATCCTGATTTTACAAACCAAATGGGCATTGATATAGATGAACTCGAAATAGGAACGGGGTATGGAATATTACCAAATGCAACAGAAATACAGGTAGAATTTGGAACAGAAGCTGACAAATATTTTACCGGTGTCTTTGCAGTGACGGTCAAGATGGAAACACCCGCAAGCGGACCGCTTCCGGTAAAATTAATCTCCTTGTCAGCTGTTTTAAAAGACAAGGCCGGTTATTTAACCTGGAGTACTGAAAATGAACTTGACAATAAATACTTTGATATAGAAAGAAGTGAAGATGGTATAAATTTTAAAAAAACAGGATCAGTACAAGGGCCGGGAACTACTTCAATTACTCAATACTACCAATATAACGACGAACTGAATACCACTGTTTTAATTATTTATTATCGTTTAAAAATTGTTGATCAGGACGGAAAATTTACTTACTCTAAAATCGTTCCTTTAAAATTATTAGGAATATTAGCCAAGCAGATTTCAGTTTACCCAAATCCATTTGATGATAATTTAATAATCTCCATAAATATATTTCAAGAGGGAAAGACTCAGTATCGTCTATTATCATTTGATGGAAAGGAAATTTTTACGAGAAAAATACTTGTTCAAAAAGGAGCAAATATTATTTTGGCCAATAATCTTGGTCATATTTCGTCCGGCAATTATATTTTAGAAATCATTGCGGGAAAGGATACATTTATCAAGAAAATAATAAAAAAATAAACTATTACCTTACTGGTTAAATAGTTGTGCTCATCGAATTCGCTATCTTTTCAATGTTTTATTTATTTACTGTTCTTAACTCTAGCATGTTTAGACTGTTGGGCACAAAGTTTTTTATGTTTTTTTGTACAAGATGTATGGCTTCATCATACCAAAGTGGAATAACCGGAGCATTTGCTATTATAATATTGTCCATTTGTTGATAAATTTCGTAACGTAGGCTGTCATTGGTTTGCGACAATGCCTGCTCGTACAATTCATCAAATACCGCGTTATTAAATCGGGTATAATTAGGTGGTGCAGGGTTCTTACTGTAAAAAACACTCAGGTAATTTTCAGCATCGGGATAATCCGCAATCCAGCTACCTCTAAAAAACAGTGCCTGCGATTTTGATGTTTGCTCAAGCAATAAACTTTTTTGCATGGCTTCCACTTTCACAGTTATGCCAATCTGCTTTAATTCGTTGGCAACATAGCTTGCAAGGTTTGCATAAATGGGTATGGTGATTAACTTTATTTCAGGCAAGTTTTTCCCTTCAGCAAAACCAGCTTCGGCCAGTAATTGCTTTGCTTTTACAGGGTTATATGTATAACCTTTTACTTTCTCTTTATCAAATGATGGTAAACCTTGTGGCACAAAACCACTTTCAGCAGCGGTACCAATTGAATTTCTAACATACAACATCATCTTTTTTCTATCAATACCATAACTCATTGCCTGGCGTATTTTAAGCAGTTTTAATGGAGAATTTTTTACAAGTATGTTGTTGCTGTCAGTCAATATGCCAAAAAACTCTATATTTAAATAGGAATGTTTTTGCAGCTCAATTTTATCTTTCCATTCTGCCTTTAAGTTACCTGTTTTAGAAAGTACCTCGTCTTTAAATGAAGGGTCAATATCATTTATAAAATCAAGTCTCCCCTGCTGAAACTCCAGAAATTCTGTTGCTTTACTGTCGTAAAAGTTTATTTTAACTCCATCAATATAAGGCAACGATTTGCCCTCATAGTCTTTCTCAAAATAGTAATCATTCTTTTTTAAGATGAGCGCCTGCCCTTCTTCCCAGGCAACAAATGCAAAAGGGCCGGTACCACAAGGATGTCGCCTAAAATCGTTTCCATATTTTTCAACAGCTTCATGTGGAATAATGGAGCAATACTGCATGCTCAAAATACCCAAAATTGGTTGAAAAGGTACTTGAAGATTTATTTGAAAAGTGGAATCATTGATTGCAATAAAGGGATTGTTTTCTGCAACCCTGTTATTAAAAATCCATGCACCAGGGCTTGCGGTATTTTTATCTGTAATTCTATTAAAACTAAAGGCTACATCTGCCGCTATAAGTTTACGTCCTTTGTTGTTTTTAAAACAGTCATCATCCTGAAAATAAATATCATTGCGAAGCTGAAATGTGATTGTTTTATTACTGTCACTAAATTGCCACGATGAGGCTATTGAAGGTTTTAATTGCATATTACTGTCAACCTCTATTAAAGTATTATAAAGCTGGTGTATTGCCCACATGATAGATTGATTTTTTGCAAAAGCTGGATCAAGAGAAGCAATACCACTCGTTTCGTTATATCTGAATATTTTTTTATCAGCATGCGTATGATCTTTACAAGACAGAAAAAAAACGAGTAAAAAAAGTAGATACCAACAGTAAGAACATATTTTTCCTTTCTTAAGATGATTCATTACAAGTTTACTCTTTACCATTAAAACAAATTTATACTTTCAGTTGCTTTAAACATCATAATTTAGATTATAAAAAATAACAGCATGTTCAGCGCAAAGAAAAAGGCTTTTGTATTTATATTATTTTCTTCTTTTTGTATCCAGGCCTTTTCTCAATTGGGTGAAAACAAAAAAGTTTTTACTCATGCTGATACTCTTCGTGGCAGCAATGGTATTTTTAGGCAGCAATGGAATGTTTTGCATTACGACATTACTGTTGAACCAAATTATTCCTCTAAAACCATTGAAGGAAAAAATACTATGTTATTTTTTGATGAGGGTGCAAAAATGATGCAAATCGATTTACAGGAACCGATGGTATTAGATAGCGTGAAAGACAACAATACTTCTTACAAATTTTCTCGAGAAGGAAATGTTTATTGGTTGGAATACCGAGATACTGCTGCCCGCTACAAAATAAATCCTAGCATTCGTTCCATTACATTTTATTTTCATGGTAAGCCAAGGGAAGCTGTGCGCCCACCCTGGGATGGTGGATGGATTTGGAAAAAAGATAAAAATAATAACCCATGGATGACAGTTGCGTGTCAAGGACTTGGCGCAAGTGTTTGGTATCCGTGTAAAGATATACAGAGCGATAAGCCCGATAGTGGTGCTACTCTCCGCATGATTGTACCTGATACTTTGGTAGCTGTTGCCAACGGCAGACTTATTGAGAAATTACAAATGAGTAACGGCAAAATGCTTTACACTTATAATGTAAAAAATCCTATAAATAATTATTGCATCATTCCTTACATAGGTAAATATGTAAATTTTTCTGAAAAATATTCAGGTCTTAATGGCAATCTCGATATGAATTATTGGGTAATGGATTACAACCTTGAAAAAGCTAAAAAACAATTTACAGATGCTCCTAAAATGATGAAAGCTTTTGAATATTGGTTTGGTCCTTATCCTTTTTACGAAGACGGTTACCAGTTAATTGAAGCCCCACATTTGGGTATGGAACACCAGAGTGCAATTGCATATGGTAATGGTTTTAAAATGGGTTATGCAGGCAGAGATTTATCAGGTACGGGGGAAGGTTTAAAATGGGATTTTATTATTGTCCATGAAAGTGGTCACGAATGGTTTGCCAATAGCATCTGTACAAAAGATATTGCAGATATGTGGGTGCACGAGGGTTTTACAAATTACAGCGAAACGCTTTTTACTGAATATTATTGGGGCAAAGAAGCAGGAGAAAAATATGTAGAGGGAATAAGAAAAAATATTGCAAATGATGCTCCTATTATTGGTCCTTATGGCGTTAACAAAGAAGGGAGTGGCGATATGTATTACAAAGGAGCAAACATGATTCATCTTATAAGACAACTTACAAAAGATGATACAAAGTTTAGAGAGATGTTACTTGGCCTCAATAAAACATTTTACCATAAAACTGTTACCACCACCGAGATAGAAAAATATATCAGTTCATTTCTTAATCTTGATCTTAAAGGAATATTTGATCAATATCTGCGAACCACAAAAATACCTTTACTGCAATATAAAATAAAAGGAAAAAAAGTAGCATATCGTTGGATGGATAATGTACCAAATCTTCTGCTACCTGTAAAAGTTTATTTGGGTAAAACTGATGGATCTGAACAATGGATTACACCTGATACCAATTGGAAAAAATTAAAAGCTGCAAAATGGTATGATGGAAAAACGTTTATGGTGAATAAAAAATTTTATGTGTTTTCAAAAAATGAATCAGAAACAATAATTAAATAGTGTTTAAACCTTTAATGAATTAATGCAAACTTGTTCAACGCTGCCTTCATTAGATTTGCAAATCTGCAGGATAATTTTATGACAAGTAAATTATAAATTCACTAGGCCGATCGAAGTCTTATGGTAAGCAATTGTAATCAACAGTGCTCTATTACAACTCAACAAAATTCAAACTTTCATTAAGAAAGTAATTTTATTTTACAAAATTATAAGTTTACTAAAACACGAAATTTTGAATTAAGGTTGTGTATCCTTTCATTAAAAAACATCAAACACAAGTCATCAAAGAGTAGTAAAAAACAAAAACCCGCTCAATTGCGGGATAATTTTTATAAAATCTTGATATCAATTCAAGGTTGCATATTGATCTCATTCAATTCTGCCTCCCCCAATAAACTTTCTTGAATAATAACTTTCATCTAAATTATTGATTGTAACACCTCCACTACTGCTTGAGTGTACAAAAAACCCATCACCCAAATAAACTCCTACGTGACTAACTCCGCCTCTTGTATTGAAAAACACAAGATCACCTTCCAACATGTCAACTTTTTTTAATTTAGAACAAACTGCATACTGTTGCCTCGCTGTTCGGGGTAATGCAAAACCAAACACTGACCCCACTAATAACCCTGTAAAGCTGCTGCAGTCAATACCTTTTTTAGTATTACCACCCCATCTGTATTTTGTACCCCACCAATC
>JAYUZL010000210.1:0-28933 GCA_043751875.1 Ferruginibacter sp.
GAACGCACATTCCTTGCATGGATACGTACAAGCATCGGCATTATGGCATTTGGTTTTGTGGTAGTAAAGTTTTCTCTGTTTATTAAACAGATTTCATTACTACTTGGAAAGGAAAATATTGTACAAAGCAGAGGCTATTCGGCAATAGTAGGAATAGTGCTTGTGGCAGTAGGTACGTTAACTGCAGTACTCTCCTACATCAGGTTTAAGCAAACAGAAAATCAACTGAAGGCCGGTTTTTACCATCCTTCTTCCTTGCTAATTACAGTATTAATTTCATTTATATTTTTAGTTAGTATATTTTTAATCGCTTATCTTATAAAAACAACCTGATACATTTCATACTTAGTTTACCAAAACTTTACAACCCTAAAATCTGGTAAACTTTGAAAAATATTATTTAAAAAATTGCTTGTAATATTAGTATTTTTATCAACACTTTATTATATTGGATTAACCTTTTTTGGATACAATTTCATTAAATAATATGGACAATTTAGATACCCTAAAAAATGTATTTGAGCCGGCCCTTTTAGAGGAAATAAGGCAGTTTGGTACCCGGCAGTGTTTTAAAGATGGGGATTTGATTATTGATTACGGCAAATACATCCGCATGATGCCAATTGTTTTAAAAGGTACTGTGAAAGTATATCGGTTGGATGAAAATAAAAATGAAATACTGCTGTATTACTTAACCGGCAATGAAAGCTGTTCTATGGCATACAGTTGCTGTGTAGAAGCTAAAAAAAGTGAAATAAAAGCCATAGCCGAAGAGGATGTAGAACTCATAGCCATACCAAATACAAAGTTAGATGAATGGTTATGTGCTTATCCTAGTTGGAAAAACTACATCATGAATGGTTTTAATGAACGTTTTATTGAGTTATTAAAATCTATTGAAAGTATTGCGTTTCATAAGCTGGATGAACGGCTCATCTCTTACTTAAAAGAGAAGCAACGTTTAAGTGGCTCAAGTGTAATAAAAGCATCTCACTATCTTATTGCCGAGGAATTACATACTTCAAGGGTAGTAATATCCAGGCTGCTGAAAAAACTGGAGAATGATAAAAAGATAATTTTATACCGAAATGAAATAAAACTGATGGGAACTTTTGGGTAATATGGTGACACTAAACGATCAATCAGTGTAAGATAATTAATACTATTTTATTATATCCTTTACCTAATGGATATGCCCAGCAGTATGTTTGGAGAATTTCCTAGAAAAACATACCTTAAGACAAATAAGCTGTTGCGAGTTTTTTTAGGGTGTCCTTCGACCGTAAATTCCTTTTGACTCCAAAAATTACCGATACAAGTAATTCGTTTGGTCTTCGAAAAGCCTCCTGATTTAACTTAAACTTTTCAGAAAGAATGCGGATCGTCTCTTTTGATAAGCCTTTTTCATAATTGAACATATCAACACATTAACCCTTCGATTACATCAAGAAGTTGAGCCAATTTAAAAACTTGCACACTACTATAAATTAACCAAGTAATGATTTCGAAATTTTACTTTGAGCCTCTGCCTTTCAATAAAAAAACAACTATTACAATAACAGCAATCGGAATTAGCCACATACCCCAACCCATTCCCCAATAATTATTATTATTCATCATTTTATAAAAAATTTAAATTTTCTTCAAATGCATTGTTGCCTGCCCTTCAATTACGTTGTTGCCCGTTGATTTTTTTTATGCCATTCAACATAAATTTAAAATCAGCTTTAAAAATATATTGCGGTGCGAAATGTTTGTAATCCGCCATGTTGGTTTTATACAATTTCAAAATTCAGCATCATTCCGCTATCCTCATGTTCAAGGTTGTGGCAGTGCAAAACATATTTTCCTTTAAATTGAGAGAAAGTAGTTATTACACTTACTTTTTCGCCTGGCAGTAGCATCACTGTGTCTTTCCATCCTTTTTCGGTAGCACTTAATTTTCCTCTGCCGCCCGTTCTTTCTAAAACCTGAAAATGATTGCCATGAAAATGCATTGGGTGTATTTCACTTCCTTTACTATTATCGAATATCCATATTTCTGTTGCGCCTGCCGTAACCGTTTCATTAATAACGGCAGCATCGTAAGCAATTCCATTAATGGTGTGCATACCCATCTTCATTTTATTCATGCCTGTTTGCCCCATGCCACCATTGGTTTTATCGTTTTTATCGTTAGTTTCCATATTCATCATACCGCCTCCATGCATAGATGCATTGCTGATGTCAAATGTTCTTGTTTTTGTTGAAGAGGAAGGATTAATTTTTTCTATGGCAGATAAAGTTGTTGGTAATGTAAAAGCCTCATTTGTTTTTTCGCCAATTGTAAACTTCAGAATTTTGAATGAATCTTTACCCTGTACGCCGCCGCCATCAAAGGTTTTGCTTTCAAGAAAAATTTCTTTGTTTGGCGAACTTGTAAAATTTATCAGCATATCAATTCTTTCACCGGGAGCAATCAAAATATTGTTTACTGTTTCAGGTGCTGTTAGTAAACCTGCATCAGAACCAATGACAGCAAAATTTTGCCCATTACTGAATGCCAGGTTATATACTCTTGCATTGGATCCGTTAATGATGCGTAAACGGATCCATCCGGCTTTTACTGCTTTGTAAGGATTGTATGCTCCGTTCGCTAAAATGTAATCACCAAAAAATCCTGTCATCACTTCCATGTTGGTAGGCTTATAGTCAAAGTCGCCATTGCTTTTAAAACGCCTGTCCTGAATAACAAAAGCTATTTCACTATCCCCGCCGGGTAATTTTAGTGCAGCTTCTTCCTCATCTCGTACAATAAAAAAACCAGCTAAACCCTGCATTACCTGCTCAGCTGTTAACCCATCAGGATGAGGATGATACCAATAGGTTCCAGCCCTTTGATTAATGCTAAACTTGTATTGAAACGTACTTCCGGGCAATGTTACAGCCGAAGGAAAGCCATCCATTTCTGCAGGTATAATGAGCCCATGCCAATGTATGTTGGTAGCCTGCTGCAACGAATTATTAAATTGAAGACTGATAACATCCCCTTTGTTTACAACAAAAGTTTTACCCAACATGCCATCATAATAACCATACACGTTTGTTTTTTTTCCTTTTAATATTTCAACCTGTGTTTGCTTTGCTTCAAATGCAGTTGTATTTTTTAAATCGAATGCCGGAGGTGATGGGAGCGGGGTTGAAAAATCACCCTCTATAATTTTTATGCTGTTGGCGGACATGTTCATGTTGTTTTGTCCATTACAACTTTGCAACAACCAGGCAGTGCCGCCCAACATAGTAAAAATGCTTGTTGCACTGGTAAGTTTTATAAAATCTTTTCTTTGCATATTAAGATCATTTGTAAAAATTAGATAATCATTTAATGTTTATGTTGAATTTGATACTGCTTATTTAATTATTTACCTTGTTGCTGTAGGCTTTGGTTTTCAGCTAATTTTTCTTCTATGCTTTTTGGGATTTGCTAAATGATATTTTTAATTAAGAGCCAAGGGTCAGAATATTATTTTCGAATACAATATAGGAAAGAATATTTTTATACTTGCTTAACCATTTGTCTTTTTCTTTCTCTGTAGGAATTTACTTTTATCCCTTCGCCTATTCCATTTTAGTCGATAAATTATACCAAGACTTCTAATTTTTCTATACGTTTACATAAAAGAAATTGATCATTCACCTTTCAATTTGCGGCTGCATTTATTTGGAAACGAAATAAATAAATGCCTAAGCCTGATAAAAGGGCAGCATTACATTTTGTTATTGCACCCCTAATATAATTAGTAAAAATAGAGAGATGGTTAATTCTAAAACATGACGATTGTCAAAACTATAGCTGATTCAAATCATGGTACAATCTTCGTAATTGCCAAAAAATAATAATATCATTTAGCTGAGTAACGGGTTTTTCTGGCAGCTCTACGCTTATAAAAACTTTATTCAAATTATTAAACCTTGGAATAGGTTTTGCTTTTCTAAATCCTTCTGTATTACATTGTGCAGCAGTTGCAAACCATATTTTATGTAGATGTTCATTATGAGATTTAAACACAAGTATACTTAAAACAACCGCATTGCTGATGAACAGATAAGCGCCATCAGGCAAGGGGTTTGGCAATAGGGTGGCTAACAGAACAGGAATCGGCATCAAATCAATTACAGACAATAGCTTCAACTTGACATTTTAAATTGAACTTTAATTATTAACTTTATTTTTAATAAAATAAGCCGCTCAGGTAACAGTTCCGATTCATAAATAATCATATAGCCAAGCCACATTCGTTGGTGTAAACAGAAGCAATCTTTTTTGTAACTAAAAAATTATCAATAATGGACAGAAAAAAATTTATTGCAACTACAAGCCTGTTTGGATTTAGTTCTTTATTAAGTGTTCCAAAATTATTTGGACAACAAACTAAACCAAAGAAAAAAATCAAAACTTATGAAAGAAAAAATTGTGCTTAAAAATGACGGAAAAAAATTAAACATTCTTGGCGACCACCAACAATTTAAACTAACAGGAAAGGACACCAATGGACAGTTTTTGGCGATCTATCAAGATAATCCTCCAAACACTCAAATTCCAATGCACGTGCACCAAAACGAAGACGAAGTGTATAAAGTATTTGAAGGTGAGGTTGAATTTACAGTTGGTGGCAAGAAGTCGGTTATAAAAAGTGGCGATACGATATTTTTACCAAGAAATATTCCGCATACCTGGAAAGTTGTTGGAATAAGTAATGCAAAAGTGTATTTGGATATTTTTCCTGCAGGACTTGAAAATATGTTTGAAGAACTGAGTAAGTTGCCTGCAGGACCGCCGGATTTTGTAAAGGTTACAGAAATTTGCGGATGCTTTGGAATTAAATTTGTGTAACGAAAAATTTTGACACCAATATAAACTTTGGTAGTGCGGCTTGAAGTTATAGCAATCAACAATTCGGGATAACCCTATCAGAAAATTTGTCACAAAAAACAAAGTTTATCGTTTTCATACAGTGGTATCTCATCAGCATTAAAGTGAGAAGCTATTTAAGAATACGAATCACTCCAAATAACTGAAAATAATTAAGCCGTTTTTAGACTTTTTCTTGTGTTCTTCATCCGTGAAGCTCTTTTGATTATTGGACTTGCAGTTACCTTTAATTCATACGGTTTATTAAAAGCCTCTTGGTTTAGCTTAAATTTTTCAGAAAGAATACGGATAGTTTCTTTAGACAAACTTTTTTGTAATTAAACATATCCGAAATTAAGCTTTCACTAACATTTAGAACTTTAGCCAATTCAACTGCTTTTATTTTATGTTCTTTCATCAATGATTTCAGTAATTGAATAGGATTTACATCATTAAAAGTATTGTGTTCCGCATCATATTTTTCAATGAGCAGGTTTAGCAATTCTATTTCTTCCTGTAAGGTTTTGGATTTTTTGCCACCGCAAACCAATGCTTCATGAGAATTACAATATTTGTTGTATTGTGAAGCGGTCTTAATGATTTTATATTGTATCGTTTCCATGATAATAAGTTTAATAATTTTCGACAGTGTATTGTTTGTTGTTATTGCAAAGTTTAGTGTATTCGGCATATGTACCTATTCACTTAATGTATAAATGAACCAATGAATTGCCAAAAGAATAATTACAAATCATTCTTTAATTATTACCTCTATATATTGGAATTGCACCGATCTAAAACCCCTTCAAATACTAAGATTTGAAGGGGTTTAATGAGTTTTGTATTAATAAAAGCGGAGAACTCGGGATTTGAACCTAACTCTGTGTTTCTTTCTGATGTTACATCTTAGCGTTATACTCCTTGCAGGTCTCGATTTAGTCTCTTTTTTATCTCACAAATTCTACTCAACCACCTCATACAATACTGCATAATAAAAGTAAACAAATAAAATGAAATTATATTTTTTTAAGCCCTTAGTTTCTCTTTAACTATCGAAGCCGAGAGCCCTGTGAATAGGCAAAACTCATCTATTGAAACCAATTGAGGTGGCTGTTTGTCAAAATGAGTTTTGATTTTTTTAATTACATCCCTGCCCCAACGCTCACTCTTACCGGTAACAATTTTTACATCTTTTGGATAAATACATACTCTTTCCATCTGTTGAAATTTTTATTTTCTCGCCTAACTTTTAAAGAAATTTTTGATCTATTGTGCCTACTACAAATTTACTTTATTTAAAGCAGGAAATAAGAACATCTAATGGAAGAATGTGTACAAAACGGCAGTAACGGAAGCGTCAATTTTAAATTGATATTGAGAGAACTTATTTTTGATTTATTAGGTTAAAACATCCTCAATAAAAATTTTAAAATCAATTTCCAATAGCAAAACAAACCGGTCTTACACGATACTCAGGGTCAATGGGTGGCGTAAGGCATTTTAAAATTAAAGGACTATCAGGCGACTTCGCAGGATTAAATGGCGGTGCAACAGGTGAGCAAATAAAATCAGCACCTGAGTTTGCAAGAACCCGTGAAAACATGAACGAATTTGGTGGCTGTGCAACAGTCGGCAAATCTATTCGTACAGGGCTAAGTCAGGTAATCAAACAAATGAGCGATCTTCAAATGACCGGGCGCCTAACTGGAGTTATTAAGAAAATAAATTTGGAATATCAGACAGAAGCAAGGGGTTATCGAGCCATCTTGATCTCTCAGGAAAAGCAATATTTAATCGGCTTTGCTTTCGATAGAAACGCAAGCTTGGAAGGGGCATTTACTGCACCTTACACTTTTTCAAATACAGCAGCTCGAGATGCAGCAACATTAACAGTGCATGCCTTTAATCCTGCAAATTTGGTTAATGCTCCATCAGGTGCAACCCATTTTCGTTTGCTAACTGCATTGGCTTGTATCTCTGATTTTGCTTACAACGAGCAGACAGGAACTTACGAACCGATCGATGTTGCAAACAATGAATTATCGGATGTATAATACTCTGGATACCTTCCATTAAATGCACCCATCACAACAGCTACTACGGTAACAGCAACGCTGCCTGGTACACCAACACTCACAGCTGATGCAGGTGTAATGTTCTGCATAGGTATTGAGTTTGTGCAACAAGTTGGAAGCAGTTATTCTGTCTTCTTCTCAGGCAATGCACTCAAAGTCGTTGATATATTTTAAGCGTTATATCCTTTAACTACAACCCTGTGTTCTCACAGGGTTTTTTTATGTCTAAACCTTTTTTAATCAAGGTAGCTGATGGTGGGCTGATGGCTTGCTTATGGTCGGTTTATCCCCGAATCAAGTCAACCTGTCAAAAGTCAAAAAAAAGAAAAGCAAAGCCCTTAAAAGGGCAATGCTGATAACCAACGGCGGCCTGATGGATAACACCATAGATAGCTACCGCATGGAAGACTAAAAACTGAAACACCTGGCAAGAGGCGCATATAAACGCCTAACCTGCGAACGCGCTTACTGACTGCAAGCCTGGAGACCTGCGGAGGAAACTGCTGAAGTGAAAGACTAAGCGGACATAATGAAATGTGCCGGGAACTGATAATACGAAGCTGCTTTTGCATTACTGTGAATTTTTATAAGCATCTCTCAACGAAGGCAGATAAAAAACCAAAAGGAAACGGAATCAAAGATGGGTTCGAGGGTTGGGCTTGCGTTTATGCTGTAGTCTTTTTGTTTTTTTACGTCAAGCAAAGTGCGGTGGGCTGCCGTAGCTATTTTTGTTGAATAAAAAACACGATGCAAAAGTTGCAACTATACACCTGGCTTTGCAGCATGTACAGAAGCAACCTTTTTTAAGCATTTGCATTAATACTTGCAAGGCAACATTAAGCAGCCATCAACAAGCCAAATAGTTGCCATGTCAAAAGGAAAATCACTGAATGGAATTACCTGACTCGTTACTCTGTTGTTGTTTCCATCTGTGGCAACAATTTTAAAAACATTGTCTTTAACCCGAGTTAATACCCAGACCTGAAACCTTTCATTATTTACATCTTTTTTGCATTGATGGCTAATAATTAAATCAATCAGCCAGTAAGCTGAACTTAGTTCGGCTAATTCTTTTACAGCATCTGTGTAAAGGATCATAGAAGGTCTGTGGCAATAGAAATCTTCTGAACCATTGCTACTTCCAAAATTGTCATTTGCATTTTTCATTTTAATAATTTTTTTAAGTAATATTTCCAAAAGAAAAAAGGAAAAAAAAGAAAGCAGTTGCCTTAGCGATGCAGTTAAAAAAACCAAAAGCACAAGACGCATAAATGAGGACTTTGTGCGGTGGGCTTGTGTTTATGGCGGCTGTCTTTTTGTTTTTTTATAGGATTTGTGCGTTAGGCTGCATTGATATTTTTGCGGCTTTTTTTTATACTTTTTTGTTTTGATAGTTTTTCTGTTTGACCTGTCAAATAGATCCAAAACTTTCCTGCTGTATTTCTGCTTTTGTAATTAATGAAAACAACTGTACAGTTCCTGTTGTTACTGCTGCCCTGCGACTCCCACTGCGCCCTTGGCTTGCTGGGTGCGGGCTTCATGGCTTGCCTCCGACATAAAAATGTAGGGTAGAGAAACGGCGAGGGGGCAAGCCATGAAGCCCGCAAAACAACGTGGCTGCTTTTGTGTGGTGGTGCATAGCGAAGCTATAAGCGGTGCTATCACACAAAAGCAACTCATAGCCTTGTGACAGTGCAGCAAGACGACAGCAGGGGGCGCCTAGGGAGCAGGCGGTTTTTCAAAGCAGCTGTGTAAAGGCAAAACCGCCGTTGCGACCGATCTAAAAATGAGGAGGAGGCTTTTATATTTTTTTACTACAGAAAGGCGAAGCCAGCATTGATAAAAAATAATAAAATAGCCGACGGACTGCGGGGCAGCGAAGGGTAGCAAAACCATGACAGAAACGGCAAAGCCTTTGTGGCATGTGTTTTTTTGGTGAGCGGCTGCAAGCGCAGGCAACTTAGCCCGGCTTAGTACGGGCTATAGAACAAAGTGGCATAGCCCTTAAAAGAGACTGCTTGCAGGCAATATTAAGAAGCTAAGGTTTGCATCTGTACGCAAATAAAATTGATGGTGAGGAACGAGCCGTTATTTTTTTGCGTTTGGCTGCGGAGGGGTTTTCATTTGCAGCAATTGTCGTTCCTCCAATAGCTGCAAAATGTTTTGGATTGGAAAGTGATGCAGATACTTTATGTTCTTTTACAACAGTATAAAACAATTTCTAAAAAACAAAAAAAACCCGAAGGACAAATGTTATGGAAGCAAAGCTAACCAACACTTAGAACCTGGAATAGGATAACGCATATGGGAACTAAACCTTCCACGAATGACGGTGACACGCCAACCATTAAATGATTGCCAAACTTGCATAATTGATGAACGGAGCACTAAATGATGCATAATATGAAATTTAAAAAATGATAAAATAAATATGTAGGATCACCACGGCCTAAGAGCAAATAAAAACCAAATAAATGCCATAGTATTAATGTTCAAAATCTTTGCTGTTACCTTATTTTAATTTTTTAGAGTTAGACTATTATCTACCTAAAAATTAATAAAAAAAAGAAAGATGGTGAGTTACTGTTAAGCCAACTTATTTGGATCGATTTATTTTGTTTTTTTTGGCTGACTATAACTTTGTGTAAAAGCAATGCAAGCTACAATCGGCAAAGAGGCATTTGCAGTCGGTGAAAAGGCAGTACTTTAAAGGCTTATCTTTATAAAAAGGGTATTATAATTCAAAGAATATTCATTCTTTTATTTAGTTCCGCCCTAAAAGTGTCTGCTTCCGGCAAAGATTTTCCATTTACCACTAAAGCGCCATCTTTTATAGTATCTATTTTTATAATTGCTACAATGTATGAACGATGAATTTTTATAAATTTGCTTGTAAGTAATATTTCTTCTACAGCCTTTAAAGTAGTATGGATAGCAAAAAATTTTTGAACTGTGTATAGTTTTACAAAATTGCCGATGGCTTCGGCAAATAAAATATCATCTAATTTAAACCTGCGTACATCATTAGAATCTCTAATAAAAATAAACTCATCAGCATCCATTTTTATCTCTTCGGTATTACTTTTAATATTTGTTTGGCTTTATTTACGGCCTGTATAAACCCGAGCAGGCGCCACAGGTTTTACAATATAATCAGCAACATTTAAGTCAAAAGCTTCAGCAGCATATTCTTTTTTAGAAGTTGTGAAAATAATGATGGGTTTTTTATTTCCCATGTTTACAATAAGTTCTAAACCAGTCATGCCTGGCTTTTCAATATCAAGCAGAACAAGTTCTACAGTCTGGTCCTGCAAAAAATTATACGCATCCACAGCATTTGCATATTCACCGACAACTACAATGTCCTTAACCTGACTGGCCAATTGCTCCATAGTAATTCTGGCAATTTTGTTATCGTTATCTATAAGGGTCTGTATATTCTTATTTGTATTGGTTAAGTGAATATAAAATATTTAAACAACCTTAGTATTAATATCAAATCTAAAAAATAAGAGACTTATTAAAATTCATTCAAAAGTTTTATAAAATAAATGATTAATTTTTTTAAAAATTTAGTACCAGTCGGTTCCGAAGCTCTTAAAAATGAAAAACAACCTTAATAACTAATTAATTTTTCATAGAAAATACCATCTACCTAGACTTCTGGTAACCTAGACCAAAAAAAATATTTGCAAAACTGATGTTTTCTAGCGGCTTGTTTTAATACAATAAGTCTTGATACTAAAAAAAATTTGTTGAAATTCTTTTCCGATCTCACAATGAAATGTTATAAGTAGACTCGTAAGATGGTGTATAATGATATAGATATTAAATACATTAAAAGCTAAACTCAAACATCTTCCAACATTGTAAGCTTTTTATTTTTCAATGTTTTAAAAAAAGAAGGTGTTAATCCAGTTATTTTTTTAAACTGGCGGGAGAGGTGTGCAACGCCGCTGTAGTGAAGTTTATCGGCTATTTCAGTAAGATTTAGTTCGTCGTAAATAATCAATTCTTTTACTCGTTCTATTTTATGAGCAATAATAAAATGTTCTATTGTTATGCCTTGTGTTTCGGAGAACATATTTGCCAGGTAAGTATAATCATGGCCTAGCTTTTTGCTTAAATAGGCAGAGAAATTTGTTTTGGGAAGCTCATCGGCGTAATGAACCATTTCTACAATCACACATTTAATTCTTTCAATCAGAATCGCTTTTTTGTCATCCATCAGTACAAGTTTGGAAATAAGCAGGATATCCTTTAACTGTTCGAGTTGTTTCGGCCTTAGTTGCTCCAATACTTGTACTTCGCCTAAGTTGATTGTTATATAATGAAGACCAAGTTTTTTAAATGCGTCCTTTACCACCATTTTACAACGAATGCTAACCATGTATTTTATGTAAAGTTTCATCTTAAGCCAAAAGCCATCATTTGACAATATTAACGACAAATAGTAATCCAAACAATATGATAGCACTCAAAATGAACGGGTTAAAAAAAATATGCAGTTATAGAGTACAGCAGATAGCGATTATTCCTCGAATCCACTTTTAATTACTGTGGAAATCATTTTAAAACGTTTTTCTGCAATGAAGGAATATTTGGCATGGACGGGGATAATTATGCCCATTCCAAAAGTAAGTTTATACATAATATTATCTTCAGTTATTTCTACAGCCCCATCAATTATTTTTTTATAATTGTCAAAAGGTGATGCCTTTTAGACTAATCTTAGCAAGCTACAAACGATGACAACGTTATATTTTGATTATTTTTTTATAATGGCTCTGCTTAATACTGAGTGAGATACGGAGCCAATGGATTCTATTATAACATACGTCTTTGCTTTTTTTAATTCTTTTCGTTCATGTAATTTTTTAGCTTTTACAGTACTCCTTTTTATTGCTTTTTAATCAATTGTGGTAATGCAGGATTTGTGTTAAAACAGAAAAACTTTTAATTTAATTTCACGAAAGTAGAAAACAGTTTAAAAAACAAATCATTAAACTATCCATGCTTTTTTGTAGGAATAATAAAAAGTGGGATAGCCGCATGGTGGAAAACGTGTTCTGTTACACTTCCCATCAATGTATTCTCCAGCCAACTTTTGCTGTGAGTTCCCATTACAATTATATCAGCATTCATTTCTTTAGCTGTTTCTAAAATTAATTCTGCTGTGCTTCCCTCTTTCACCAGTATTTTTATATTGTCATCACCAAGGTGCAGTTTCGTTTTTTCGAGAAAATGAAGCGATGTTTTTTTTAGTTCATCGATCATATCCGGTGCTAACAAATCTAAATTGGAAAAACCACCAAATCCCATAATAGGATTATAAACTGGAGATGCATAATAAGATGGGTTTACGGTAACATGGAGTAATGTTATTTCTGCCTGCTGATTTTGGCCAAGAGAAAAACCAATTTCTGCAACTTTTTGTGCAGTTGTATCATAGTCCAACGCAATTAATATTTTTTTCATAATTTTCTTTAGTTTTTAATATGCGTTTTCTTGTAAGAAAATATTTTAACTACACAAAGTTGCGTATTTAAATATCGAGAAGTGTTATATAATAAAATAAAAGAGTTGTATCATTAACACATTAATTTTTATGAATAATACTTTATATCGCTTCGTATTTGTGCTAATTAATACGCTTCGTTTTTGTAAATTTATAGTTACAGCAAACGCACCAAATGTTTAAGCACAAATGTAAAAATAGAACTTATATTCATAACCTCAGGCTAGTTTCTATACTTTGATTTGTTGCAAGTATCATAAATATTGCAGGTGTATTATCTGTAAAAACACTTACCATAAATGTTAAGGGGCATTTCGCTTACTTTTCTGAAGAGCTATCAAATAAAAGGTATCAAATTACCGTTGTTTATCTATTCTTTATTTTATCATTTTTAATTGGTGCATTTGTTTCAAATTTTTAAATTGAAATATTTTCAAGAATAAAGCATTCACTTTTTTATGCTATTCCCATGACGATTAAAATAATTATTTTAACGGCTGTTGGTATTTTTGGCAGCAGTGCTGCTTTATCAAATATTAATTGACAGATAATAGCCTATACTTTATTATTTGCCATAAGGTTGCAAAATTCTTTGGTTACAAAAGCTTCTCAGTCTTAAGTGCGCACAACGCATTTAACAGAGCTGTTTACAGATTTGGGAATTGAGTTATCACAAATGTTTTTTTACAAAAAAACGATTAAAGCAAAACAACTTAAAAAAAGCATTTAGCTAAAACTGGCAATTATAGGGTACTTTTTTTTAGGCTGCTTTGCCGGTGGTTTTATTTTTAGAAGCTATGAATTAAAAACACTTTTTCTTGCATCCTTTTTTTTAATAATTGCCTTGTACTACGATAATATTCTCTTTCATTACTATAATTTAAAGAGGATCGTTCAATCGTGGTAGGTTGTCTAACAGCAGGTAAATTTTTACAATTTGATGGTAATCTATTCTTCCAGATAATTTGCAGTTTCTAATTTTAGATCGGGTGAAAATTCATAAATCCTGGGGATGCCTGTGGCTATATCTATATCAGCTATTTCAGTTGCATTAAATCCATCTAAGTACATCATTAAAGCCCTCAAACTATTGCCATGCGCAACAATCAGGATATTTTTATCCGCTTTTAGTTGCGGCTCAATTTCTTTTTTATAGTATGGTATTACTCTGTTATAAGTGTCTTTGAGGCTCTCACCATTTGGGGGAGCTGTATCGTAACTTCTCCTCCATAACAACATTTGTTCAGCACCATAATTTTCAACTGTTTCGGTTTTATTCAAGCCTTGTAGGTCGCCATAGTTTCTTTCGTTTAATGCCGCAGATTTTATTACAGGAATAGATTTCCCCATTTCATTTAAAATAATAGCGAGTGTAAGCAATGCTCTTTTTAAAACTGAAGTATATGCTATGTCAATTATATAATCCTCTAAAAGGACGCTTGCGAGCATCGCTTCCTGTTCACCTAATTTTGTGAGGTCTACATCTATTACTCCGGTAAACTTGTTTTCAAGGTTCCAGGTAGATTGTCCGTGTCGAAGTAAAATGAGTGATGGCATACAATTATCATTAGTATTATGTGTTCTTAGTATTAGCGATTGTTGTTACAATTATTAATTAAAAGCAAATCCAATGGTAGTAATGTTGAACTAAGGTGTGCAAAGTGTTATATAATTATTTAAATAAGTTGTATTATTCACACATTTTTAGAGTTAAAAAGTTTGAAACAATAGCTTTGAAAAAATAAGCTCGATATAGAGAATATTGAAGTGATAAGAAGAAAATATTTTTTGATTTTCTGTGATTTCTCCTAAATATCTTCAACATAACGAAAAGAAAAGCAGGCAATCATTAAATTAAACTATGGTAACAACGAACGATAACATAATCCCAATAGAAAATGCTCATTCAGTAAAAGCTGACGATATTGCAAAGTTGCTTGATGTAAATATTGAGACAGGTTTATTAGAAAGTAACATTGATGAAAGAATTAAAAAGTATGGTTTAAATAATTATGCGGAGCAAAAGCAAAAAAGTATTTTGTTGATTTTATGGGAACAATTTAAAAGTCCGATAATATTATTGCTGGTGATAGCCGCAAGTTTTTCTTTTTTCAATAAAGATTGGATTGAAGGGTTTTCCATTATTGCGGTAATTTTTATTACCGCAGCATTGGGTTTTTTTATGGAATTGCAAGCCCGTAATTCTATGAAGGCACTAAAGGAAATGGACATAAGTATTTCAAAAGTATGGAGAGACGGTGCTGTTAAAGAAATAAACTCTGAAAGAATTGTGCCTGGAGATTTGTTGGAGTTAGAAGCGGGTGATATCGTTATGGCGGATGCAAGGTTAATGGAAGTAAATCAATTTGAAGTGGATGAGTCCGCACTTACGGGAGAATCTTTACCGGTTGAAAAACATATAAAAATTATAGAAAGGGACGTAGCTCTAGCTGACAAAATCAATTTAATATTCAAAGGCACATCTGTTGTAAAAGGCAATGCAAGGGCAATTGTGATTGGCACAAGTCTTCAAACTGAATTGGGAAAAATTACTGAGTTGGTAGAAACCGCAAAGAAGGATGATACTCCATTAGAAAAAAAACTACGAGATCTTACAAAAATATTAATGCTGGTTACGGCTGCATTTGCAAGTATATTTATTATAACAGGATTATTGCAGGGCAAACAGTTTTACCTTATTGTAGAAACCGCATTAGCATTGGCTGTGGCTGCAATACCCGAGGGGCTGCCTGTAGTAAGTATTATTGCACTTACTTATGGCATGTTGAGGCTGGCAAAGAAAAATGTACTTATAAAAAGACTGGCATCGGTAGAAACACTTGGTGGTATCAATACCATATTTACAGATAAAACAGGTACACTTACAGAGAATAAAATTGATGTAAATAGGCTGGTTTTTTTTGATGAAGATATAACCGTAGATAAAAATAGTAAAGATATAGGGGGAGCAATTACAAAAAACAAAGCTGCCTACGACAAGTTATTACTCATCTCCACTTTATGCAACGATGCCGTAAGCAAACAAAAGAAAAATGAGAAAAAATATTTAGGCGATCCTATCGAAATCGCACTCTTGCAATTTGTACATACCAGCAATATAAATGCGGCAGACATAAACGCATCGTATCCACGTATTAAAGAGGAACCATTTAGTTCTGAAACGAAACTAATGGCAACTTTACATAAAAAAGATAATGGCAACTTTGTTGCGGCAAAAGGAGCTGTGGAGGAATTAATAAAAATTTGTAATTCCTTTCATAACGGTGAAAATATAAAACCGTTAACTGATGCTGATAAGAAGATTTTTCTGCAAAAGGCAGAAGATATTCAAGCACAGGGGTCAAAAGTATTGGCATTTGCATTTAAGGAAGCCGACAATATATCAACGGATAATTTTTTAACCGACTTAACGCTTGCAGGCTTGATAGGATTCTTAGATCCGCCTCGAATGGAAGTGGTGGATGCGTTGCAATCATGCAGAGATGCAGGTATTAAAGTGATTATGATAACAGGCGATCACCCTGCAACTGCACTCAATATAGCTGAAAAAATAAAGCTTTCAGAAAAAGAAAATGTTGTCATTAACGGTAAAGAGCTAGACAAAAAAATGTCGGATGAAAAATTATTTTCGGCTACAATTTTTGCAAGAGTTACACCAAAGCAAAAGTTGGATATGGTGAGTCTCTATCAAAAAAAAGGCAATATTGTTGCCATGACGGGCGATGGAATAAATGATGCGCCTGCATTAAAGAAAGCGGACATTGGTATAGCAATGGGCATACGGGGAACACAGGTGGCCAAGGAAACTGCGGCAATGATTTTAAAAGATGATTCGTTTACATCCATTGTGGCGGCCATTATGCAGGGTAGGGTGATTTTTAAAAACATTAAAAACTTTTTAATGTATTTGCTTTCCTGCAACCTTAGCGAAATTTTTATTGTGTTTTTTTATGGCTTGTTAAATTTCCCTTTTTCAATTCTGCCCTTACAAATACTCTTCCTCAATTTAGTTACAGATATTTTTCCGGCACTGGCATTAGGGCTTGGTACTGGTAATAAATTAATAATGAAAATTCCTCCAAGAAATCCACAGCAGCCAATTGTAATTAAAAGAGATTGGTTTACCATAAATGCGTACGCGGTTTTATTGGCTTTGCCTATTATATTGGTTACGTGGTATTGTAGTTATTATTTAAAATATAGTCCACAATTGTGTAACAATATCAGTTTCTTCAGTCTTGCTTTATCGCAATTATGGCATGTATTAAATTTATCATCCCGCAAAATATCCTTCTTTAATAATGAAATTACACGCAATAAATTTACTTGGTCAGCCACTTTGCTTTGCATTGCTATAATGGCTGTTTTCTATTTCATTAGTCCACTTAATAAAACTATTGGGGTTCAATTTTTAAATGTAGGTACTTGGTTAATTATAGCTTTAACAAGTATTACGCCTGTAGTTTTAATTCAACTGTTTAAGAGAATTTTTAAAATTATTGATTAGGGTTTAGATGATTTGAAGTTCACAATTAAATGATCAAATAGAAATAATATAAATTAATAAGTCGATGCTACAACTTAAAAGATAGGACCAGAAAAAAGTCCTTTCATATATAATCATCGTTTAACCATCCACCACAGAATCCTGCTATCTGAAGACCTTTGACAATATAAGGGCATTGTTTCATAATTTTCCAAATCAATTCAGAATTATAATTTTCAATCATAATAACAATTGGGCCCTGGTTTAATCCAAATCTCCATTTAGAAACCCAGCCATGAAGATTCTCCATTTTTTCCGGAAAAGTCGGATTAAAACTGGCTTCAAATCCTTGATACGAATGCGGCTTTAATTGTAATTTTTCAATAGCATTGCGGATAGTATCGATTACTATTTCAGGTGCAAATGGAAGTGAAGCAACAACAGCCCAAGGTGAAACAGTTCCGTCATCAGGACCAAAGGGTGCGCCTCTTGCTATATAATCGTAGAAAACTCTTTGTGTACCATCTATTTTTAATTTCTTTTTTCCGGGACCATCACTTGCTGTAAAGCCCCAGCAATATTCTCCATAACCTTTAAACTGGTGTTTGTTTTCAATGGCATATTGCCGGTGAACATAGGTGGCACGTCTGCTGTTTTCGAAATAATCGAAGCCGTTTTTTTTATTAAATTCATCATGTATGCCACGAAAGTCAATCCACATGTGGGAGAACTGATGTATGAACAACGGACCTGCATATAGATAGGATATATCATACACTTTTGTTAAGCTAAAAGTATGTGTCCATTTTTTATAAGCTACTGGTGCAATGGGGAAAGTTGGAGAACCTAAAGCAAGCATATACATGATCATCGATTCACTATAATTTTCATTCCACCGGTAACAAATAAAACCTGACGCTGGCTTCCATCCGTGGCATACTGTATCTCCGTTGTTCAATGCCCATTGCCAGTCAATTCTACGATAAAGTTTATCTGCCAGTTCTCTTATTTCCGTCTCTTCTCTGTTAGCATTTTTAAAATAGCTGGCAGCACATAATGCACCTGTAATAAAGAATGCTGTATCTATCGTGGATAATTCACAATTCCATTCTCGCTCACCATTATTCATTTTTAAAAAATGGTAATAAAATCCTTTATAACCGGTAGCATTCGCCTGCTTTCCCTGCTGACTGTCATAAAAAAATCTCAAAATTTTAAGTATCCTTTCGATCGCATTTTTTCTGGAAAGTAATTTTTTTTCGACACCTACAATATAGGTGGTAATTGCCATTCCTGTAACAGCTATACTTGACGGAAATCCGGGTTCCGTTTTATCTGCAACCAGTCCTGTTACAGGATTGACTTCATTTAAAAAGTAATCAAAAGTTTCCCGTTGTAATTTTTCCAGCATGTCCGCATCAGTACCTTGCGGATCCGTTAACGGCATGTTTTCGTTTTTTGGATCGTTCATTGTTTTAAGTTGCCTGAAGTTGCAGAAAGAATTAATATATTCTTTAAATAATTTGTACTACTGTGCACTAAAGTATCATTGGAATTGAGCATTTACAATTGTTTGTGCTTCCGCAATAATTTTTTCAAGATGATCTTTGCTCAAAAAACTTTCGGCATAAATTTTATAAATATCTTCTGTGCCTGATGGTCGTGCGGCAAACCAACCATTTTGAGTAGTCACTTTTAGTCCGCCAATTGCCGCATTATTTCCGGGAGCTTTTGTCAGTAAATCAATAATCTTTTCGCCGGCAAAATCTTTTTGCTTGATCATATCGGGTGAAAGTTTGCGTAACTTTTCTTTTTGTTGGGGCGTTGCCTTTGCTTCTATACGATCGTAAAAAGTTTCACCAAATTCTTTCGTAAGCTCATTATAAATTTGACCGGGATCTTTTCCCATTTTTGCAGTGATTTCTGCTGAAAGCAGAGCAGGAATAAATCCATCTTTATCGGTTGTCCAAACGCTTCCATCCAATCTTGAAAAAGATGCACCTGCACTTTCTTCCCCGCCAAAGCAAAGTGACGAATCCAACAAACCATCAACAAACCATTTAAATCCTACAGGAACGTTGTAAACAGTTCTTCCCAATTTTTTTGCTATAAGGTCAATAAGCTGCGTGGTAACAATTGTTTTACCAATAGCTGCATTTTTATTCCACTGTGTGCGATGCTGCAACAGGTAAAAAACAGCAACCGATAAATAATGATTTGGGTTTAAAAGTCCTGAACTTTTGGTAACAATGCCGTGGCGGTCGTGGTCGGTATCGCAGGCAAAAGAAATATCGTAATCGTCTTTCATTGCAATGAGACGTTGCATGGCGTATGGAGAAGAAGGATCCATGCGGATTTGTCCATCCCAGTCTACAGTCATAAAACTAAAAGTTGGATCTACAATTTTATTTACAACTGTCAAATTCAATTTGTACCGGTCTGCAATGGGCTGCCAATAATGAATGCCTGCACCACCTAAAGGATCAACACCGATATTGATTTTAGAATCACGAATCAGATCCATATCAATAATATTACCCAGGTCATTGATGTAATTATTTAAAAAATCGAAGCGATGCGTTGTAGCGGCAGACAATGCTTTTGTAAACGAAATTCTTTTTACAGATTTGCAATTGTTTTGCAACAATTCGTTCGCCTTGGCTTCTATCCAATTTGTAACGGTGCCAGATGCCGGACCGCCATTGGGTGGATTGTATTTAAAGCCACCATCATCCGGGGGATTGTGAGACGGCGTAATAACAATGCCATCTGCCAAGCCTGTTTTTCGATTTTTGTTGTATTGTAAGATGGCATGAGAAATAGCCGGAGTAGGAGTGTATTCATCATCCGTGGCAATCATTACTTCAACCTCATTTGCAGCGAGCACTTCCATCGTTGTGGCAAAAGCCGGTGCTGATAAGGCATGCGTATCAAAACCAACATACAAGGGACCATCAATTTTCTGTTCTTTGCGGTAATAACAAATTGCCTGTGTGATGGCGAGAATATGGTTTTCATTGAAAGAATTGTTGAAGGAAGATCCCCTGTGACCGGATGTACCGAATGCAACCCGCTGGCTCGAAATTTCACTATCAGGTATGCCTGTATAATAAGCCGTAACAAGCTTCGGAATGTTTACCAGCATATCCTGTTCTGCCGGTTTTCCTGCAAGGTTATTTATCGTCATCTCTTTTATTTATGGTTGTTTTCAATAGCTGCTACTTTTGCCAGCCGGCGCTTGTGTCTTTCAGCACCGCTGAATGTTGCCTGCAGGAAAATGTTTACCAGTTCCGCAGCTAAAGCTTCTGTAATTACACGCCCGCCAAGGCAGATGATATTCATGTTATCATCTTCAACACCCTGTTTTGCTGAAAACTTTTCTGTTATCAGACATCCCCGTACTCTGGCTATTTTGTTTACGGCAATGCAGGCACCAACGCCACTGCCACACACAGCAATACCACGCTCAATATTACCATCTGCTATTGCATGTGCCAAAGGAATTACATAATCGGGATAATCGTCTTCGTTGTTCAATTCGCTGTTGCCAAAATCAGTTACTTCATAGTTTGCTTCGGAGAGCATTTTAACCAGACATTCTTTTAGTTGAAATCCTCCATGATCGGCTGCGATGCCAATCCGAATAAATTTATCTCCGGTTTTATTCTGAGCAGTAATCATTGTTATTTCGTTTTAATAAATTAAGGGCATGTCCACAGATTATTTTCATTCTCTATCAAATAAAAAATTTACGATCAAATACATTGAAAAATTCATGCTGAGATACTCCCGTCGCTTTTTATGATCTTTTGACCTTGCTATTTTTTCTTTTTATTGAATGGTTGTGGTTTCATACGAATATTCGGACTCACCTGTTCTTCATACTCCTGCGGGAACTTTGAATTTAAACCGCCTTCATTCAGTTTTTTTTCCGGCGATTGATGGTCTTTATTTATTGACTCATTATTTGCGGGTAACTTTTCAATGATATTTTTTTTCATTTTTTTTGTATTTAGATTAATATCCGGTTAAGACGCTTTGTTTATGCCCTATTAAAACATTAAGTGTTGCAGACCTAGTGGCTCAAGACTAATTTCCATTATCAATATTTTCTGCTTCCATTGCCACATTGTATTCCCCACGCCTAGCCGCAGCATCAAGTTTGGCACGGCGGTATAATAATTTTTGCGCTTCTTTTACATTCGCATCTTTTCCTCTCCATATATTCAACGCAGGTTGCTGAATGGCTCTTGCAAAAGAAAAACTGACTATCCATGGTAAGTGAGTCTTAAAATTTTTGTTGATCGCATTTAAATGTGCAGCAGCCTCTTCGGGCGATTGCCCACCCGATAAAAATGCAATCGCCTGTACATTAGCAGGAACCGACGCAAGCAGGCAATTTACAGTTGCTGTTGCCACTTCATCAATGCTGTTTTGGCGGGCACTTTCAGCTCCGGCTATTACCATGTTGGGTTTTAAAATAATTCCGTCCAGGTCTATTTTATATTGGTACAATTGATAAAAAAGGGTTTTCAAAACCTGCTCTGTTATATCATAACATTGCTGCAAAGTATCGTTACCCGTCATCAATACTTCCGGCTCTACAATTGGCACAATACCGGCCTCCTGGCATAAAGCAGCATAGCGACAGAGTGCATGCACATTGGCTTTAATACATGCCGTAGTTGGAATGCCATTGCCTATGGTAATTACCGCACGCCACTTGGCAAAACGTGCACCCATCTGTTTATATACTGCTAAACGTTCCCTCAGTCCATCTAAACCTTCGGTAATTTTTTCACCAGCAAAACCTGCCATTGGCTTTGCTCCCATGTCCAACTTTATTCCCGGTATGATGCCTGCTTTTACGAGTACATCTACCATCGCCACTCCATCTATTGTTTGCTGGCGAATTGTTTCGTCATACAAAATTGCACCACCGATACTTTCATTTAAACCCGGCGTTGTAACAATCATTTCACGGTATTTACGCCGCATCTCTATTGTTTGCTCAATACCTGCTGCAGCGAAACGTTTGTTGCATGTGCCGGTACTTTCATCCATTGCAAGCAGTCCTTTTCCATTGGCAAAAAGTTGTTCAACGGTATTCTTTAATGTTTGTATATTCATTTTTTGTTCCATTTCCAGTTAAGAATTTCAGGCATGTCTTTGCCATGTTCGTGTACATAATGTTTGTGCTCTATTAATTTATCCTGCAATTGTTGTTTTAGATAAGCGCCCTTGCTGCCTAAATCCGGTAACCTATCTATCACATCTATCACTAAATGAAAACGGTCGATATCATTCTGCACCCGCAAATCAAATGGCGTTGTAATAGTTCCTTCTTCCTTATAGCCTCTTACATGAAGATTACGGTTTGCACGGCGATAAGTAAGACGGTGTACCAACCATGGATAGCCATGAAAGTTGAAAATAATATGTTTGTCTTTTGTGAAAATGGAATCGTAATCTTTTTCATTTAGCCCATGAGGATGTTCTGTGTGCGGCTGTAGTTTCATAAGATCAACAACGTTTACTACCCTTATTTTAACCTCTGGCAGATGTTCTCTTAAAATGGAAACAGCAGCAAGTAATTCGAGCGTTGGTGTATCGCCACAACATGCCATCACCACATCAGGCTCCGAATCTTGGTCATTACTTGCCCATTGCCAAATGCCAATTCCTTCCGTACAATGTACTACTGCTTCATCCATTGTAAGCCACTGCGGCAGCGGATGTTTGCCCGCTACCACTACGTTTACGTAATGCTTGCTTCTCAGGCAATGATCAAAAACAGACAACAAACAATTTGCATCTGGCGGAAGGTAAACTCTTACAACATCTGCTTTTTTGTTAATGACATGATCCAGAAAACCTGGATCCTGGTGCGTAAAGCCATTGTGATCCTGTTGCCAAACATGTGAGGCAAGTAGATAATTTAATGATGCAATTTTTCTTCGCCATGGTAATTCAGCAGTTACTTTTAACCACTTTGCATGCTGGCTAAACATAGAATCTACAATGCGAATAAATGCTTCATAACTATTGAACATTCCATGTCTTCCTGTTAGCAAATATCCCTCGAGCCATCCTTCACACTGGTGCTCGCTCAGCATTGCATCCAATACCTGTCCCACAGGTGAAAGAAACTCATCGTTCTTTTCCTCTTTTGCTTCCCATTGCCTGTTGGTGGTTTCAAACACCGCTCCTAATAAATTTGAAATTGTTTCATCGGGACCAAATATTCGAAAGTTGTGATATCGGAGATTTAATGCAGCTACATCTCTTAAAAAATTTCCTAGTATCATGGTATCTTGTTCCATTACGGCACCCGGTGAAGTAACATGGACGGCATGTTTGTGAAAATCAGGCATTATTAAATCATGTAAAAGTATACCCCCGTTAGCATGTGGGTTGGCGCCCATTCTTTTGTTGCCTATCGGCGCTAACTCAGCCAGTTCGGCATTCAGTTTTCCATTTTCATCAAAGAGTTCTTCTGCTTTGTAACTCTTCATCCAGCGTTCAAGTTGCGCTACATGTTGCGGATGTTCTGCATCAACTAATATCGGAACCTGGTGCGAATGAAAAGTTCCTTCATTAGGCACACCATCCACTTCTTTCGGTCCGGTCCAGCCTTTTGGAGAACGTAAAATGATCATTGGCCAGCGTGGCCTTGTCGTGTCGTTCGCATCTCTTGCCTTGTCTTGTATGCGATAAATTTCTTCTAACGCTTTATCGACTGCTGCGGCCATAAGCTTGTGCATGGTTGTAGGGTCATCACCTTCAACAAAATAAGGTATCCACCCACAACCTTTGTAAAACTGTTCCAATTCGTCATGGTCTATTCTTGCCAAAATTGTTGGGTTGCTAATTTTATATCCATTTAAATGCAGAATGGGAAGCACTGCACCATCAGTAATTGGACTTAAAAATTTATTGGAATGCCATGCAGTTGCCAACGGTCCTGTTTCTGCTTCACCATCACCAATAATACAGGCTACGATTAACCCCGGATTGTCGAAAGCAGCACCAAAAGCGTGACTCAAAGAATATCCCAGTTCACCACCTTCGTGGATAGAACCTGGTGTAGTTGGCGCCACATGGCTTGAAATACCACCGGGGAAGGAGAACTGTTTAAACAACTTTTTTAGTCCGTCTTCATCCTGTGTGATGTTTGGATAAACTTCGCTCCATGTACCTTCCAAATAAACGTTGCCAACCAGTGCTGGTCCACCGTGCCCGGGACCTGCTATGTAAAACATATCAAGGTCGTATTTTTTAATGGCACGATTGAGGTGTACATAAATAAAATTTTGCCCCGGTGTAGTGCCCCAATGCCCCACCACCAAAGGTTTTACGTGTTCCAGCTTTAGCGGCTCTTTTAAAAGTGGGTTATCGTACAAATAAATCTGCCCAACAGATATATAATTAGCGGCACGCCAATATGCATCCATCTTTTGAAGTAATTCCAGCGATAGCGTTTCAACTGGCTTTTGTGTATTTTCAGTTTCCATATTTTCATTTTTTCTTATTATCTATTTTACTTTCAACATACTTACATTTATTGCAACAATGATGGTGCTTATAGCAATTAATGCGGTTTGTATTATTTTGGCTTATTATAGAATGGTCCATAATATTTAGCTGTTTGTGAGGAATATTTGCTTCTAAAATGATCATTTGCCCTGTTCCTAAAGAAAGCGCTTGTTGTTCTGCAAAGAAGTTTATTTCACCAGATAAGACCTGCACGCTAATATTTCCAATGGCTGTATGTTCTTTTAATGCTGCATTTTCACGCATTCGTATTAATACTATTGTGCTAGTGTCAGATTTGAATACAGTGATGGAATTGTGATCACTGTCTGCCCATGTAGTTTCCTGTTTTAGTTCAGCAATAAATTTATTCAGGTTTATTTCAACTAATCTTGCATTTAACAACCTGTCGTCCCCAGGTCGCAGGCGAGTGGCTTCGGTCAATTTATTTTCCATTATTTTTTTTAATTGGATGTGTTTTTAATTTTGAAATCAACTTATTTGCTTTAACATCTGCCGAAATTCCATAGCCATTTACCAATAAGCCCTTCGTTCCAAACGTTGGTGAAGAAATAGCATATAAAACTGACTCGTCATCAGGATTTGTTTCGCCTTCAAAACGAAAAGCTTTTTCAATTTCAAAATCATCCGGAGACAATATCATGTCTCCTTCATAATTTATCAGGTGTTCTTTATTGGTATTGAAGTCTATGTTATATCCTTCCTTTTTTAAACCATTTATTGTTTCTGATAATGTGCCGTAGCTTTCTTTCATAACTGGTTTTATTTCGATGATTTTTTTTACTTCTAATAAAATGGTGATCAACATTCTTCTTCATAATAAGGTACAGTTCCTTCATGCAAATCCATTTCCAGAGGGTGCCTTTGCATTTTTAATTGAAATTATTATGATGTTGCCAAGCGTGGCAGCCATGAAACTTTTCCTTTTTAAACGATTTACTGAATTACTTTTTTGACCTGCTTTTTTCTTCTTAATCGGGAATTATTTTCCTTTTTTCTTTTAGTCATCAAAAAATATCTATGATTAAGAAGTTACTCTGATGTGTGCGTTAATTTTTTAAAAGTTCTTGTATGATGTAAATAATTTTATAGTGTTTGGCTTTTTTTGCGTTTTCTATGTAAACAATAAATGCAATTCCTTTAGTCGTATTGCTTAAGTTAATACGTTAAGCCTTTTATAGGAATCGGAAATATAAAGTCTACCGGCACATTGTGGTGTGCTTTTGATACATGCTCAGTAAACGACTTCATGCTGCGATGCATTACGCTCGTATATTCCTTCCCTAACTTCATCACAATTTTTTCTATATCTGATAATTCTCTTTTTATACCTGCAATCTGCTCTTCTGCGTTTACAGGTAAATCCTCATCACGTTGAAGTATATTTTTTTCAAAAACTTTATCAGCATCTTCATAAAATGACGTAAGCAGCGGATCGGATGAATAGGTTTTTATATGAGAAAATTTGATTGCTGATTTTTTTTCAGTTTCATCCAGTTTACTGTCACTGTTAGCTGCAAGTTGATATATATGTATGGGAAATTTTAGCATTGCTTCATATTCTATTTCAGAAATATTTTTAATCTGTTTCATTTTGATATTTTAATTATTTCATTATTAGAGCATATTTTATCGATTACATTTCGCAAAGCTGCTAATGATCCCTTGCACGTTCAAGTATTACATCGAGCAAAGTTTTTAACTTATCAATTGCATTGTTTACCGCAAGCTCATAAGTATTTGCTAAACCTGTAACTACAATTGGCTGCCTGCCTTCAATGCGGGCCTCAAGCAAACATCTTTTATCATTTATTCCTTTTTTGGAACCGTTTTCATCCGACAGATGAACTTCCAAACGTGTTATGTGTTCGCTAAATCTGTTTAGCTCTTCAGACAGCAAGGCATATAACTTAGTGCCAAATGCTTTATGTATGCTTAAATTATTGTCAGAGTTCAATTGGAGAGTCATAATTTTTTTTTAAATGATAAGTTTTATTTTTTTTCTCTAACGAGATAATTAACCCTACTATTCCTAACACAATAACAAGGATAAAAAACCACCAGCCCATATGCATTCCACCATAATAATAATGTTCATTGTTGTTCATCATAATTTTATTTTTTAAATGTTAAGACAGGGCAGTAAATAAAGATTTCAGTGGTTCATAACTTTCATCGTTTGTGCGCCCTTCATCATATTATTCCTTTTACTGTTATCCATCATTTGCACCATTTGCGGATTGTCTTTCATTATATTGTACATTCCTGACATCATGCTGGTGTCGCCATTCGCTGTTTCCATTATGCCTGTTAGCATGCCACGCATTAAGCTCTTGTTATTTTTAAGCATATTTCTCATAGAATCCTGGTTACCTATCATCATCATATCATGTTGATGCATCATCATCATACCATTATTGTGACTCATCATTGTGCCAAGCATTTCCTTACACATCACAGTATCATTAGCAATTGTTTGCATAATTTCATTTCTTGTTTGGGTATTTGAGAGTATGTTTTTTTGGGTTGAAGTAGACTGGCATGAGGCGAATATTATGTATAATATTACCGCCAAGCCTGCTGTTTGTAGTATTTTCATTTTAATATTTTGAAGTTCTGAAAAGGTAGTCAATCTCGCTTCCTAATGTGTTACACAATTATTTATAATTATTACATAATTCACACATTCTATATTTAAAGTATTTATTAATCAGACTGCATTTTTAATCGCCAAGTACTATCACCTTATTTATTTCAGTAGAAATAACAGGTTCATTATTCCTGTTTTTTATTTGGTTTAAATGAAGACAAATAAACCCAAGCGCTACGCAGATTTCACTTTGTACTTCCGAAAGCTCACTTTTATGCAGGCTGAAAAAGCCAAATTATCTGAGCCGTGGGTGGAGCAGTCAATGAACCGATCGGTTTTTTAATTGGTAGTAAAAAATTCAAAAGCCTCTTTAGCAGGCCATCTTTGGCTTCAATTTTTTTAGTTTCTTCGTATCTGAATTTGTTTCTGATATGCCGAGCAAACCCGATTGGTGATTGATAAAATGGCTAAATTGTTTTGGAGTAAATTTTTCTTCTTCCATTAAATACCATGCTACACTGGGGTCAAGATCACCGGTACGTGTGCCCATTGGTAAGCCTGCTGTTGGTGTGAAGCCCATGCTCGTGTCAATACTTTTTCCCTCTTTTACTGCTGCAAGGCTTGCACCATTGCCAAGATGCGCCAAAATTATTTTGCCCTTTGCTGTTTCTTTTCCATCAAATTTTTCAAGTTCTTCCATTAGATAAGCGTATAAAAGCCCATGAAAACCGTAACGTTGGATACCCATTTCGTAATAGCGGCGGGGAATAGATAATAATTTTGCAACAACCGGCATGGAGGAATGAAAAGAGGTATCAAAGCATGCTATTTGTTTTAATGTTGGGTAATTCTTTTTAAAATCAGTTTATTTGGGCAAATGACAGACTTACCCGAAACTTCAGCAATAGATACGTTGAAGATATTTACGAAAGTTGAAATTGAAGCAAGTTTTCCTGGAGGATAGGCATCATGGAAAGAATACTTACAAAAAAATCTTAAAAGTAATGTGCCCATTAAAAAGAAAGCACCATTCGGTACATACACTACAATTGTAAGATTTATTGTAGCTAAAGATGGAAGTATCTCAGACATACAACCCGAAACAAATGTTGGCTATGGTATGGAAGAGGAAGTGATGAGAGTAATTAGAAGGGGACCAAAATGGACAACTGCTTCGCAAGATGGAAGAAAAGTAAATGCCTATCGTAGGCAACCAATTACCTTTTTAGTTTCTGACAAATAAAAGCAGAAATGTTTTTTATTACCTGTAGAATAATTATGTAGTAGTACGTTAATTGTAAATTCCACTCAAACTGATTCACCTTTCGCCAAGGAAATTTGACCCCCCCCAAACCATTAGATTATATAGGGACGATATGGGTCAAATAAAAGTGGCGAACTATGTCTTAAAAGTTTGGTATTCTCTCTTACGCAAAAAGCTACTGAAAAAGGTATTGGCTGTAGTAAAATCAGGGATTTTATACCAAGACTGTTGTTATAAAACATTTGGTTAAAAAAATTTATTTTTTTACACAGTTCGTGTTGTGCGTTCGGCTTTACTACAAACTCTCAAATTCAATTATTTAGTCTGTCATAAATAAAAGCAACTGCGTCACTAACAAGTTGTCCGTTTTGATGATTAGATAATACCACTATTGCAATTTTTTTTGTCTTGTTATATCGCATTAAGCTAGAATTCCCAAAAGTGTCACCATCTTTTTGATAATAATCGTCTTTTATATCCCATCCCAAGCCTACTTTCCTATTCTTATCCTCATAAAAAATATGCTGTGTCAAT